>DATHKX010000102.1:0-11167 GCA_035488835.1 Gemmatimonadales bacterium
TCCTTGATCTCGGCGGGCGTGGGGACCTGCGTGATCGCCTCGGAGACCTCCCGCTCCTCGTCCTCCGCCAGGATCTCGTTGCAGAGGGCGATGCACTCATTGCAAATGTAGACCGACGGGCCGGAAATGAACTTCCGGACCGAGTCCTTCGACTTGCCGCAGAAGGAGCAGCGGAGGTGCTTATCGTGGGACATCTGACCTTAGTATGGGAAAGTCGGGTGACCGGCGCAAGCCGTCACTTCTTCTTCCCGTCGTCGATCTCCTGGAAGTTCGCTATCACGTGGTCAATTAGCCCGTATTCCTTGGCTTCCTCGGCCGACATGAAGCGGTCGCGGTCCATGTCCTTTTCGATGTGCTCCACGGGCTTGCCGGTGTGCTTGGCGTACAGCTCGTTGAGCTTGCCGCGCAGGTACAGGATCTCGCGCGCCTGGATCTCGATGTCGGCCGCCGTGCCCTGCGTCCCGCCCGACGGCTGGTGCATCATGATGCGCGCGTGCGGCAGTGCCGAACGCTTCCCCTTGCGGCCGGCGGCGAGCAGGAACGAGCCCATCGAGGCCGCCATCCCCATGCAAATCGTGTTCACGGGGGCGCGCAGGAACTGCATCGTATCGTAGATCGCCATCCCCGAGGAGACGAGGCCGCCGGGCGAGTTGACGTACAGGTAGATGTCCCGCTCCGGGTTGTCCGCGTCGAGGAACAAGAGCTGCGCGATGATGATGTTCGAGACTTCGTCGTTGATCTGGGTGCCCAGGAACACGATGCGGTCCATGAGCAGCCGGCTGAAGATGTCGTAGGTGCGCTCGCCACGGCTGGAGCGCTCGATGATGTAGGGCGGATAAATCTGGTTCCTCGTCACGCTGACTCCACGGTGGATTGCGACAGTAGAAACGTAAACACCTTCTCCTCGGTCAGGCCGCGCTCCAGGTCGCGCAGCCGCTTGGCCTTCTCGAGCGCGGCGCGCACCTCCGCGACCGGTGTCCCGCGCCGGGCCGCGACCTCCTGCAGCTTTTGCTCGAGCTCCGCTTCGGTCGCCCGCAGGCCATGGTGCTCCACGACCCAGTCCAGGATCAGGTCGCGCCGCACCTGCGCCTCGGCCACGGGCCGGAATTCCTGCGCGAAGTCGGGCCAGCGGTCCTCCGCAATGCCGTAGGCCTGGGCGTACACGGCCAGGGCGCGCTCGACCAAAGGCCGCGGCGCCACGAGGCGGTTGGCCTGCACGATCTGGTCGATCAGGTCCCGGCGCAGCTGGGCGTCCGCCTCGCGCTCGGCCTCCTTCTCGAGATCCTCCCGCACGACCTTGCGGAGCGCCTCGAGCGACTCGAAGTCCCCCACCTCGCGGGCGAACGCGTCGTCGAGCTCGGGCAGCTGCTGCCGCTTCACCTCGTGCAGGGTGATGCGGATGTCGCGCGGCTGCCCCCGCTTCGCCTCCTCGGGAAAGTCGGCCGGGAAGCGCACCGTGGCGTCGACCGACTCGCCCGGCAGCATGCCCATGATCCGCTCTTCGACCTCCGGGATCGCGCGCCCCTCACCTAACACGATTTGATAGGGCTGGGGATCCTTCACCTGGTCCCCCTCACGGGTCGCGATCGTCACCTGGACCAGGTCTTTGGGCTTGGGCTTGTCGCCCGCGACGGGCGTCCACGGCGCCTTCTGCTCCCGCAGCTCGTTCAGCTGGGCGAGCACCCGGTCCTCGGTGACCTTGGGCACAGTGCGCTTCAAAGAGAACTTGCCGATCCGCTCGAGCGTGAGGTCGGGCTTCACCTCCACGTGGAACTCGAAGGTGACCGGGGCGCCGGCGTCCCACTTGAGGTTGTGGATGTGGGGGTCCGCGATCGGCTTCAGCGCCTCCTGCGCGAGCGCCGCCTTCCAGCTCTCGCGAATCAGGTCCTCCAGCGTCTGCTGGCGGATGTCCTCGGCGAACTGCCGCTTCACGAGGGCGGTGGGCGCTTTTCCCTTGCGGAACCCGGGAAGCCGGGCCCGCTGCTGGTAGGCGGAGGTGGCGCGCGCCTCGGCCTCCTGAACCTGCTCGACCGGCACGGTGACGGCGAGCGAGGCGGCACCCGGCTCTTCGCCGGTCTTCTTGATCTGGATGGTGGGCATGCGAGAGTAAATCTAATAGCACAGGGGGCACTGAGCAGGACGTGCAACAGCTAGACGCACAGACGCACCGGGGAGAACAGGGGGTCGTGAAGAGGTATTCCTCGCCCCTCATCCCTGTTCACCACTGTGCGTCTGTGCGTCTAGTCGTTGCCTGTTCTGCTCTCCATTCTCTACTGATTCCTAGGTATTAGCCTACTGATTCCTGCGTATTGCCCGTATCCGGCGGTGTGGCTGGTCGCCCGGCTTGATATCGTCGTATCGCACCACGCTCACCGCTCCATCCGGCTCGAGCACGGCGAGCATCACGTCGGCGACGTCGGTGACGCCGTGCTCGCGCAGCGCTTGACGCAGCTCGTCCCGCGTGATCCCGGCGCGCCCCAGGTGCTCCGTGAGGATCTTGCCGCTGTGAATCAGCATGATGCCTTCGCCGGCGAGCAGCTTCGCGAGCCCCCGGCTCCGCACCCGCCACCACTGGATCACGCGGTGCCAGGCGATCAGCACGCCAGCCGCGACCAGTCCGCCCGCGAGGCTCGTGTCGGGCCCCACCATCGCGTTCTGCACCGCGTTCGCGATGATGAGGAGCAGCACCAGATCGAACGTGGACATCTGGCCGAGCTGACGGGTGCCGGTGAGACGCAGCCCCACCAGCAGGGCGAGGTAGACGATCGACGTCCGCAGCGCGACGTCAAGCAGTACGTGCCAGGAAGCAGTCAAGGTTGCCTAAAGTACGATCCTTCGCCGTGCGTGCCTAGTGACCCGCGGTGCGGGTCAACCGAGAACGACGACCGTCCACCAACGGCCACCACGGTCGTGAGCCCTGTCACTCCGCGCGGAGTGACAGCGGGTCCATAGTGGCTGGGAGCCGTGATACAGCACGGTCCGCACAAGCCCCGTTGCGCCCGCGAGGTGGCCGACGGGGCTTGGTGTTTTCTGAAACCGATTCAAAGGAGGACTCATGCGTTTCACATTCCACCTGGCAGCCGCTGTGACGGCCGCGCTGAGCGGGCCGGCCGTGGCCGCCGCGCAGACGGGCAATGGCGCGCCCAGCGGCCCGCATTACAATCTCAACATCATCGGCGTTTCGCACGACAAGAATCCCAACATGAATGGGAATGGGAGCGGCAACGTCATCTTCGTGGACCTCGGGACGAAGAGCGGCGTGGCCGTGACGACGAAGATTCTGCTCAGTCAGGCGGCCGACGGCGTGTTCGAGGTGCTCGACAAGAACGGGACGGACGGCGAAGCCTCCTTCTCCCTCCCCGCCCCAGGCAGCTACACCGTCTGGGCGCGCGCGCTCGGCACGCCGGGTGGGCAGTCCAAAATCGCTACTTGCGCGACGTTCGTCGATCCCACCACGGGCGTGGCGACGATCCTGTGCTCGACCGACAATGAAGTCTTCGTGCGCGGGACCGGCAAGAGCAGCTTCCGCAACGTGACCAGCGCGCTTACGACCATTTCCCTGGTAATCGGGAGCCCGGCCCAGCTGGCGTGCGGCACGCCGACCGTGAGCTTGTTCGATGCGTGCCTGCAGGACTTCCTCTGGCAGTACGACAACAATGGGCTGAAGCTGCTGCAGGTGCGGTTCTACCCGAACCCCTCCTGATGTCAGAGAGACAGTCGCGCCCCGAGTTGTGACGGGGCGCCGACTGTCATTGCACCTCGTACAGCGTCGTCGGCTTTCCCAGCAGGTACTTGTCGAACCAGTTGAGGATGTGCTGCAGCCGCTCGACCCGGTGTACCGGCTTGCCGGAGCGCGACAGCTCGTGCGACTCGCCGGGGAACCGAACCTGCACGGTGGTCTTGTGCAGGTATTTGAGGGCACGGAACATCGCCTCACCGCCCTGGGTGGGTGGTGTCCGAAAGTCGGCATCTCCCAGGATGAACATCAGGGGTGTGGTGACGCTGTCCGCGTAGCGCACGGGCGAGCGGGCGAGGAACTCCTGCGGATCGCGGAACGGCGTGGAGCGGAACCAGGACGGCTGGAAGAGCGTGAAGTCCGCCGTGTACCAGAAGCCCAGCCAGTCGGCCACGTCGCGCTGCGACACCGCGGCGGCGAAGCGGTGCGTGTGGCCCACGGTCCAGTCGGTGAGCAGCCCGCCGCCCGATCCACCCGTCACGCCCAGCTTGGTCGAATCCACGTAGCCGCGACGGATCACGGAATCCACCGCGACCATCAAATCCTTGTAGTCATCGCCGGGATACTTGTACTGGATGATGTTGCCGAACTCCTGACCGTACGTGGTGCTCCCCCGCGGGTTGGGATAGACCACGACATAGCCCCGCGCGGCCATCACCTGCATTTCGTGGAAGAAGATGTAACCGTAGGCGGTGTGCGGGCCGCCATGGATGTTGAGGATCAGGGGGTACTTCTTGCCGGGCGTGAAGCCCACCGGCTTCATGATCCACGTCTCGATCTTCCGCCCGTCGAAGCTCGTGTACCAGAAGTCCTCGGGCGTCACGAGCTGGCGCTTCGCGAGCAGCGAGTCGTTCACGTGGGTGAGCTGGGTGAGACGCTTCGTCTGCGCGTCGAGCGCGTACACGTCGGGGAGGTGTGTCGGGTCGCCCATCGTCAGGACGAACCGGCGGGCGTCGGGCGTGGCGGTGTAGGCGAGGACGGCGTGATCCCCGGTGGTCAACGGCTCGCGCGCTCCCGTCTGCGCGTCGAACCGCACCAGGTTCGAGCGCCCGTGCTCGGTGGTGGTCACGATCACGGCCTTGCCGTCCGCGGTCCAGATGTTGGGGCTCGAGCCTCCGCCGCCGCGCGGCGGCGCCTGATCGCCGATCACGTCGCTGCCCATGTCGAAGTCGTAGTCGGCGGTGAGGTTGTTCGGCTGACCGTCCCGCGACACGAAGAGGTCGGACTGATTGTAGGAGCGGGCCGCTCGCGGATTAATCCAGCCGCGGAATGCCACAACCTTGCCGTCGGGTGCGAGCGCCGCACCGAACACCGGACCGTTGATGTCCACCACCGTATCCATCGCGCTACCGCCGGCAGGGATGGAATAGACGTTGGCGTCGGGGGGATAGTAGTACGACTCCTTCTTCCGGTCGGACACGAAATAGATCCGCGCCCCGTCGCGGCTCCACTGCGGCGCCTCTTCGTCGAACGCGCCGGACGTCACCTGATGCGCCTTCGCCGGCTCATCGCCCGGCATGCCGGCCGGCACGGTCCAGATGTGGGCGTGCTCCGTCGGGTCGAAGTACCCTTCGTCGTCACCCCGGAACTCGGCCTGTGTGACGATCCGGACGTCGCTCTTCGGCTTTTCGGTCGTGTCCTTCTTCGCCAGGTCCTCGGGTGTGGTGGTGCTCGTGAACGCGATCGTCTTCCCGTCGGGCGACCACGCCGCCGCGGACGCGCCCTTGGGAAGGTCGGTCAGCTGCTGCGCCTCGCCGCCCGCCAGGGACAGCAGGTAGAGCTGCGCGTGGCCGTCCTTGGGACGCAGGAACGCGAGCGTCGTGCCGTCAGGCGACCAGCGCGGCGCGGCGTCGTGCGGGCCGGCGGTGAGCCGCCGTGGCGGGGACCCGCCGTCGGTCGCGACGATCCAGAGGCTTGTCTCGTAGCCGTCGTGCTTCGCGTTCACGGTCACCAGCACGTACGCCGCCTGGCGGCCGTCGGGTGAGATCTGCGGGCTCGCCACCCAGCGGAACGCGAACAGGTCCGAGTCCGAGATGGCGCGTTGCTGCGCCGAGAGCGACGCGATGCCGCAGGTCGCGGCGAGGGCCAGGAGGAGGGCGGGGCGCATGACTCAGTTTCCCGTCGGCTCGGGGACGGTCGGGAGCGGATACGCGTTCCGGAGGGCCGCGAGATAGTCGCTGTAGAGGCCTTGCAGGCCGTCGAATTCGCGCTTGACCGCCGCCCGATACGGCGCGTCGGTGGCGAAGTGGTACAGCACCGCCGCCATCGTCTGCGCATCCACGAGGAATCCGTGATGGCCGACCTCGCCGAGCGCGTCAGCTTCCATCTCGAAGGTGTGGTAGCCGCCGTTCGAGCTGTGCGCGGTGAGCCCCACGCCGGGGATTTGGGTCGCGACGGTGCCTGTTTCCTCAAAGGGTAGAGGCCGGCCCGGATCTGTCTCGACTTTGGTGGCGCCGAACTTCTTCATGTACGCGAACGCGAGGTCGTTGAGGGCGGCGACCGAGATACCGTTGCGGGAGGACGAGTCCAGGTCGATGTGCACCTTGGTGCCGGTCGCGAGCGCCGCGCCGCGGGCCGCGTCGTTCACGCGCTCCGTCACCTGCGCGAGGTAGACCGGGTCGGGGTAGCGGATCCAGAACTCCGCCGCCGCGCGGTCCGGCACGACGTTCGGCGCCTTGCCGCCCTCGGTAATGATCCCCTGGATCTTGGTCTCCGGGCGCAGCGTTTTGCGCAGGCCGTCGATGTGATTGAACAGCTCGATCACGCCCATCAGCGCGTCCCGTCCGTCCCACGCCTGCAGCTGATGCGCCGGAGCCCCCGAGAACACGTAATGCATCACGTTGATGTTCATGCAGCAGCTGCCGAAGCCGGGGCCGGGCGCCTGTGTCGCCGTGGACGAATGGGAGCGGATCAGGACGTCCGCGCCCTTGAAGACGCCGGCGTTGTACATGACGGTCTTCGCGGCAGGCGACGCGAGCTCCTCCGCCGGTGTGCCGTACACCGTCACGGTGCCCGGGGTCTTCGAGCTCGTGAGGAACTCCGCCACGGCGACGGCCGCGGCGAGCCCCACGGGCCCCTGGGCGCTGTGCTGGTCGCCGTGGAAGTCGCGGCTGGTGCCGCGCAGCGCGTCGTACTCGACGATGACGCCGAGATTCGGTCCGGGAGTGCCCTTGCGGTAGCGCGCCACGAAGGCGGTTTTGAGTCCCGCCACACCGGGCTCGACGTCGAAGCCGTGTGCGGTGAGATAGTCGGTGAGGATCTTGACCGAGCGCTCCTCCTTCCAGCCGGTCTCCGGGTGACGCGTGATGTCGTCGGCCATCGCCAAGAGCTCCCGGTCCATCAGGTCCTTGGCCCGGGCGATCACGGCGTCGCGCCGTGCGTCGCGCGCCGCGGTGAGCCGCGCGACGAGCTGCGGCAGGGCGAGCGAGCGCTCGAGCTCGTTCATCCGGCGGATGACGTCGGCGGCGGCGACCTTCTCGGTCGGCGTCTCCTGGGCGGTGGCGACGCGGGGAGCGACGAGCAGGACGCAGGCGGTGACGGCACAGGCGTAACGCATCAGCGGACCTCGGGGCGAACGGGGGAGTGGAAAAGTTATGGGCGCTGCGGCGCGGCGCCAGCGCTGCTCTTGCCCTGGACGTCCGCCGCGTCATACTTTTGCGGCCGTGAGCCTGAAGATCGTCTTCAACGGTAAGGAGTACGACAGCGTCGACCAGATGCCGCCCGACGTCCGCAAGGAGTACGAGGTGGCACTCGTGGCGCTCAGGAAATCCGGCGGCGAGGAGATCCTGTCGGTGCTGCAGCGCGACATGGGCGTGAGCGGAACGCACATCAAGGCCACGGTCCGCGAGATCGTCGTCAACGGAAAGCAGTACGACAGCGTGGACGCGATGCCGCCCGACGTGCGGCGAGTCTACGAGCAGGCGATGGCGCGGGTCGCGCCCAGCGGGGCAGCGGTGAGGCCGCCGGTGGCTCCCGCCGCTCGAGCGATCCGGCCGCCGCCGATCCCTGACGACGCGGACTCGCCGGGCAGCGGGCTGTGGCGCGTTGTTTTGTGGATCGTGGCCGGGGCGGCGGTGGCCTGGTGGCTGCTGCGCCGCGGGTGAGCTGAGTGTCCGCGCCCGCGGCGCCCAGCCAGCGTTGGGCGCGTCTGCGCCAGGACACCCCAAGTGTGCTGCGGCGCGGTGCGTGGTATCTCGTGCGGAGCCTCGGGCCAGACGAGGCAGTGCTCGAGGTGGACAACGCGACGCTGCGGGTTCCCCGGGACTCCGTGGAAATCACCGAGACGCGTCCCAGCCGATGGACCATCGTGCCGCGCCCGCAAGACGCCAACAAGCTGCCTGAGAGCTGGGGCTTTTTCTACGTGGTGTGTCCCAACTGCGCCGCGCGCGCGCCGGTGGGCCGGCCGTCCGGCGAGAAGCGGTGCACCCGCTGCGAGCAGTCGTTCGCGGTCGCCTGGGACGAGCGCTACCTCAGGACGAGCTGAGCACGATGCGACCGGAGGGACTCGAACCCCCACGGGTTGCCCCACAGGATCCTAAGTCCTGCGCGTCTACCAGTTCCGCCACGGTCGCGTGATTGTCGGACTCAACTTAGCAAATCGGTGGGCACGGCGTCAGGCTCAATACGGATCATCCCAGGCGATCGCGAACACGCCGCCGCATTTCTCGCACCGCAAATCCGTTGGCTGTCCCGAGAGGCGCTGGCGATGGGCACAGCCGGGGCAGACCACGTAGGGCGATCCCCAACTCAGCGGCATGTCGACGGAGTCTCGGGGGCGGGCCACCACGGACCACGTGTGCGGCCGGAGGGGCACGATCTGTATCGAGGATCGTTCGACGCGCACCGGTCGCCGATTCACCTCGAGCACCACTTCTTCGGGCGTGAGGCGAAGCACTTCGTACCACGCCCCTCGACGGATGTAGCAATTCATCTCGCCGCGCACACGGGCCCACTGCGGGGCTTCAGGCATCGAAGGTCTTGGCCGCTCGGCCTGCTACACAATAGTTGGAACGGCGCAAAAGCACGACCCTCGACGCCGGCCTGCCGTCAGGCGTACAGCGGCGCGTCGTCCGGCGACGTCCCTTCGACCGGCAGCCCTTCCTTTCTCCAGTAGCCGATCCCACCGATCATTTCCTTCACGCGGAAGCCGAGGGCGGCGAGCTTCGCGGCGGCCCGGGTGGAGCCGTTGCATCCCGGGCCCCAGCAGTAGGTCACGATCACCTTGTCGCGGGGCAGGGACGCCGTCGTCTCAGGGCTGATGGTGCGAGTCGGCAGGTTGCCGGCGCCGGGGATGTGGCAGCGCGCGTAGGCGTCCGGGCTGCGCGTGTCTATCACGACGATCCCCGGGTGCCGACGTTCCAAATCGAGATGCACGTCCGCAGGATCGGTCTCGAACGCGAGCTTCGCAAGAAAGTGCTGCCTGGCGGCCGCGGGCTCGGCCGGGGCGTGATCGAGAACGAATGAGAAATTGGGATTCGTGGTGGCGGTCGCGGTCACGGATTGGCTCCTGGCAGGGTTCACCGCAATGTCCCCGGCCGGCGGGCGCCGGGTCAAGTGCCGTGTAACATTCGTGGGCCGAGGCTCGTCTCGACATCGAGCCGCTGGCGAATTCACTCGGGGAGGTGGGGCATGCGTGTACTGGTGACGGCGCTGCTGCTCGGGATCGCACCCGCTGCACTCCATGGCCAGGAAGTCGACTGGAGCGCCAACGGGCGCGACGCCCAGGGAAGCCGTTACAGCCCAGCGTCGACGATCACCCGGGAGAATGTCACCCGCCTTGCAGTGGCATGGACGTACCGCACCGGAGAGACCGACCCCCGCTTCAAAACCGAAAAGGCCACCGCCTTCGAGGCGACTCCCCTCGTGGTGGACGGGACGATGTACCTTGGCACCCCGCTGGGGCGGGTGATCGCGCTGGACCCGGCCACGGGACGCGAGCGCTGGGTGTTCGACCCCAAGATCAAGCGCGACGTGAGCTACGGCGACTTCGCCAGCCGAGGCGTCTCCACCTGGCTCGATGAGTCCGCTCCCGCTGGGGCTGCGTGTCGGCGGCGGATATTCGTGGCCACGGCGCAGTCACAACTGTTCGCCCTCGACGCCCGGGACGGGCGGCCCTGCGCCGGGTTCGGCGCGAAGGGAATGGTGGAGCTCAAGGCCGGCCTGCGGATTCCGCCGTTCGAGCCGGGCGCGTATTCGATTACGTCGCCGCCGGTGGTCGTGAGCGGGCTGGTGATCACCGGCTCCTCGGTCGCGGACAACAGCAGGCCCAACCCGGCGAGCGGCGAGGTGCGCGCCTACGATGCCCGCACCGGGACCCTCAAGTGGACCTGGGACCCGATCCCGCAGGATCCCAAGGATCCCGCCTACGGCGAGTGGCGCGGCGCGATGGCCCACAAGACGGGCGCCGCCAACGCCTGGTCGGTCCTGGCGGCGGACCCCGAACGGGATCTCGTATTCGTCCCCACCGGAAGTGCCGCCCCCGACTACTACGGCGTGCTCCGTCTCGGCAACAACCGCTACGCCAACTCGATCGTGGCCCTCCGGGCTTCGACCGGCAAGTTGGTCTGGGCGTTTCAGACCGTGCACCACGACCTGTGGGATTACGACAACGCGTCCCCGCCGGCGCTGGTGACTGTCACTCACGGCGGCGCCCCGATCCCCGCCGTCGTTCAGGCTACGAAGTCCGGCATGCTGTTCGTACTCAACCGCGAGACTGGGCAGCCGATCTTTCCGGTGGAGGAGCGTCCGGTTCCCGCGAGCGACATCCCGGAGGAGCAGGCGTCTCCCACCCAGCCCTTCACCGCGGTGACGCCGCCGCTCAGCCCCCATCGGTTTTCGACAGACAGTGTGTGGGGCACGAGCGACGCGGACCGCGCCGCCTGCCACGCCGCGATCGATGGGCTCCGGAACGAGGGGATCTTCACGCCGCCGAGCGTGCGGGGAACCTTCGTGATGCCCTCCAACATCGGCGGCGCGCATTGGGGCGGCGTCGCCGTGGATCCGGTACGGCAGATCGCGGTCGTGCCGGTGAACCGGATCGGCGCGGTGGTGCAGCTGATCCCGCGCGACCGCTTCAACCATGAGCGGTCGATGGCCGAGGACAAGCGGCTGGGTCACGACTACGAGTACAACGGCATGGAGGGGACGCCCTATGTGATGCGGCGGCGTATCCTCTTGAGTCCGGCCGGTCTGCCGTGCACGCCGCCGCCCTTTGGAACGCTCGTCGCGATCGACTTGAAGACGGGCGGCCGGCTGTGGGAAGTCCCGCTCGGCTCGCCCGCCCGACTGGTTCCCCCGGAGCAGGCCGCGAAGATTCCGGCCGAGTGGGGCTCGCCCAGCCTGGGTGGACCGATCGTGACGGCGGGCGGCGTGGTGTTCATCGCTGCGGCGCTCGACCGCTGGCTCCACGCGTTCGACATCGAGACCGGACGA
>DATHKX010000103.1:0-2743 GCA_035488835.1 Gemmatimonadales bacterium
CGCCAGCGGCGTCGGCCCCTCGCCGAGCGTCGCGGTCGCGAGCTCGATCGGGTCCTCGCTCCGCAAGCCCACCCGGAGGCGCAGCTTCACTGTCTCGCGGCGCGGGATCACGACGGTGCCGTCCGCGTCGCTCACCCAATGACCCTCCGCGTTTCCGGCGCGATCGAGCACGGTCACGGGCACGCCCTGAGCGGGCTTGCCCGTGTCCTGATGCACGATCCGGAACACCCAGACGTCGTTCGCGCCGGTAGTCATTGGGGGGCACCAATATGTGACATGGCCGCTGTGACGTACAACGACGCGTGTTACACTGCCGGGTAAGGCGTTGCTGGGTAAGGCGTTGCCGCTCGCCGTTCGCGGCTGAAGCGGCGGCTCGGCGCGTACCGCTGAAGTGGCAGAGCGCGCGTCAGTTTACTGACACGTGCCGAGTCGCGGGTTCACTCGCGGACTAGGGTACGCGCGCTGCGTGGTTTGGGTGTGCGCCGCATGTCTTTGGTTAGGGGCGCGGGATCGCGCTTCGTCATGTATGGGTCGTATGCGACACCGTCTCTACTACCACGTAGTCTGGGCAACGCGCGGTCGCCTGCCGCTACTCGATGCTGAGTTAGCGGCCTTCTTGTGTCGCTATCTCCGGAACATCGCTCGTCAGGAGCGGGCTCACGTGCTCGAGATAGGGATGGTGACGACGCACCTCCATCTGCTGGTTCGGACCGACCCCCAGACGAACCTGAGCCGCCTCGCGCAGCGCTTCAAAGGAGGCAGCGCGCACCATGCCAACGTCGAGCGCCTCGGCCACGGCGTGAATGGATTGAGATGGGCGAAGGGCTACACGCTGGAGACCGTAAGCCCTCGTGCGTTGGAGGCGGTTCGGCAATATCTCCGCACACAGCACGAGCGCCACCCGAAAGAGGTGATTCCCGGCTGGGCCGGAGATACGCCCGAATACGAGCGGACCGGCGCTGAGCAGTGGGTGAGTCCGAATCGCGCCCGGCTTTGACGAATTCCAGCCAGGCCCCTCGTCGTTCGCGGCTGAAGCCGCGGCTCGGCGCGTACCGCTGAAGCGGCAGAGCGTGCGTCAGTTTACTGACACGTGCCGAGTCGCGGGTTCACCCGCGGACTCCAGGACGGCAGCGCGCGTGGCTGAGGGGTTGTGGTTGAGGGGTTCTGGAAGCGGCAGTGCGGCCGAGGTCTGACGACACTACCGCAGGTCGAACATGAAGTGGTGCATGTAATCGATGGTGTCCTGCTGCTCGTGCACCTGGAACGCGAGCACGTCCCCGATCGTGATGACTCCGACGAGGCCGCGGTCGCTGACCACCGGCAGGTGACGGATGCGCTTCCCGGTCATCATGGCAGCGCAATCGTCGACCGGCGTGTCGGGCGCGCAGGCGGTGACCGGCGTCGTCATGACTTCGGCGACCTTGGTCGCGGCGGGATCGCGCCGCTGCGCAACCACACGGCGCAGGATGTCGCGCTCGGTAAAGATGCCGACCAGCCGGCCGCTCTCGGTCACCACGAGTCCGCCGATGCCGCGCTCGCTCATGAGCTCGGCGGCCTTGAGCACGGTTTCCCCCGGCTTCACGGAAATGACGTCGCGGCCCTTCCGGGCGAGGATGTCCTGGACGGTCGGCATGCTACCGCCTCCTGGCTGGGGGTTCGCTCGATACTACCGCGTTGCTGGCTCGGACGCCACCTGACCCGCCCTCCCCCGGCATATAGTAGAAAGGACTCTCGCACGATCGTGGGTTGAGAGCCGTGTCGCGCGGGAGCCACACCCGCGCGACCGACGGTGGCCGGTGACGTGACGCCCGCTAGGCTGGGTATCCTGTGCATCAGGGATCCCTACCGAGCGAGGTATCGCATGACGAGGCGCGTCGTCTCCCTCTCCGTTGTACTCTTGACCGTCGCCGGGGCGGCGCCGGCGCAGAGCATCCCGATCCAGACGGTCCCACTCGTTCCGGCAGACCAGTTCGACATCTTCCCGTCCTACACGCTCGCCATGGGCGGAGTGTCGATCGCCGTGCCGGATACGCTGCACGACCCGTTCGTGAATCCGGCCAAGGGGGCACGGATCCGAGCCGCCCGGTTCTTTAGCTCGCCCACCTTCTACAACGTTTCCCAAGACGCCGGAGCGGGACGCACGCTACCGCTAGGCGCGTTCGGGTCGGCCGGCGCCTGGTTCGGCGGCCTCGCGCTCGCGCTGCAACAGGTCGACGCCAGCCACCCCAAGTCGCCCTCCTTGAACACCCCGTTGCCTTTGGCCTCGGTCGCCCAGCTCCCACCGGGTGGGGCGAACTTGGGCCCCGCGCCGCAGTCGCACGGCAACGCGCTCACGTTCGCAATGATCGGCACGACGCTGGCGGGATCCGGGCTCTCGCTCGGCGGCAGCGTCAGCTGGGCCAAGCTGCGCGCGCTCGACGGCGTAGATCTGCTCTACCCCGGCAGCGCCCGCGTCACGCAATACGGTGAAACCGTCGATGCGCGGCTCGGCCTTCTAAAGGAATGGGAAGGAGACCGCTCCTTCGAAGCGATCGTGCTGCACGAGCGGTTCCGGATGACCCACGATGTGACCTTTCTCGACACCTTCTGGGATCCAGGTACTCAGCAATTCTCCCAGAGCGCGCGGCTCGAGCGCAACCGCGATGTCTCCAAGCGCTGGGGCGTGCAGGTCAAGTACGAGCGTCCGCTCCCGGAGCCGGGTTGGCGCATCGGCTGGCTGGCGACTGCTAATCGCACTTCGCAG
>DATHKX010000104.1:0-8150 GCA_035488835.1 Gemmatimonadales bacterium
GTAGGGTGGGGCCGCGGGAAATTCGTCTCCTGGGTGGCCGCGACGCGCGCCAAACCGGGAGAAGCGGTCATAGTGCCCGTGGGAGGGGAGGCAAAGTTTCTCGCTTCCCAGCGGCTCGCCGTTCTCCCGCTCGACCCCGACACGCATCGCCGGCTGCTGCAGCTCGGCGTCAAGACATTGGGCGCGCTCGTCGCGCTTCCGGAGGAAGCCGTCGTATCGCAGTTCGGCCGCGCCGGCCGGCGGCTGTGGCGGCTCGCGGCGGGACTCGTGTCGGAGCCAGTGGTGGGACGGGTCGTGCCCGAGCCGATCGTGGCCGCCCTCACGTTCTTCTCGGCCGTTGGCGAGCGGGACCTGCTCGCTCACGCCCTGGACAAGCTCGTCGACCGCGCGCTCGGCGATCCGCGCCGCAGCGGCTGGCGGGTGCAGGTGGTGCGCGTGCACGCCGAGCTCGAGCACGGGGCCTCCTGGCTCGCGGAAGCGACCCTCAAAGACCCGTCCGCGACGCGGGAACGCATTGCGGCACCGCTCAAGACGCAGCTCGAGCGGTCACCGCCCGCCGGAGCGGTGGAGCGGCTCGTCGTCGAGTTCACCGCCTTCGCCCCCGGCACCGCGGAGCTGCAGCTGTTCGCGCGCGATGCGGGCGCCGCGGCTCGTGCCGGGCGGCGGCGCGCGCTCCAGAGCGCCGCGCGGGAGATCGCGCTCCGGATCAGACGGCCGATGTTGTATCACGTCATCGAGGTGCAACCATGGTCTCGCCTCCCCGAGCGGCGGTACGCGTTGATCGACTATGAACCCTAGTGCGGAATGCGGAGTGCGGAATGCGGAATGGAACTGACAGACTTCGAGCCGTAAACGTTCCCCAGCCTGCGGTGGTGGAGCTCGACGCCTGCGGATCGCCAGCCAAGATGGGAATGCAGAATTGTGATGTGCGGGAGCCGGTGACGATCGAAGCCGTCAGGGAAACATGGCGGATCGATGATGAATGGTGGAGAGAACCCATTACACGGACGTACTACGAAGTGCTTCTCCACGGCGGGACACGGCTGGTGCTATTCATGGATCTCGTGACTCAGGAGTGGTTCGTGCAAAAACCTTAGGAATTGCGGTGGTCGGAACACGGCATCGAAGCCTTCCCTTCGATTCCGCACTCCGCATTCGCATTCCGCATTCTATGTATATCGAGCTCCACTGCCACTCCGCCTTCTCGTTCCTCGACGGCGCCTCTCTCCCCGAGCAGCTCGCGCTCACCGCGTCGCAGCTCGGCTACTCCGCCCTCGCGCTCACCGACCACAACGGGCTGTACGGCTCGATGGCGTTCGCGCAAGAATCGAAACAGCTCGGTCTCCAGGCGATCACCGGCGCGGAGCTGACGCTACTCGACGGTTCCCATGTGACGCTTCTCGTCGAGACGCCTGAAGGGTACGCGAACCTCTGCCGGTTGATTACGGAGGCTCATCTCGGCCGTGCAGACCGGCGCGATCCCCGGCTCGACTTCGCCTCGCTCGAAGCCCGGCACGCTGGGCTCATCGTCCTCTCCGGCTGCCGGTCCGGGCTCCTGCCGGTCGTGTTGCAGCGGGATGGTCGAGCCGCGGCGCGCCGCCTGGCCGAGCGGTGCTGTGCGGTGTTCGGGCAGGAGAACTTTGTCGTCGAGCTGCAGCGGAACTACGTCCGGGGAGACCTCGCCCTCACTCGAGCCCTGAAAGACGTCGCCGATTCCGTACGACTTAGCGTCGTAGCGTCGGGCAACGTGCATTATCACGCCCGCCCGCGTCACCGCCTGCACGATGTGCTGGTGGCGATCCGGCACCGCACGACGCTCGACGGCTCGCACGACGTGCGGCATGCGAACAACGAGTTCTTCCTGCGCCCGCCGCAACAGGTCGAAGCGCTGTTTCGTGACTGTCCTGATGCTGTCGCTAATAGTCTGGCCCTGGCGGAGCGGTGCCGTGGGTTCGATCTCACGCGGGATCTGGGATATCGGTTTCCCGACTTCCACGGCGCCGAGCGCGCTCCCGCTCCGCGGGCGCTCGCCGAGCTGTGCCGCGCGCGGCTCGAGGAGCGCTACCCAGCCGGCTCCCCGCACCGCCTCGAGGCGGAGCGGCGGCTCGCCGAGGAGCTGCGGCTCGTCGAGCACCATGGGCTCAGCGGGTTCTTTCTCGTCTATCACGATCTGTTCGACCTCGCGCGCGAAGTCGCCGCCGACGTGCGGCGCGGCTCGCGGCGGGCGCAGGTCGGCCTGCTTCCCGGTCGCGGCCGCGGCTCGTCGGTCTCCTCCGTCGTGTGCTACCTGCTCGGCCTCTCGCACATCGATCCGGTCGCCACCCGGCTCTTCATCGGGCGGTTCCTGAACGAGACCCTCGCCTCGGTGCCGGACATCGACCTCGATTTCCCGCGCGAGATCCGCGAAGAGCTGATCCGACGCGTCTACAAGCGGTACGGCGACGAGCACGTCGGGCTCGTCTGCTCGTTCCCCACCTACCGCCTGCGCTCGACGGTGCGCGAGATCGGCAAGGCGCTGGATCTGCCGCCGGGCGAGATCGAGCAAGTCGCGAAACTGGCGGACCGCCGGTCCGGCGGACTGGCGGACGAATTGGACCAGCTTCCCGGATTCGCGGGGCGCAGGAGCGCGCCACTCTGGAAAGAGCTGTGCGAGCTCGCCGAGGAGATTGCGGGGTTGCCGCGCCACGTATCGCAGCACGTCGGCGGGATGATCATCTCGAGCCGGCCGCTCGTGGAGATCGTGCCGCTCGAGCGCGCCGCCATGGAAGACCGCGTGGTGTGCCAGTGGGACAAGGATTCCTGCGACGACGCCCGCTTCATCAAGATCGACTTCCTGGCGCTCGGCATGCTGTCGCTCGTGGAAGAGTGCGTCGAGCGGATCGCCGTGCGGGAGGGAACGCCACCCGACCTCTCGCGTATCGACTTCGAGGACCCCGCGGTATACGACCGCATCTGCCGAGGTGACACGGTCGGGCTGTTCCAGATCGAGAGCCGGGCTCAGATCCAGATGATCCGTCGCACCCGGCCCAAGAATCTCGAAGACCTGGCGGTCGAGGTCGCGATCGTGCGGCCCGGCCCGATCGTGGGCGGCGCGGTGAATCCGTACGTGCGACGCCGCGAGGACCAGCGCCGCGCCCGAGCCGCGGGCCGCGCCTACGAGCCGCCGCTCGAGCATCCACTGCTCAAGGAGGCGCTCGCGGAGACGCTGGGGGTGATCCTCTATCAGGACCAGGTGCTGCAGGTGTGCCAGGCGCTCGCGGGATTCAGCGCCGGCCAGGCCGAGGCGCTGCGGCGAGCCATGAGCCGGCGGCGCAGCCGCGAGCTGATGGCGGGGTTTTGGGAGGAGTTCAGGGACGGCGCGGCGGCACGTGGCGTCCCCGAAACGACCGCTCAGCGCGTGTTCACCCAGGTGGTCGCGTTCTCCGAGTTCGGTTTCCCCAAGTCGCACGCCACCGCGTTCGGCCTGCTCGCCTACCAGTCGGCGTGGCTCCGGCACTATCACCCGGCCGAGTATTATTGCGCCCTCTTCAACAACCAGCCGATGGGGTTCTACTCGCTCGACGCGCTGGGACGCGATGCCCAGCGGAACGGCGTCGAGATCCTGCTCCCCGACGTAACCGCGAGCGACGTGTGGTGCACGATTGAGCGGGAAACGGGAAAGGGGAAACGGGAAACGGGAGGCGTGCGGGTCGGACTCGGCTTTATCCGCGATTGGAGCGAAGAAACAGCCACGGCTGTTGTGATCGAGCGCGAACAGCGGGGCCGATACGTGAGCATCGGCGACTTCGTGCGCCGCGCGCCGCCCAAGCTCAAGCGCACCGCGATCGAGCATCTCGTGTGGGTAGGAGGATGCGACGGCTTCGGGCTCACCCGGCGCGAGCTCCTCTGGCAGGTGGGGCTGTGGCTTCCTCCGGAAGCGGCGCACGGCGTGGACGCGCGCGGACGACGGCAGCTCGAGCTCGCGCTCAATCATCCGCACGAGGGACTTCGATTCGGCGGCCTCGAGGCGGCCGAGCGGCTGCTCGCCGAGTACACTGTCCTGGGGTTTGCCGCGAGCGGCCATCCGCTCTCGCTGCTCCGCGGGGCGCTGCCGCCGGGAGTCGTGCAGAGCGACGTGCTCCCCCAGCTCGAGCACGGAGCGTGGGTCGAAGTCGCCGGGCTGGTGGTCGCGCGCCAGCGCCCCGAGACGGCGAAGGGATTCATCTTCGTGCTGCTCGAGGATGAAGCGGGAATGGTGAACGTGATCGTGCGGCCCGACGTGTACGAGCGGTACCGGACGGCGGTCCGTGGCGAGCCGTTGCTGTGGGTGCGCGGCAAGCTCGCCAAGGACGACGGGACGGTGAACGTGCTCGCAGAAGAGGCGCAGGGTCTCAAAGTCGGAACGCAGAACGCGGAACGCGGAACGAACAGCGACTCCGACAGTTCCGCGTTCGCCTTTCTCAAGTCGATGCGTCGTGTCGCACCGGAGTCCAAGGATTGGGGATAGCATCATTGACATCGTCCCAGCGGCCGCTAGCCTTGCTCCGTGCCCATCCCCACCGAACCCATTGGCAGCATCCCCAGACCACCGGAGCTCGTCGCGGGGATACAGCAGCTCGCCACGGGCCGTCTCTCGCGCGACCAGTTCGCTCGGCTCCAGGATGCGGCGATCCGTGACACCATCCAGCGGTTCGAAGCGACCGAGTCCCCCGTCATCACCGACGGGGAGCAGGCGAAACCCAGCTTCGCCACGTACCCGATCCATGGGCTCGCCAACCTCGCACCCGACGGCGTCATCATCCCGTTCGCCGACGGACACACGCGCCAGCTGCCGCGGCTGACCGCCGGGCCGTTCCGCTATCAGACCTACGCCGACGCATATCTCGCGAGCGCACGGGCGCACGCCCACATGCCCGTGAAGCAGGCAGTCATTACGGCTTCGGCCTTGAGCCTGCTATATCCCCAGGACGGCATCCAGGGATACCCGCGGGAGGCGTTTCTGCGTGATCTCGTGCGCGAGGCGGAAACAGACATCCGCCGCTGTCTTGCGAAGGGTGCCCACGTCGTGCAGCTCGATTTCACCGAGGCCCGGCTCTCGGTCAAGCTCGATCCGACGAAGGGGCTGCTCAAGACGTTCGTCGACTTGAACAACCAGGTACTGCGGCGCTTCACGACGGAAGAGCAGCGGAGGATCGGAGTCCACACCTGCCCGGGCGGCGACCGCGACTCGACTCACAGCGCCGACGTGGACTACGCGGAGCTGCTGCCCACGCTCTTCGAGCTGCAGGCAACGAACTTCTACATCCAGTGCGCCAGTGAGCCGGACCGCGGCAGGGTGCTGCGCCTCATGAAGGAGCATTCCAAGCCCGGCCAACGGCTCTTCGTCGGCGTCATCGACCCGATCGATCCGCGAGTGGAGACGCCCGAAGAAGTCAGGGACCGGGTCCTCGAAGCGGCGGAGTACATCCAGCCTGACCGGCTCGGCACGACCGACGACTGCGGTTTCGCGCCCTTCAGCGACGACACTTCCACGGACCGCGAAACGGCGTTCGCCAAGATCCGAGCGCGCGTGGCCGGCACCGCGCTGGCGGCCCGGGCGCTGCTGGTGTGATCACGCCTTGCCGCGCAGGCTAGTTTTCGTAAGCACGCAAACAGGGGATGTGCAGATGCCGCAGCGCGAAGTGACGACGTTGGCGGGCGGGTGCTTCTGGTGCCTCGAAGCCGCCTTCCAGGACTTGAAGGGGGTCGAGAAGGTCCAGTCCGGATACGCGGGCGGGCACGCCGCGAACCCGTCGTACGAGGACGTTTGCACGGGCACCACTGGCCACGCCGAGGTCGTCCAGATCACTTTCGACCCCACGGTCGTGTCCTTCAACGACCTGCTGCACGTCTTCTTCACGATCCACGACCCGACTACACTCAACCGCCAGAGCGGGGATGTCGGGACGCAGTACCGCTCCGCCGTGTTCTACCACTCGCCGGACCAGAAGGCGGTGACGGAGCAGGTCATCAAGGAGCTCGCAGCGGAGCACGTGTGGGACGATCCGATCGTGACCGAAGTGAAGCCGCTCGAGGCCTTCTATCCGGCCGAGGAGTACCACCGCGACTACTACCGCCGTAACCCGAATCAGGGCTACTGCCGCGCGGTGATCGCGCCGAAAGTGGCCAAGATACGGAAACTCTACTTCGACAAGCTGAAGCAACCGGTGGGCTGATGGCCGCGGCCCCCGAGGCTCGGAGGATTTGTTCGCCGTCCGTACCGTCGGGCGGCGGGCCCTACCGACGAACGTGATCGGGCTGCTGTTTCACCTCGCCGAACACACCCAGCGGCACACCGGGCAGGTCATCACCATGACGAAGATCGTGCGCGCGCTCGGACACCCGCATGACTGAGATTGGGAGGGATCACATGGTGCGTTGGTCGTTACTCGCGGTGCTGCTTGCGGCGCCGATCCTAGGCGCGGCGCAGGCGCCGCCCGCCGGCGCGAGTGAGCCGTTCGTAGTGGAGTATTACTACAAGACCCGCTGGGGCTTTGCCGACGAGTTCATCCGGCTCTTCAAGAAGAACCACTTCCCCGTCTTGCAGCGCGAGATCGCGCTCGGGCATATCCAGCGGGTGACCGCGGAGGCGCCTCGGTTCCACGGGACCGAGGACGGCCGCTGGGACTATCGCGTCACGATCGTGTGGAAGAACGCGGCGGCGCCGCACGAGCCGTTCCCCGAAGCGGAGCTGAAACGTCTGTTTCCCGACCAGGAGACGTTTCGGCGTGAGGAGCAGCGGCGCTTCGAAATCCTCGCCGCGCACTGGGACCTGCCGGTGGTCAGCGTGGATCTGACGCGGCCCTAGAGGCGGGCCGGCTTTTCCCGAGATACGTCCGCACCAGCGGAGCCACACGCCCGCGTACCAGCGCGGACTTGAGGTACTCCCGTTCGTCCGGTGTGACCTCCGCGAGGTACTGCTCCCCGCTCCCTGCACCCTCTTTGATCGCGACGGGGATCCCGTCTCGGTACAGGATCCGATTCGTCGCAACCCCGGCGACCACGTCTCCCGGCGTCACGATCCCCACCAGGTTGAGCGGGTCGGCCCCACTCACGGCCACCAGCTCGCCGCGTGGCTCCTCGCGTCGCACGCTGCGCAGCAGCCCGACCGCCTCCGGCAGCGCGTACTGCTCCCCCGAGAACCCACCCACGAAGCGCCCGCCGCGAATCTCTCCTCGCGCCTCGAACCGCCGGTACACCCGCAGGATGTCGCGCCACGGCGTGAGCAGCGTCTCGCGCGTCACGAGGCGACGGAACACCACTCCGTACCGACGCAGCAGCTGCCACGCCACCGCTTCCGCGACGGCTTCTTCGGGGAGCGGCACCGCCGGGCGCCGCACGCGCGACCACCGCCCTGCCGTTTCGACTCCGAACGGCGCCACATGCCCTCGCCGCCGGAACCCCCCGATGGGGCGGCGCCGATCGGACGGCACGAGCAGGGCCCGCAGCCCTGCGAAGCTGTCCGAGGTCACGAGCCCCCGCGCGACCAGCTCACCGAGTCCCTTCTCCGCCTCGGTACGCAACAGTCCCGTCGCGTTCACGAGGTCGCCGAAGAACGACGCGCCTCGCTGGTCGAGCGCCTCGAGGACGGCCCGGGCCGAATGTGAGAGCGGGAGGTGCGCTGGATCGGGCTGTACCGTCAGGGACCGCCAAACTGCTCCCCGCTCCCTGCGAAACAGCGCGATCGGCGTCGTGCGGATCGGCCCCGACTTGTGGCCCCCGTTCGAGGGCGCCGCCGGCGACAGCCGGCTCCAGGCGATCTCCCCTGAGAGGCACAGGCCGTCGAGCCACAGGGGGTCGTACTCGCCGAGCCGGGCCGGGAGCACATCGGCTTCCCACGCACCCGCCGGCACCTCGTATCCGTCGAGCAGCTCGAGCACCGCGCCGAGCCCGTCCGGCCCCTCGGCCCGGGCGTCCGGCGTGACCCGCTGCCAGCGCAGCAGGAACCGCATGAAGTCCGCCGCCGTGACCGGCTCGATCTCCTGGCGCAGCCGGTCGAGTGTGTAGCGGTGGATGCGCGCGAGCAGGCGCCGCTCGCACCACTCGAGCTCGGTCACGCCGGGAGTGAACCGGCCGCGCAGCACGAAGCCTTCGTGCTCGAGCGCGCCGAGCGCGAAGTCGACCTCCGGCAC
>DATHKX010000105.1:0-23508 GCA_035488835.1 Gemmatimonadales bacterium
GCCAGTACCGCCCGCACGACCTCGGCATCCGTCGCCTCACCCTCGAGACCCAACAGAACCCCCACCGCCGGAAGTGATGCAGGGGATGGTAGAGGACCGGGGTGTCGCGGGCAACCAGTCCCAGCCTAAAGAGTCGCCACCAGTAGCTTTGGTAACGCCCTGCCCCGTAGGCACTTCCGGCCGTGAGCGTTACCTGGCCCCCGCTTCGACCGTCTTCATGACGTAATGCCCTGGGACACAACACGGTGATCGAGGAGGCTGGATGATCAGCAAGCTATTCGGCCTGGCGGTGACGCTGGCGCTGCCGACGCTGATGGCGGCGCAGACACCGCAGATCCCCAACGAGCACGCGTCCGATCAGGGTAAAACGATGGTCGCGTTGCATTCCCAAGGTGCCGCGCACCGTGCCACGCACCGCCGCGGTGAGGTGGTGACGGTTCCACACGCGCGCAACCCCAACGCCGCAACGCCCGCTGTTCGCGCCACGCCCGCCGTTCCCGGGCACGGGATCGTCCCCACCGTTCCCGCCAAGCGCGCCACGCCGGCGGTGCCCGCCCACAAGGGCGGCCAGTCGGGGAACCACCGACCCTAGCGCTCACCAGCTGACGGCCGTTTCCGTCCTCCGCCGCGCGGGCTAGCTTTGCACCGTGAGGCGGGGGATCGTCGTGCTGCTGGTGGCGGCGAGTGCGCACGCCACGCCGGCAGCGGCCCAAGTCGATGGGTCCGTCGGCGTGGGCGCGGGTACCGTGCGCTATCCCGGGGGAACGAGCTTCGGCTCGGCCATTTTCTCGCCGGGCATTCGGTACACGAGTGCGGCACTTGTCGCGGATCTTTCCGGCTCGATCGCCTCGCTCCCCGGTGGCGAATGGGCCGGCCTCGGTCTGGCGGATCTGTCGGCAGTCACCGCACCCTCCGCCGGCGGACGCCAGCTCGGCGTCGAGGCGACCTTCGCGGGCACCACGCGAACGGTCGCCGGCCCGACCGCGGCGGCGCACGCCGTGGGGGAGCTGCGCTGGTCTCGCGCAACCTGGGGAGCGGGGGTGGGTGCCGGTCCGTCCACCGGATTGATTTCGGGTGGGCTGCCCGTGACGGTGCTCCACACGCGCGCGCGCCTGTGGTGGCGGCCCGGCGAGGGCGCGACGTCGTCCACCGTGCAGCTGAGCGTCGAGCCGACACACTTTCCCGATGGCTGGTTCACGGACGCGAGCGCGGGCGCCACATTCGAGCGCGGACCTGCGGTCGTATCCCTCTGGACCGTGGCACGCGTCTCGTCCACCTACGCCTCGACCGCAGCCGGCAGCGTGTACCTGCAGTTGTTCGTGAGACCACGTGTGTCGCTGGAGCTCGGGGGCGGGAGCTCGCTCAGCGAGCCCTACCAGGGGCTCCCTCGCGCAGGGTTCGTCACGCTCGGCGTACGATTCCACAAATCTCCCCGCCCGCCGCCTGTGGCCGCCGTCCCCCAGTGGGCCCCCCTCGTGCCGGAACCGCGTGGCGACAGCCTGGTAGTGCGATTCCGCATGCCAGACGCCCGCTCGGTCGCCATCGCGGGCGATTGGAACGCCTGGCAACCGGTGCGGCTGCGCTCCCTGGGCGACGACGTCTGGGAGGGCACCTTGGCGCTGCGGCGCGGATTGTACCACTTCAACCTGCAGGTCGACGGATCGGACTGGGTCGTGCCCAACGGCGTGGCGACGGTCCCCGACGGGCTAGGTGGGATGGTGGCGGTGCTGGTCGTGCCATAAGACCTAGTCGCGTAGACGCGCAGACGCACAGTTGCTTGACGGCGGTTGTATCGGCCCATAGTGTCGGGGCGGCGTGGGCTGGTCGCTCTTCTCCCTCCCCGAGGTCACTATGGGCAAGATCAACTGGGGTCGCGTGGTGCTGGGCGGACTACTGGCAGGGGTGGTCCTGAACATCGTCGATTTCCTGACGTACGGCGTGTGGCTGAAGGCGGACATGGGGGCCGCGATGACGGCGCTCGGCAAGTCACCGGCCGCGATGGACAGCGCGGTTCCGCTGTGGGTGGCGCTCGATTTCGTGTCCGGGATCGGCCTGGTGTGGGTGTACGCGGCCATCCGGCCGCGGTTCGGCGCGGGAGTCAAGACGGCGGTGATCGCGGGGCTCGCCGTGTGGTTCTTCGTCGGCCTGCTGCACGCGATCGGCGAAGCGCCCATGGGCATGATGCCGCAGCGTCTGATGACGATCGGCACGTGCGTGGCGCTGGTCTCGATTCCTGTCGCGACCGTCGTGGGGGCGTACGTCTACAAGGAACTCTAGAAGGTAGAAGCAGGAAAAAATGGAGGGGCGCAGCGTGCTGCGCCCCTCCATTTCTTTACTCATCTCCACTCAGGGACTGAGCGGCGTGCACGTGATGATGTCACCGATGGTAGTGGACGGCAGGTTGCGGGCGTCGCACTCCGGCGCCGGCACCGGCATCACCTCAGGTACGTTCCCCCCAGCCACCGCCACCGGAATGGTGGCGAGTAGACCGAAGCGCCGGGCATCGATCCAGCGCGTGCCCTGCTCCCACAAGAGCGAGTAGCGCCGCTCGTACAGGAGGCCCGCGATGAACGCCGCGTCGGTCGAGGCGATCGTGAGCGTCGTCGGCGGGAGCAGGCCGGAGTTCATGCGCACGGAATCGAGGTCGGCAATCGCCTGCGCCTTGGCGCCCGTGAACCAGCTCGCCTCGGACCGCAGCAGCAGCAGCTCCTCGTCTTTGATGATCGGAATCGGGTGACCGGCGTCCGCCGCGCCGTTGGAGAAGTAGATCGTGAACTTTAGGGTGCCCGAAATCGAGATGCCCCCGAGTGTCTGGGGATCACCCTCCTTCGGAGCGATCTTGTCCAGCACGCGCTGATCCTTGGCGCCACCTGCTTGCGTCTGCGCGTCGACGGTGTCCGAGGCCAGGGCGAAGTACGTCGGACCATTGAGCGGCTCGGAGAGACCGTTCGTCTGGTCGCCCCCATTCGTGGAAAAGTCGAGGTAGGCGCCAGTCTGGAAGTCCGCCGAAACGGTGCTCAAGAACGTCTGCCCCAGGGCGGTGAGTGCCGCCGTGTAGCACGTGGCCGGCGTCCCGTGACAGCCGTTCAGGGCCGTGGCCCGCAGCACGTTGGCCTTGGCGGCGAGCGCGCGGTTGAACTTCAGGAAGTTCGCCGGCGTGGCGAAGTCCGCGAGCCCCGGCGGGATCGAGAACGGAAAGTCGGTCGACCCAGCCGCGGTAAGATCGGTCGCCGCGGAGTTCAACAGGCCGACGATATACCCGTAGACGCTGTCCTCGGTGACCCACGGTGCCGGGCCCTGATCGACGGTGCGATCTACGTCCACGGGGGCGCCGAGTTGGGCCCGCGTCTCGACTACGTACAGGAACGCCAGCGCCTTGTAAGTATTCGCCAGACCCCGCGACGCCGCCCGCTCCGCGTTGCTCAGGAGGTCGGGGCCGGACAGGTTGACGTTGTTGCCGAGCGCCTGCAGGTAGATGTTGGCGGTACGGATACTCTGATACCGGTCGAGCCACTGGGTGCCCCCGAAGGAGCCACCCCCCTGCACCGGCCCGGAGAAGGGCTCGGCGTAATCGGGTTGGTTGTTGCCCGACAGATTGATGCCTTCCCGCCCCATGGACCCGAGGCGCCAGATGAAGCTCTCCATACCGGTGCGGGCGCTCGACATCAATCCGGTCGCCTGAGCGGTGAGTTTGTCGCGTGTCGGATTGCTCAGAAGGTCTCCGAGCGTCGGCTGGTTCGTGTTGAGAATGTCAAAGTTACAGCCCGCCAGAACGACGAGGCCGGCCGCGATCGCGAAGTGTCTCGTGCGCATGGTCAGAACCCCGCCTGGATGGTGAAGAAGAACTGCCGGGACGGCGGATAGGGCCCGAGGTCGATGTTGCGCGTGATAGCCTGGGAGCCGTAGTTCGAGACCTCCGGGTCGTACCCCGTGTAGTCCGTCTTGGTAATGAGATTCACGCCTTCCACGCTGACCCGCGCCGACCTGGCCCCGAAGAGGTTGGCCAAATGCTCGGAGAGATCGAGCGAAATGCTCGCGTTGCGCAGCTTCAGGAACGACGTGGACTGCACGAATGGGCGCGCATCGCCCGTGTTGTTGCAGGCGTCGTATCCTGCCTGCCCTCTG
The DNA here is from genome assembly GCA_035488835.1 of Gemmatimonadales bacterium. GTDB lineage: Bacteria > Gemmatimonadota > Gemmatimonadetes > Gemmatimonadales > GWC2-71-9 > AG41. The sequence continues at coordinate 4,126 of DATHKX010000105.1, forward strand.
GGAGTCGAGAAGTCCGGGGCCAGCCCGTTGCAGTCGTACAGCGACAGCGTCTGGTTTTGGGCCACGCCGCCGTACTGCCATTCCAACATGAAGGACATCGTCAGGCGGTGATAGGTGAACTGATTCGTGGCCGCCCAGCGGAACTTCGGATTCGCCTGGCCGAGCGAGATGGTATTCCCGAGATCGTCCACGCCGATGATTTGGGTGATCGGCCGTCCGACCTGCACGAAGAACTCACCGTACGACAGACCGTACCCCGCGTTGGCGGGCCGGAAGCCGGTGGCGCCGCCGGGGAGATTGAGTTCGAGCACCCGGTTCCTGATGCTCGTGAACGTCGTCCGGAACAACCAATCGAAGTGCTCCCGGTGTACCGGGGTAATTCCGGCGCCGACCTCGATCCCTTCGTTCTTGATCTTGCCGCCGTTCAAGAATTGCAAACCGTATCCGGACGACTGCGGAGGAGTGACCGGCACGAGCAGATCGCTGGTGCGGCGCTGGAACAGGGTCACCTCCACGCTGGCGCGGCCCCGCAGCAAGCTCGCGTCCACCCCGGCCTCGATCTCTCGCGTGCGCTCCGGGCGGATGGTCGGGTCGCCCGCCACGTTGCCGACGACGGTGCCGACGTGGCCGCCGATCACCTGACCGCCCTGGAGTGTCGTGAACTTCTGGCCGAACAGCGGCTGGTTGCCGGTCTCGCCGTAGGCCACGCGCAGCTTGACATCACTCCCCTCGCCGAGCAGGTCGGGGAAACGGTACGAGCCCGCGGCCTTCGGGAAGAAATAGAACTTGCTCACGTCGCCGTTGGCGCTGGAGCGCTCGGCGCGCGCACCGGCCGACAACAGCAAGCGATCATGCATGCCCAGCCACTCCTCCTGCCCGTACAGGCCGATGGTCCGCTCGTGGGTGAGCTCCTCGAACGGCGTCAGCACGGAGCCCTGGTTGATGTTCTGCTGGCCCGGCAGCAGCCCGTCTGCCTCCACGCGCGCACGGTTGAGCTGACGGTCCTCCCATTGCACGCCGGCGGACGTCGTGGTCTTGAAGCTCGCCGCCGTGTACGTGTGGATCGCGTTCACGTTCCAGTTCGTGAACCGGCTGTCCGCGTTTCCCAGCGTGGCGACGCCGGGGTTCGCCTGGTTCGCCTGGAAAAACAGCTCCCGCGGCGCCCACACTTTGTTTCTCTGGTTGAAAAAGTCGATTCCGCCCGCGGCCACGATCTTCAGACTGGTGTTGGCGCTCGCGATCGCTTGGTACGTCGCCGTCAGGCCCCCGGTGAACCGGATCGCGCTCTCATCGTTCTCGGCGAGGGCGACGGTTTGCAGCGGATTCGAGCCCTTATACGTGATTCCCGGATTCGGGAACACGCCGTTCACCGGCGTGATCGGCACGTAGCCTGGAATGTAGGCGATCGCGTACGTGATACTGGCGCCGCTGTTGTCATTGTTCGTGAATCCGCGCTGCGTGCTCGTACGATTGAACGCCGAGCTGAACGACACGCTGAACCGGTCCGAGAACGATTGATCGAGGTTCGCCCGCAGGGTTTGGCGTTGTGCTCCCGTGTTAGCGATGATCCCGCCGTCGCCCTTGACGTTGCCCGACAGGAAATAGCGCGTGTCTCCCGATCCTCCCGACACGTCCAACTGCGTCTCGTAGCCGATCGGCTTTTCGCCCGCCACCTCCCGCAGATGGTCGTACGTCGGCAGCTGCCCATTCACCAGGTAGGACATGATCTGGGCGCGCGCCGTCGAGTCGTCCGTGACGTTGCCGGAGCTCGCGTACAGAGCCTTGGCGCTCGTCGTGTCGAAGACCCGCGTGTCGAACCCGCGCTGCAGCTCGGAGAACCCTACCCGCTGGGTGATGTTGGCACGAGGCTTTCCTGCTTTCCCTCGGTTGGTCGTGATGATGACCACTCCGTTCACACCCTTCGAGCCGTAGATCGACGAGGCAGCGGCACCGCGCAGGATATCGATCGACGCAATGTCGTTGGGATTGAGATCGGTGAGCCGGTTGACCGGGTCGTCCTGCTTCTCGCCGTCGTTGCGCGTCGATTGCGGATTGCCGCTCGCAGTCACCGTGAACAGCCCCGAAGAAATCGACGCATCGCTGTAAATGACGCCGTCCACCACGAACAGCGGGTCCGCGGATCCGACCACGGTGTTCGAGCCGCGGATCTGAATCTGGGTACCGCCGCCCGGTGCACCGGAGTTCTGCTGGATGTAGGCCCCAGGGACTCGTCCCTGGAGCGCGCGATCGACCGCAGGAGCGGGCACGCCCGTGATTTCCGCACCCGTCACGACCGTAGAAGACGTCGCGGCGTTGGCCCGGGAAATCCCGGTCTGCTGGCCGGTGACCACCACCGCCTCGAGGTTAAACACGTCGGGGTCGAGCGTCGCGTCGGCGGTGTTCTGACCGCCTGGGACTTGGACCTCGCGCCGCTTGAACGCGATCCGGCGGAACACCAGCGTCACGGCGCCGGCGGGGGCCGCGATCGCATAGCGGCCCTCGGCGTTCGTCACCGCGGCAAACGCGGTCCCGGTGACGGAGACATTGACGCCCGCGACAGGGTCGTTCGACACGGCCGACGCCACGCGCCCGGTGATCTGGCGTTGCTGCGCCGGTGCGCCAGCCACACCGATGAGCGTCGCCAGCGCCAGCGTGAGTAGGGAAATGCGTGTTACCACGAATGCCTCCTCGGAGGGTGCCACGAAGTCATAGAAGCCGCACGAAGCACCCCATATGCTGCCGCCCGAACCGCGACCCCGCAAGACGGGGGCGCGCGGGTCGCGGATTGCGACGGAACATGCGTCGGGACGCATAAAAAACCGCCGAGCGCAAAGCGCTCGGCGGTCGAACGACGGCGCAGGCCGGTCGGCTACTGCCGCGCCTGCACTTCGAAGAGGTTGATCGGCAGCGTCGAGAAGACGGTATCCTTCGGAATACCCGCCGACGCGCAACCGGTGGGCCGATCGATGATGACCTGACTCAGCCGCCCGTAGCGCCGCAGGTCGACCCAGCGGTGTCCCTCGTACAACAGCGAGTAGAGCCGCTCGTGCAGCAGCGCGTTCACGAACGCCGCGTCGGCGCTCCCGACCGTCACCGTGGTGGGGGCCAAGTTCCCCGAGGTCTGCCGAATGAAGTTCAGGTCGCTGACAGCCTGCGCCTTGCTTCCCGTGGCTCCGAACCAGTTCGCCTCCGCACGGAGGAGGAATAGCTCCTCGTTCCGGATGATCGGGGTCGAGGAGTTCGGGGTCGGGTACCTGGTCCACGACAGGGCCGACTTGAGGCAAGCGAGCGAAAACGTGTCCGGGACCGTGGCGGTCGCGCTCTTCCGATCCGTCACTTTCGCGAGGAAGCGCCGGTCGGGCAGGGTGCTGAGGTTCTGTGCCTCCGCACTGTCCTTGACCATGCGATGGGCGAGCTGGATCGCAGACGCTGGATCCTGCGACAACGCGTTCGTGACATCCTGGTTTCCCGTGCTGTACGAATGGTACACGCCCATGTCGAGGGGGGCGGCCGGGTCGATGAACGATGCCGCAAGGTTTGTGAGCACCGTGTCCCAGCACGCGGTGCACGCTACGCCCGGCGCGGAGGGACTCGCGCGGTATGCCTGCAGCCGCGCCGCCAGCGCCCGGTTGACCTTGAGGAACGTGGCAGGGGTGTTGAAGCCTACGAACCCAGGGCCGGGATCGAAGGAGAATGCGGTCGCCGCTTGGAGCTCCGTCTTGGCCGAATCGAGCAGCGAGAGAACGTACTTATAGGCCGAATCGTTGGACACGAACGGCGCGAGCGGCTGGCTGACCGACCGGTTCACGTCGACGGGGATCGAGTCTTGCGTGTGTGAATTCAGGACCATCAGGAAGGCCACGGCTTGCATCGTGTGCACGAATCCGCGGGCCGCCGCCTGCTGCCCGGTAGGGATCTGGGCCGACCCGATGACGTTGAGAATCGCGTAGCCGCTCTGGATCGCGCGGAATTCCGCCGCCCACTGCCCGCCGCCGAACGCGTCGTTGCTCGGATCGAGCGGCCCTGCAAGCAGCTCCGTTGTGAAGCGGGGGTCGGCGGTGTCGAGGCGGTAGCTCTCACGTCCGAGGATCCCGTTATTGAGCACCCAGCGCGCGACGTCCACGCGGAGCGCGACGAGCAGCCCGACGGCGGCCGATTTGACCTGGTCCGGCGTCGCGTTCGATCCGATGGGCGGCGGACTGTTGGGGTTGACCAGATCGAAGTTGCACGCCCCGACCGCGAGCGCGCCCACCAGCGTGAGCGCGACGATGGCTTTCCTCATAGTGGGACTCCCTGTTCCGTGCGCGCTCATGGTCAGAACCCCAGGTCGATCGAGAAAAAGAAGCTGCGACTTGGCGGGAACGGTGCCACGTCGATGTTCCGCGCGATCGCCTGATTGCCGAAGTTCGACACCTCGGGGTCGAGCCCCTTGTACGGCGAGAACCGCAGCAGGTTGCGGCCGCTGAGCGAGATGCGCGCCGTCCGCATCCCGAAGTGCCGCGGGATGTCGGGCGGCAGATCGTAGCCCACGTTCAGCTCGCGCAGCTTCAGGTACGAGGCGTCCTGGATGTACACCTTGGTCTGCCCGCCGGCCCAGTCGCCGATCCGTTTGTTCCCTGCCGGAACCTGGTCGACGGAGTTGCCGAAGGCGTCGAACAGGAGCTGGGTCAGGTTGATAATGTCCCCACCATGCTTCCAGTCCCACAGAAAGCCCAAACTGAACCGTTTGTAGTTCAAGTCACTCGAAAACGACATCTGGAACTTGGGATTTGCATCGCCGTCCACGCCGTCCAGTCCGACGATCTGGGTCGCCGACTTGCCCTCCTCGATCCGGAACGCGCCCAGCGATAGCCCGAACCCGGCTGTGTTGAACGCGGGAACGGGTAGCTCCAGGATCTTGCTGCGGTTCATGTAGAAGGTCGACCGTAGAATCCAGCTGACGTCGGCCGTACGGACGGGCGACACCGCGAGCGCGGCCTCGATGCCGCGGTTGCGAAGCTTACCGCCGTTGAGGATGCGCTGCCGATACCCCGTCGATGGCGCCACGGACTGGAGCAGCAGCAGATCGGTCACGTTCTTCTGATACAGCGTGACGCCCAGCGTGGCGAACTGGTTGCCGAAGGTCGCATCGAACCCGCCCTCGATCTCGGTGTTCCGCTCGGGTGTGATTGAATCGAGCCCGAGCGTCAAGGCGCGGAACTGCCCAACCTGGCCGCCGAGCGCGCCCGTACTGTCGAGGACGAAGCGGACGCCGTACAGCGGCGGGTTACCGGTCTGGCCCCACGCGGCCCGCACCTTCAACTCGTCCAACCCGCCAATGGGTTGCACGAACCGGTAGGACGCGGCGGCTTTCGGGAACAAGTAGTACTTGCTGGGATCGCCGTTCACACTCGAGCGGTCGGCGCGGATCCCCGCGGTCAGGAGCAATCGCTGGCTCGCGGTCAGGAGCTCTTCTTGCGCGTACAGCCCCGCGTTTTTCACCGGCTGCTCCGCCTGGTTCGACGTGATGCTCGCCGCTTGGCTCACGTTCTGCAGCCCGAGCGCGATCGTCCGCCCGACGACGTTCGTCAGATTGAGATCGCGGTTCTCGTACTGGAAGCCCGCCGACGTCGTCGCCTGAAAGGCGTTCGAAGCCGGCGTGTAGGTGTGCACGACGCTGCCGACGAGGTTCAACCGGAGATCGGTCGCCTTCCCGAGCACGACGGTGCCCGGCTGACCGTCCTGCGGCTCAAACTGAAGATCGGCGGGCGACAGGACGTCGTTCCGCTGGCTGAAGAAATCCAGACCCCCGGTGAGGTTGAACACCAAATGCTGGGTCGACGTCGTCACCACATCCACCTTGGCGGTCGTCGTGCCCAAGATGCGCCACACGTCCTCAGCGTTCTTGAGCTCGGCGAAGGTCGCCAGCGGATTCGACGGCGCGAACGGATTTCTCGGGTACACCCCGTCCACCGGCCGCAGATCCACGAAGCTCGGCGTCGTCGGATAGACGAGGTACGTGCTGGTCCCCGTGTTATCGTTGTTCGAGATGCCGCGATTCGACAGGCTGTGGATCGCGTTCAGGTTGACGCTGAGCTTGAACCGGCTGCCGAGGAGCTGGTCCAGGTTCGCCCGGATCGACTGCTTCTGGTAGCCGGTGTTTTGGGCGATCCCCCCGTCCTTCTTCACGAGACCCGACAGGAAGTAGGTCGTTTGATCGTTCCCGCCGGTGACGGTGGCGTTGGTCTCGACGGACAGTTGGTGCTCTCCGTAAAGCGCGCGCTCATTGTCGAAGACCGGGCACCCGCCGCCCGACAAGGTACAGAAACTTGCGGCGTTTGGTCCGAAAGCCGCCGTCGCTTCGGCGACGCCACTGAAGCGACGGAAGCCGAGGGTGTTCGACAAGGCGGAAGTCCCGAACCGCTGGGTGACGCTGAAGCGCGGCGCGCCCGGACGACCCCGCCGTGTGGTGATCACGAGTACGCCATTCGCCGCTTGCGACCCGTAGATCGCCGCCGCGGACGCGCCTTTCAACACTTCGATGCTCTGAATGTCGTTGGGGTTTAGATCGGCGATCCGGTTGACCGAGTTGTCCTGGTTGGACGCATTGCCCCCCGCCGCCGCCGCGGTGACGGCATTCATGTTGCTCGCGATCGCATCGTTGGCGATCACCAGCCCGTCCACTACGATCAGCGGGTCGACGCCGGCATTGATCGTCGTCACGCCGCGCAGGTTGATCTGGCCGCCCCCGCCCGGTGCCCCGGAGTTCATCTGAATGACCGCCCCGGGGATCTTCCCCTGCAGCGCGCTCTCAATCGTCTGCGTCGGGGCGCGGTTCAGCTGCTCGGCGTTCACGGTGGTGATCGCGTTGGCCAGGTTCCGCTGCTCCACCCCGGTCGCCTGCCCCGTGATGACCACCGCCTCGAGGTTGAACACGTCCGGCTCGAGGCTCACCGTGACGGTCGACGCATCCAGCGCGACGGGCAACTGACGACTCCGAAACCCCACGCCGCGGACCAGCAGCGTGACGGCACCCTCCGGCGCCGACAGCGAGAACTCGCCCCGGTCGTTCGTGATGGCGGTGATCGGCGTTCCAACGACTGTGATGCGGACGCCGGCGACCGGCTCCGTCGTCGCCGCGCTCACGACCTTCCCTGTGATGGGGCGCTGCTGAGCTCCGGCGCCGAAGCCGACGGCGAAGCTCAGCGCGAGCGAGATAAACAAGGTGCGCTGTACCACGATTCCTCCAGACCTGACGCGCAGTGGCAGCGGCTCTAGCCGCACGAAATTTCAACGACCGCTATGTTGCGCGCGATTCCGCAGGTCCGCAAGGAGGGCGAAAGGGGGTCACTCGGGCTTGTGGTCGTGCTCCATCCCCCAGACGACCGTCGGATTGCCGCTCTCGAAGGCCATCACGTGCACCATCCACCCGAAGAGGCGGGGCACGAACCGCCCGTCCACTGCCGCGCACGCCTCCGCCGTCGCAATCGGCGACTTGGGGCCGAATAGGGGCTTCCCATCGCGCGTCTCGCGCCACCGCTCCCGCTGGCCCCCGGGCGGCAGGCACCAGTTCACGTGCTCGTGCCACCGCGCCACCGACAGGGGAATCCGCTGGTCGAGGGCGTCGAGTTCCGTGCGGGCCGGAGCCGTGTACATCGCTCCCGCGAGTGTCCCACCCGGACCCTCCCGGTACAGGAGCGACGTAGGCTTGGTTGGATCGAACCGGCGCGTGGCACGCAGCGCCCAGCGGCAACTCGTGAAGTGGTAGATGGGCTGCTTCACGCCCGGCAGAACCTGCGAAAGCGTCATGTGCGGATCCATGGACATCGATCCGCTCATAGCTTCCTGGGCTGCGTGAGTGGCGTGCTGGTCGGTCGAGTCCATCGCGTCCACCGTATCGGCCGGGCTCTGGGCACGGCACGCGGTCGCGACCGAGAGGGCGACGAGCACGGCCGTCGCGGCGGCAGCGAGCTTGATCATGGAGGGTAACTTGATGGTCGCCATGTTCGACGTCGCCGTCGTCGGCGCCGGCCCCGCCGGGTCGACCGCCGCGCTCACCCTCGCCCGACGCGGGCTCTCGGTCGCCCTGCTCGAGCGCGATCGCCTCCCCCGTTACAAGACGTGCGGCGGCGGCCTCGTCGGCCGGGCGCTCCCGCTGCTGCCGCCGGACGTGGAGCGGGTGCTCGAGCGGCGCTGCGGGGAGGCCGACCTCCATCTACTCGACGCGAACCAGCGCTACCGTGCCACGCGCGATCCGCTCGGCCCGCCGATCATGGCGATGACCATGCGCGACCGGCTGGACCACGTGCTCGCGTCGGCCGCCGCCGCCGCCGGGGCGGCGCTGCGCGCGCCGTGCACCGTGAGCGGCGTGAGCCTCGAGCAGCGTCACGTCCGGCTCGACACCGACACGGGGCCGGTGACCGCGGCCTTCGTGATCGCGGCGGACGGCGCCACAGGTGAGGTCGCCCGGCTCGCGGGATGGGAGGACGGACGGCACCTGATTCCCGCGCTCGAATACGAGGTGTGCGTCGACGACGCCACGCTCGACCGGTTCGCACGAGTGCCCCGCTTCGATGTGGGCATCGTGCCTCACGGGTACGCCTGGGTGTTCCCCAAGACGACGCACCTGTCGGTGGGTGTGCTGACGACGCACCGCGGCGCGATCAACCTGCACCGCCAGCTCGAGGAGTACCTGCGGGTGATCAGGCTCGCGCCGCAGTCGATGGAGCGCCACGGCTTCGTGATCCCGGTCCGCCCGCGCGCCGGGCCGCTCGCCCGCGAGCGCATGCTGCTGGTCGGAGACGCGGCTGGTCTCGCGGACCCGGTGACGGCGGAGGGGATCAGTCTCGCGGCGCGGAGCGGCGGGCTCGCGGCCGACGCGATCATCGCGAGTCAGCTCGACCCGCGGCGCGCGCGCGCCGGCTACGACGTGGCACTCCGGCCCATGCTCGCCGAGCTGCGCGTCGCCCGCATGCTCGCCCGCCTGCTGTACGAGTACCCGCGCGCGCGCCGCTGGATGTTCCGGCGGGTGGGTCAGCGGCTGGTCGAGGCCATCACCGACGTCTTCATGGGCGCGCGGACGTACCGCGGATCGGTGATGGGGCTCTTCGCCGCCCTGGCGCTCCGGCCCAGCACGCGCTCGTAGACCGCCAGCTCCGCCCGCGCGATCCGCGGCCAGGCGAACTGCACCGCCTTCTCGACGCCGGCGCGACCCATCGCTGCGCGGCGCTCCGGGTCGCCCAGCAGGGCGATGGTCGTCTCTGCCCACACCGTCGGGTCGTCCTTCGGGATGACCACCGCCTCTTCGCCGCCGTCGATCACCGAGCGGAAGCCGAAGTTGTCCGAGACGATCATCGGCGTGCCGCACGCCATCGCCTCGAGCAGCGTGACGCCGAACGACGCGATCGTGGTGGGGCAGAGATACAGATCGGCCGAGCGGTAGTACGCGGGGCGGTCGTCGAATACCTGCCCGACGAACCGCACGCTCGTGCCCAGTTTTCCCCCCCGGGCGCGTCGCTCGTAGTAGCGCCGCCACGGCCCGTCTCCCACCACGGTGAGGACCGCGCCCGGAAACCGCGCCAGGATGCGCGGCATCGCGTCGAGCAGCGTGCCCAATCCATTGCGGGGCTCGATGCGCCCGAGGAAGAGGAGCCGCGGCCGGTCGGTCGCGGCATCGGTCGGCCGGCGACCGTTCGGCTGGAAGAACGTGTTGTCCACACCGTTCGGGATGATGTCCCAATCGGCGCGGAAATAGCGCGCGTTCGCATCCACCACCGGCTCGCTCACCGCGATCGTCGCCGCGTGACGGTCGAGGATCCGCTGCAGCGGTCGCCGAAACACGCGGCAGCCGACTGAACGCGAAAACCACGAGTGGAAGGTGGCGACCACCGGGATGCCGGCGCGCCATGCGGCGAACGGTGCCGCCAACCCGAGCGTCGGAGCGAGCCCGCCGTGCACGTGCACGATGTCGTACCGGCCGCTTCGGAACACTTCCTCGAGGCGTCGCCGCAGCCGCCAGCCGGTGGTCACGCGCGACACGCCACCATTCGAATAGATCACCCGGCTCGTCCCCACCCGACGCACGAACTCGGCGTCCGGATAGTCGCCCATGTAGGACGTGACCACGGTGGTGGGATGCCCCCAGCGGTTGAGCTGCAGGGCGAGGTTGTGCACGTGCTCGGGGACGCCCCCGAGCTGCGGATAGTAATCCTCGGCGACCAACGCGATGCGCATCGGGCGAACCTCCGTCACTGTGACCCGCGGGCGTGGACCGCGGTCACGCTCGCCTTGAGGCGGGCAACGCCGGCCAGCACCGCGCCCGGCTCTTCTTCTTGAATGAAGTGCCCCGCGGCCGGCACCGAATCGAGCACGAACGCGGGGAGTGAGCGCTGCAGCAGGTCCACTTCCTTGGCCCCAACGTCGCCGTCGTGGCGCGCGCCGCCGACCATCAGGCGCACGGGACACCGGATCTGCGGGAGGTGCGGCGCCAACGGCTCCGGCTCGCGGGCGTTCGCCATCGCGAGATACGCTTTGAGGGTGGCGTCGAGGTCGCGCGCGGCGGCGGCCGTGTACCCGAGGACCGCCGAGTCCGTCACCCAGCTCGCGTCGCCCGAGGAGTCTATAAGCATACCCCGGATCTTGCGCCGGATGAGCCGGATCCCGCCGAACAGCTTGATCCACGGCGCGAACCGGAGCGCGCGCTTGAACGCCGGCGTGATCGCTTTCTCGGTGGGCCCGCCCTCGATCGACAACAGTCCCCGAACGAGATCCGGCCGCCGGTAAGTGAGCCGGAACGCCTCGGAGCCGCCGATCGAATGCGCGAGGACGAGGGCGTTGCGCACGTGCAGGGAGTCGAGCACGGCGGCGATACGATCGGCCTGCGCCGTGAGCGAGTAGTTCGCCTTCTCGGGCCGGGCGGAAGCCCCGACGCCCAGCGGCTCGATGACGATCGTCCGGTAACCCGCGTCGACGAGCAGTGGGACGACCTTGCGGAAACCGTAAGCCGAGCCGAAGAGCCCCGGAATAAGCACCACCGGGTCACCCCGGCCCGTGGTTTCGACGGACAAGGACTCCGCCGGAGCAACCGGCACCATGAACGATTGCGACACCGACGCGCTGTCGCTGATCAACAAAACGGCGAGCAACCACACGAGTTCTAGACCCGGGTCAGAGGAAGAGAGTCACGGCGCCACGGTCTCTCCATATTCAATGATGACGGCGGCCGAGCAGCGCGGGTTCCCGGTGAGCTGGTCCCGCACGCCGGGCCCGTGGCAGAATGAAGAAGTCGATACCTCGCTGGCGGATCGTTCATCGCGCCGAGAACTAGCATGAAGCCCGAGGCCCTGTCAACGACGCGGCGGCATATTACCGGGCATGCGGGCCCTCTGGCTGGAGGATCGCCGCCTGCGCTTACGGGAGGACGTTCCGATCCCCGAGCCGCCCTCGGGCGAAACGCTCGTCCGCGTACTGCGCGCGGGAATCTGCAACACCGATATCGAGCTCACGCGCGGGTACTACCCGTTCACCGGGATCCCGGGCCACGAGTTCGTCGGCGTCGTCGAGCAGGGTCCGTCGGCGCTCGCCGGCCGCCGCGTTGTCGGTGAGATCAACGCCGTGTGCGGCGCGTGCGGCGCGTGTCTCGCCGGCCGGCGTACCCACTGCGAGCGCCGCACGGTGCTCGGCATCGTGAGTCGGAACGGCGCATTCGCCGACTGCCTGATCATGCCGGCCGAGAACCTGCACCCGGTCCCCGACGCCGTGTCCACGGACGCCGCCGTGTTCACCGAGCCGCTCGCCGCCGCGCTCGAGATCCAGGAGCAGGTCCCGATCGGCCCCCACGACCGCGTCCTCGTGGTGGGTGACGGGAAGCTCGGCCAGCTCGTGGCGCAGACGCTCGCGCTCACCGGCTGCGCTCTGCTCGTGGTCGGGCGGCACGACGCCAAGCTGGCCTTGCTCGCCGCGCGGGGCATCGAGACGGGGCGTGCCGACCGAGTGACGCGCGGGGAGTTCGACGTCGCCGTCGAGTGTGCCGGCAATCCGGAAGGGTTCGCCGTCGCGCGGCGTGCGGTACGACCCCGCGGCACGCTGGTCCTGAAGAGCACCTACGCCGGCGCGCTGACGCTCGATGCCGCGGCGGTGGTGGTGAACGAGCTGACGCTGGTCGGGTCGCGGTGCGGGCCGTTCGCGCCGGCGCTGCGCTTACTCGCGGAGGGACGGGTGGCGGTCGCACCCCTGATCCACGGGCGCTACCCGCTCGCGGAAGCCCTCACCGCATTCGAGCACGCACAGCGCCCCGGGGTGCTGAAGGTGCTGCTGGACATTGGCTAGGCGGGCGCACGCGACAATGGCCAGGGGCAGAAACACTCGACCTCAGATTCCGAGGTAGTGGTCCAGCCCAAGACGACCGGCGCCGGTGAAGACGAGGGCGAGCGAGAGCGCGAGAAGTAAGAACTCGAGCTCCCATCCGGCCTCCTGCGGCCCGGACGTGAACCGAGCCTTCCCGATTCGCACCGTCGCGAGCGCTACCACCATATCGATCGCCAGTCCCAGCGCGATCAGGCGCGTCGCGACGCCCAAGATCAGCAGCACCGCCCCGACCGTCTCCAATAGCGCGACCAGCCACGCGGAGAACAGCGGGGCTGGCACGCGGATCTGCCTGAGGAATCCCGCAAACGCGGCCGGATCCTTCAGCTTGCCCCGGCCATGGGCCAGGAATGTGATCCCGAGCGCCAGCCGCAGGATCAGCTCGCCGACGCCGGCGTACGGTGCGAATACACTGTCGAGCATGCGCGCCTCCCTCTTTCCGTCCCCTCTGTCGTGGCAATGGCGTTCACTATGGCCAGGGGCAGAATCGAACTGCCGACACGCGGATTTTCAGTCCGCTGCTCTACCAACTGAGCTACCTGGCCGGGCGATGCAGCAGAAGAACTTAGCGGGCTGAATGATGGGGTGGGAGTGGCGCTAGCTACCGAGGGGCGGCTTCCCTAACATACGACGTGGTCGCGTTTCCGAAGAGCGTCGTCTTACCCCTCTCGGTGGTCCTCCTCGGCGCACTCGCCCTCGCGGCTCGCGGGACGGGAGCGCAGGGCGAGCAGTACGATCTTGTTCTCGTGGGTGGGCGCGTGCTCGACCCCGAGACAGCCCTGGACGCTAAGCGCAACGTGGGCATCCGGGACGGCCGGATTGCGGCAGTGACCGTCGAGCCGCTCGCGGCACGCGAGACACTCGCCGTTTCCGGTCTCGTCGTCGCACCGGGGTTCATCGATCTCCACGCTCACGGGCAGGATTCCGAGAGCTACCGCTACTATGCGCACGACGGCGTGACGACAGCGCTGGAGCTGGAGATTGGGACCTACCCGGTCGCGCCGTGGTACGCCGAGCGCGACGGCCGTGCCCTGATCAATTACGGTGTCAGCAGCGGCCATGTGGGCGCGCGCCGGGCACTCATCGCGCACGACGAGTCGCTCCCAGGCCTCGCCGCCATCGCGCGCGACACGAGCCGGAGCTGGACCCACAGTCTGCTGCCCGACGCCGACCTGCCCCGGCTCGATTCCCTGATAGAGCGCGGGCTCGCCGAAGGGGCGCTTGGCATCGGGTTCGGCATCGCGTATACGCCTGGCGCGAGCCGCGAGGAGATCCTCGGCGTGTTCCGGATCGCGGCGCGTCACGGCGTGCCCTGCTTCGTACATTTACGCCAAGGCGGTCGGGACCCGGCGACCGGCGGCAGCGTGGCGGCGCTGCAAGAGGTGATCGCCGACGCGGCGGCGACCGGGGCTCCGTTGCACGTGGTCCACGTGACGAGCATGGGCCAGCGAGACACCCCCCTCCTCCTCCAGCTCATTCGCGGCGCGCGCGAGCACGGCCTCGACGTCACCACAGAAGCGTACCCGTACACCGCGGGATCCACCGCTCTTCAGTCCGCAGTGTTCGATCCCGGCTGGCAGCAGCGCATGGCGATCACCTATCACGATATCCTCTATCCTCCCACCGGCGAGCGCCTGACCCGCGCCAGCTTCGCGCGACTGCGCCGGCAGGGGGCCACCGTCGTGATCTTCCAGATTCCGGACAGCACGGTCCGGCAGACGCTGGCCGACTCGCTCGTGATGGTCGCCAGCGATGGCATCTCGCCCCACGGTCATCCGCGGCTCGCGGGGACACACGCGCGGGTCTTGGGGCGCTATGCGCGCGACTCCGGCGCGCTGAGCCTTCAGGATGCCGTGCGCAAGATGACCCTCATGCCGGCTCAGCGACTCGAGCGGGTCGTGCCGGCGATGCGCGCGAAGGGCCGCGTCCAGGTCGGGGCGGACGCCGACCTCACGGTGTTTGACGCCGCGCGCGTCGTGGACCGGGCCACGTACGAGCGGCCGGCGCAGTTCTCTGAAGGGATCGTCCACGTGCTGGTGAACGGCGTGTTCGTGGTGCGGAACGGAGCGTCGGTGGCGGCCCGTCCGGGGCGGGCGATCCGGCGCGGGCCCTGAATCAGTCGCGAATCCGCACTGGCATCACACCCAACAAAGATCCGTCCGCGGCCCGGGCCTCGAGCCGTAGCTCCTCGGGCTCCGCTCGGGTCAGCTGGACGTCCACCGTCTCGCCGATGCTGATTGGCAGACGCGCCGGACCCGCCGCCTGTCGCGCTGCGGGTAGGTCAGCCCCGTCCTTGGCGATCACCCGCCACGCGACGATCCCTGAGGGCCCGAGCAGTTCGAGGCGCATGCCCGGACGCGCCTTCGTGATGTTGATCAACCGCACGCGATGGGGAACGCCCACTCGCAGCTCGAGCGGCGCCGGCGACAGGCTGCCGTTCAAGAGCACCGACCGCAGCTCGGCGGCCGAGTCCGAGGGCGATGAGATCAAGACGGTCAGGTCGGTTGCAGGATCGTACCGCGCTCCGGGCTCGAGCACGATGAGCGCGCCGGCCAGCCCTGCCGGTTGCTGGCGCAGCTCGTCCACATGGGTGTGATAGATGAAGGTGCCGGCGCGCGGCGGCGTGAACCGGGCTTCGAAGGAATCGCCCGGTGCGATGATGGGCGCGAGGCGCGTGCCGCTGCCGCTGAAGCCGGCCACGCCGTCGAAATAGCTCTCCAGCTCGATGCCGTGCCAGTGCACGGCCGTGGGCTCGGGCGTGCGGTTCACGACCATGATGCTCACCGGCTGCCCGCGCGTGAGCAGGATCGGCGGACCAGGGTGATGTCCCGAGTCAGCCGGCGGCTCCGGTCCGCCTTCGTGCAGAGCGAACCCGAAGTACGGCTCCGCCCCGGACCCACCGGCATTCTCGCGTACGAGGAGACGCACGTGGCGTCGGGCCTCATTGGCCGCGGGCCGGGACAGGTCGCGCTCCCCCGGAAGGACCGTCACCCCGACGACCAGTCCGTTCATTTCGTCCAGCGCGTGATTCGCTGTCGCGTGCCCCCCCGGAACGCGACGCGTCTGGCCGGGGCGCCGCAGTCCCAGCGGCCCGCGCGGGGCGAAGTGCCGCGGGATATGGCAATGAAACAGCCAGTTGCCGGCTCGCTCCGGAATCCAGGTCAATTGCATCGTTTGCCCAGGGATCATCCGCTGGGTCACGACCAGGTCGCGACGCGCTTCGGTATAGCTGGTATCGCCGGTGCCGTCACCTCGGGCAACGACCTGATAGTAGAAGCCGTGCAGGTGCATGGGATGCACGTCCGCCGACACATTGAGGACCCGCCAGCGCACCGTGTCGCCCACCATGTAGGACAGCCGCTCGGTGTGGGGCCACGACCGGCCGTTGACGACCATCAGCTCACGCTCTCGTTCCCGCGCGAGCACCACCCCGCCCATCGTGTCCTCCCACACGCCGATGACGAGGATCCGGTCTCCCGGCGCACGCCGTCCCGGCTCGTCGACGATGATCGCCCCCGAGAGCTGCGCATCCTCCCGGGTGCGCCCGCGGAGCTCTCGGCCCATCGTCGTTCCCCAGTAGTAGTACGTTCCCGGCGCGTCGAGGCGGAATCGCACCGGGCGGGTCGCCCCCGAGGCGATTTGGAGAGTGTCTGCCGGTGGCGTAGTGAGGGGCCGGGTGTGAAGGCCGTGAACGATGAGCACCGCATTCGGTACGGCGTTGCGCACGCTGAGGGCAACCTCCGTCCCTGCCGGCACCCGAATGAGTGGGCCCGGAATCTCCGTCGGCTTCCCCGCTTCGGCGAAGGCCGGAACCTCCGCCCCCGGGGTGCTGTCGCCGTCGGGGTGCCACATGCCGAGGCGCGCTTCCAGATGCAGCGTGAGCAGGCCGCCACGCACGGTGCCCGCCGCGCGACGATTGTCGTTGACGTGGACGCGCTCGCGGCCGCCATGCGCGCTCGGTCGAATCCAGGGCGCGACCAAGAGCAAAAGCAGCGCCGCCAGCGATCGGGGATACATGAGTCGAATAGCTCTCCGTCCGTCCCGCCCGTCAAGAGCGCCGCCTGGACGTCTCGCCGTCTCGCGCGATACTTTCTCGTCCATGCCGCACCCCAAGTTCCCCAACCTTACCGTGCTCGATCACCCGCTGATCCAGCATAAGCTCTCGATCCTCCGCGACAAGAACACGCCCACCAAGGACTTCAAGCAGCTCGTGAACGAGATCGCCATGCTCATGGCGTACGAGGTGACGAAGGACCTGCCGCTCGAGACCACGGAGGTGGAAACCCCGCTCGAGCGGATGCGGGGCGTCCGGGTCGCGGGGAAGAAGCTCGCCCTCGTGCCGATCCTGCGCGCGGGACTCGGCATGGTGGAGGGCATCGCGCAGCTCATCCCGTCGGCGCGCGTCGGTCACATCGGCATCTACCGCGAGCACGACACGCTCGAGCCGGTCGACTACTACTTCAAGATCCCATCCGGCGAGGACGCGCGCGATTTCTTCGTGCTCGATCCCATGCTCGCGACCGGCGGCTCGGCGGCGGACGCCGTGAGCGCGCTCAAGCACGCCGGCGCCCAGCGCATCCGCTTCCTCTGCCTCGTCGCGGCGCCCGAGGGCGTGCGTCGCATGCTCGAGACCCACCCCGACGTCCCCGTCTTCGCCGCCGCGCTCGACCGCGAGCTCAACGACCACGGCTACATCTTGCCGGGGCTGGGGGACGCGGGCGATCGGCTGTTCGGCACCCGGTAGGGCGCATCGGGCTGGTTGACAGTTTACGTCACATTGGTGTATTATGACGTAATTCGTCATATCGACACAATGTGACATAAAATGTCAAAGTCCTACGTCGCCCTCATCGCCGACGCGATCGCCTCGCGCGAGCTCCCCCCGGCCGCCCGCGCTCGCCTCCAGGCCGACGCCCGCGCCGCCGCGAAGGACCTGAACCAGCGCTACCGCCGCGTCCTCGCCGCCCGCTTCGCCGTCACCCTGGGCGACGAGCTACAGTGCCTGCTCCCGACACCCCAGCCGGTGTGGCACGTCGCGCACGACCTGCGGGCCCGCCTCCCCACCGTCGATTGGGTCGTGGCCTGCGGCCGGGGAGCGATTACCACGCCCCTCGCGCCCACGGCCCCCGAGATGGACGGCCCCTGCTTTCACGAGGCCCGGGCCGCGATGGACCGCGCCAAGCGGCAGCGTCAGGTGTTCGCGTTCGGCGGCTTCGCTCCCGCGCTCGAGCCGCTCGCCAGCTACTACTCGGCGCTGTACTGGAGCTGGACGCCCCGCCAGCGCCGGGCCGCCACCCTGTTGCGGCTCGGCGACCAGGCGGCCGCGGCCGCCCGGCTCGACGTCGATCGCAGCGCGATCTCCCACCTCGCCCGCCGCATGGCCTGGCCCCTCGTGGCCGCCGGGGATAAGATGTTTCGGGCTCTCTTGGAGACCGGATGAATCCGCTGTTCGTGGTACCGCTGCTCGCCTATACGCTGGCGGCCACGCTCTGGCCCGGCCAGGTGGACGGCCGCCGCCGCGGCCGCGCGCTGCTCTTCGGGGAGGCGCTGTTCGTGATCGCGGCGCTCGTCCTGGGCACGCTGCTCGAGCCGCTGGCGCGGCCAAGCCTCGCCGGGCTGTGGTGGGGGCGGGTCGCCCTGCTGGCGACCGCGTACCTCTACGTGTCGGGCCGGGGAATCGTCCTGATCCGCAGCGTGCTCGAGCTGCCGACCCTGCAGATGCGGCGCGACGAAGACCGCACCGCCGGCGCGATCGATGTTGCCCGCGGCCGCGCCGTCGGCTCTCTGGAGCGCGCGCTCGCACTCACCATGGTCCTGCTGGGCGACTACGCCGCGGTGGGGTGGATCATCGCCGCCAAGTCCCTCGCCCGCTTCAAGCAGCTCGAGGACCGCGAGTTCGCCGAGTACTTCCTGGTCGGCACCCTCGCCTCCTTCCTGCTCGCCGTGCTCGTCGGCGTGGGCATCCGTATCCTGTTGAGGCAGGCCTAGCCCCCGCGCAACCCTCCCGCGCTTCGCCGTGTCACAGAGTTAACCGACACTGCCCGCTGCCCCCTGCCCCCGCCGCTCGGAGCCTGGTGGACGAACGCGAACTGATTGCCAGAGTCCGGGCCGGGGACGGCGCCGCGGAGCGAGCGCTGTACGACGCCCACGTGGATCGCGTCTACCGCCTCACCTACCGGCTCGCCGGAGACGACGAGCTGGCGCGCGAGTTCACCCAGGACACCTTCGTGCGCGCGTTCGAGCGGTTGGGCGGGTTTCGGGGCGAGGCGAAGCTCTCCACCTGGCTGCATGCCATCGCCACGTCGGTTGTGTTGAACGGGCTGCGCAAGGTGAAGCGCTTCCGCCAGCGGGAGACGGATCTGGACGAGGCCGCGACGACCTCCGCGGGTGGGCGCGCGGCTGAGCCGGACCTGAAGCGGCGATTGGCACAGGCGATCGACGGTCTCCCCGACGGCTATCGCATGGTGTTCGTGATGCACGACGTCGAGGGGTACACGCACGACGAGATCGGCGCGACCCTCGGCATCGAAACCGGAACGTCGAAAGCACAATTGTCGCGGGCGCGCGCCAAGCTGCGTGATGCGCTCGCGGATTTCGCGGGGGAGTGGGTTTCATGACCGAAGACCGGTTCGAGGAGCGGTTGCGGCAGGCGGCGCAGGACTACCACCGCCCGCCCGCGACGCCGCGCGAGGAACTGTGGGATCGCATCGCGGCGGCGCGCGCGGCGCGGCAACGACGGGTCATCGTGATCCGTCCCGCGCTGCGCTGGGGTGTGGGAATCGCCGCCGTGCTCGCGCTGGGCATCGCGATCGGACGCTGGAGCGCGCGCGGAGGGGAATCGTCCACCTTACCCGCGGTGGCGGCAGGCACCGACCAGGGGTCGACGCTCGCCTATCGCGTCGCGGCCGCGCAGTACCTCACGCGCATCGAAGCGCTGCTCACCGGCTTCCGTGCCGAGGCGCGATCACCCAGCGTGCCGGCCGCCCAGTTCGCGACCCAGGCCCGAGACCTGCTCGCGACCACGCGGCTCATGCTCGACTC
>DATHKX010000106.1:0-4492 GCA_035488835.1 Gemmatimonadales bacterium
AACAGGAACGCCGGCAGCCGCCCGAAGCCTTCCCGGATGTAGACGTACACGCCACCCGAGCGGGGGAACAGCGCGGCGAGCTCCGCGTACGTGAGCGCGCCGCACAGCGCCAGCAGGCCCCCCAGGATCCACACGCCGAACATCGGGAGCGGCGCGGGGACGCGCTCGGCGATGATCGCGGGAGTCCGAAAGATGCCGCCGCCGATGGTCGAGCCCACGAGCACCGCCACCGCGCTCCACAGGCCGAGCCGGCGCGGCAGCCGGTCGCCCCAGCGGTCGGTGACGGGTGCGGATGTGGACATGAGCGGGCACAATATACATTTCCGCACCCATGACGCGACGCTTCACGCGACTCGCCTGGACCGCGGCGACCTTCACCTACCTGCTCATCATCCTCGGCGCCATTGTCCGGATCACCGGATCGGGGCTGGGCTGCGGCGAGCACTGGCCGCTTTGCAACGGCAAACTACTGCCACCGCTCGACCTCCCGACGATGATCGAGTATGGGCACCGGCTCGCCGCCGCGGCGGTGAGTGTCCTCGTCGCCGCGCTCGCGCTCTCCACGTGGTGGCTACGACGGGGAGCGGGGAGCCGGGAGCAGTACTCTCCCGACAGAACTGCCTACGTCGCGCTTGGACTGCTCATCCTGCAGGTCCTGCTCGGCGCGGTGACGGTCAAGCTGAGCCTGCCGCCGTGGACCGTGATTCTTCATCTCGGCACGGCGATGCTCCTGCTCGCCACGTTGATTGTGATCGCGAGCGGACATCCGATCACCCCACCCTCACGGGTGGGGCTAGCTGCCCTCACGCTGGGCTTCGTCACCGTCCTGTTCGGCGCGCTCACGGCCAACCTGGGGGCGGCCAGCGCGTGCCTCGGATTCCCGCTCTGCAACGGCCAGGTCGTCCCGGCGGGGAACTACCTGCAGCACATCCATTGGACCCACCGGCTGCTCGCCTACACGCTCTTCGCGTACGTCGTGTGGTGGGCGGTGCGCTCGAGGAGGCGTGGCGCGTGGTACGTGGTTGCCCTCGTCACCCTGCAGGTCGCGGTAGCCGCCGCGATGGTGCTGTTCGCGCTGCCCCAACCGCTCCAGGCCGCCCACGTCGCCGTGGGCGCCGCCGTGTGGGCCGGACTCGTCCTCGCTGTCCTCTGACCCGTCCGACGGTCAGACCAGTATCAGCTCGTCCTGAGGACGGGAGGGATTCACCTCGGGACCGACCGCGTCGATGTACACGTTGATCTCGCTGCGCATCCCGAACCGCCCGGGGAGATAGACGCCCGGCTCGATCGAGAAGCCCACCCCGGGCACGAGCGCTCGCGCGTCCTCGGTCTCGAAGTTGTCGATGTGCGGTCCGGAGCCGTGCAGGTCGCGATCGATGGAATGGCCGGTGCGGTGCACAAAGTAGTCGGCGAAGCCCGCGTCGCGGATCACGGCGCGCGCCGCGTCATCCACCTGGGCCCCCGTCACGGCGCCGTCCGGCCGCCAGCGCTCCCGCAGGAAGCGGACGGCGGCGTCGCGCGCCCCCTTCACCGCCTGCCACACGCGACGCACCTCCGCGTCGGGTGAGCGGCCCGCGAATGCCATCCACGTCTGGTCGGCGAACACCGTACCCTGCCCCGGCCCGGCCCACAGATCGAGCAGCACGACGTCGCCCGCCGCGAGGCGACGATCGGCTCCAGGATGGGGTTCGTAGTGGGGCATCGCGCTGGTCGGCCCGAACGCCGCGATGGGCCCGTCGTTGGTCCAGAGGCCGGCGCGCTCGATCGCCTCGAGCACGCGCTGCTTGACACCCGTCTCCCGCACCTCGGCGCCGCGGGCCGCCTCGCTCCCCACCCACGTGAGCGTGTCGCGCGCGACGTCCGCGAGGACCGCCGCCGCCTTGCGGTGGCCGGTCAGCTCCGCGGGCGACCAGCGCGCCGCAAACCGGGACACGAGCGGCGCGGATGACATTAGCCGTGCGCCGAACGATTCGAGCAGCTGGACCACGCCATGCGGGACGCGATCCAGGTACGGAACCTGGTCCAGAGGCGAGGTCTCGATAGCGAGCGTGCGGCCCCGGACCAGCGCCTCGAGGTGCGCGTGGAGCTCGCGCCATGCGCCGTAAGGCCGCACTTCGCCGGGAAAATCGGCGAGTGCCTGGAGCTCGATGCGATGCGCTACCGCGACCGGACGGCCCGAGCGCGGCAGCAGGACGAACAGGCGCCGCGTTCCCATCCCGGTGTCCCCGAGGATGCGGCCGGCGATCGGGTTGACCTTACGGAAATCGTACAGCAGCCAGCCGTCGGCCCCGAGCGCGCCGAGCTCCTGTGCGAGCGCGGGGAGGTCGAAGCCGTCGAGCAGGGGCATCAGTCGTGTCGGGGATCGGGCGGAGCCGCCCGCCACTCGCACACCTCGCCGCCGGTCGCCCGGCACGAGATATGGAGCATGGCGCCTTCGAAGCCGACGAGGAGCCGGAGCAGCTCGCTGAAGCCAGCGCCGTACAGCGCGCACGCGGCGCCGTCGGGCGTGGCCTGGACGGCGAGCGCGTCGCCCACCCGCGCCACCGGAACGTGGCTCTCGCGGCGCAGCTCCCCCGCGAACACGGCGCGCGCCGCACGCCGAGCGGCCACGTACCCGAGGGCCCGCGGGCCCGCGCGCGCGGCGAGCCGGGTGAGCAGGAAGAGACGCCGTACCGCGCGTCGCGCCGCGCGCCGGCCGGCGTCCGCGAACACCAGGTCCGCATCGGGCCGCCGCCCCACCAGCCGGAGCAGCGCCTCGACGTGCGACTGGTCGGCCGGCGCGTCGCGCCGGACCATGCCCTCGTATTCGCGCAGCTGCATCGCCACCGTGGCGGAGAGGCCGAGCCGCTTGGAAAGCAGCTCCTCGGCGAATTCCGACAACCCGTCCTCGACCGGCGTGTCGAGGTTCCTGACCGCCTCGAGGACAGCGAGAGGGACTATGCTGTGGACCACGGCGCGCGAAACCTAGCGGCCCACGCCCTATTGCGGAACCCGGGCGCGCAGGGAGAGGTTACGTGACGCTATGACCCCGCCCACCCCCCCGACTCCCCCTCCTTCCGCGCCCAGCCCGGCGGCCGAGGCCGACAAGCGGGCGAGCTTCGAGCGCGAAGCCCTGGTGCACCTCGACAGCTTGTACCGCGTGGCCCTGCGACTGACCAGCAATCCCGCGGAAGCCGACGACCTCGTCCAGGAGACCATGCTCAAGGCCTACCGCGCCTGGCACCAGTTCGAGCGGGGGACGAACGCGAAGGGCTGGCTGCTCACGATCCTGCGGCATGCCTTCATTAATGAGTATCGGCGGCGCACCCGGCACCCGGAAACCGTCGACATCGACGCGATCGAACCGTTCTCCGTGTTCGAAGAGCTTCAGGACGACGACCCGCAGGGGACCTTCTTCGACCGCATCGTGGACGACGAGGTCCTCCGCGCCATCGACCTGCTCCCGGAACAATTCCGGGAGACCGTGGTGTTGAGCGACGTGGAGGGCATGTCGTATGAGGAGATCGCCCGGATCCTGGAAGTGCCGGTCGGCACGGTGAAGTCGCGGCTGTTCCGCGCCAGGCGCCTGCTCCAGCAGAAGCTGTACGGTTACGCCGTCGGGATGGGGTACATCAAGGGGTCCGCCAAATGAATTGTCGGGAGTGCAAAGAGCACCTCTATGAGTACCTCGACCGCGAGCTCACGCCTGTGGTGGAGCAGGAGATCCGTCAGCACATCGCCGACTGCCCGCCGTGCGGCGAGCAGTTCGACTTCGAAAAGCTGTTCCTCGGTTTCCTGCGAGCCCGCTGCCGGGCCCAGGGTGCACCCGCCGACTTGAAGCGCCGGATCCTGGACGAGCTGCTCGACGAGTGAAGTGGCTCACCCCCGGCGGGCTGGTCGCGGCCTGCGCCGTCGGGGCCGGCGTGACGTGGGGCCTTGGCTGGCCGGGGCTCGCGCTGCTCGCCGCTTTCTTCCTCACCGGTAGCCTTCTCACGCAACTCGCCGAGCGCCGGGGCCCGAGCCGCAACGCGCGGCAGGTGCTGGCCAACGGCGGGGTCGCCCTCGTCGCCGCCCTGCTGGGCTCGTGGGTGGCGGCTGCCGGCGCCATCGCGGCCGCTGCCGCCGACACGTGGGCCACCGAAATCGGGGCCTACTCGCCCTTCCCACCGATCCTCATTACCTCCGGAAGGAGGGTGACGCGCGGCACGTCGGGGGGTATCACTGCCCTGGGAACGCTGGGCGGCGTGGCCGGTGCTCTCACGATCGCCGGGCTCGCTCATGTCTTGGGACCCCGGGGCATGGCCCCGGGGTTTGCGATCCTGACCGGCGCCGGCGTGTTGGGCATGCTCGCGGACTCCGTCCTGGGCGCGACGCTGCAGGGCAAATACGAGTGTCCCGCGTGTGACGCGCGGTTCGAGCGCGGCAATACGGTGTGCCACCAGCCGGTACGACTCGCGAGAGGTTGGCGATGGCTCGACAACGACGGCGTGAACCTCGCGGCGACGCTCGTCGG
>DATHKX010000107.1:0-24622 GCA_035488835.1 Gemmatimonadales bacterium
GGGGCCGACGCTCCACAAGCGCTCGCGCGGACGGTCCCGTTCCGGGTGCTCGGACAAGCGCAGCGGCATCCGGGCAACCTAGCCGGGCTCAAGGGAATAGGCGGTATCGGAAAAAAACGAAGGGGGGTCAGAGCCCCGCGCCGTGGCACTTCTTGAACTTCTTGCCGCTGCCGCAGGGACACGGGTCGTTGCGGCCGACGCCGGCGTACGGATTCAGGGCGGGCGGCCTGTCCAAGGAGGGCCTTGGGGCGGGGGCCGTATCACTCTGGACCAGTCCGTCGGCGTCCGGCTTCACCGCCACCATCGGCGCGGGGCGGCGCGCCCCGCCCAGGGGACCCGCCCTGGGACCGCGCACCCCCGGCCCGCCAAGGTCGCCCGGCCCGGGACGGGGCGGCCCGATCTCGATTTGCAGCTTGAGCCAGCGCTCGGCGAAGGTCGCGTGCACGTCATGCATCAGGCCGACGAACATTTCGTAGCCTTCCCGCTTGTATTCGATGAGCGGGTCCTTCTGGCCCCACTGGCGGTAGTGGATCGCGGCCTTCAGCTGGTCCAGGTCGTAGAGGTGATCCTTCCATTTCTCGTCGATCACGGTCAGCGTGACGTGCGAGAGCGCCTGCCCGCCGATGTTCACGGCACCGACCTTGCTTTCGATCTCCTTGAAGTGGTCGAGTTTGGCCTGGAACGCCTCGCGGGCCGCCTGCTGCGCCGCCCGCACCAGCTCGTCGCGGCTGCGAATCTTGGCGGGGTCCGTGACGCCCGGGACCGAGACCAGGAACTTGAGCAGGAATTCGGTCTCCATCAGGTCGCGGTCCCACTCGTGGACATCCTTGGCATCGCCGATCAGCTCGTCCACCAGAGCGGCGACGGCCTGCTCGACCATGCGCAGCGCTTCCGCCTTGAGCTCCTCCCCCCCCTCGAGCGCGAACAGGCGGAGGGCGTAGATGACCTCCCGCTGTTGATTCATCACATCGTCGTATTCGAGCAGCTTCTTGCGCGATTGGAAGTTCTGCAGCTCGACGCGCTTCTGCGCCTGCCCGATGGCCGCGGTCACCCACGGGTGGGTGATGACTTCGTTTTCCTCGGAGCCGGTGCGATCCATGATGCGCGCGATGCGATCCGAGCCGAACAACCGCATCAGGTCGTCCTCGAGCGACAGGAAGAACACGCTCTGGCCCGGATCGCCCTGGCGACCGGAGCGGCCGCGCAGCTGCCGGTCGATGCGCCGCGCTTCGTGCCGCTCCGTGCCGATGATGACGAGGCCACACGGGGGATCGTCGTTGCAGGCGAGCCGCTTGATCTCCTCGGCCGGGAGGTCGGGCCGCTCGATCTGCTGGCCGAACGGGGCCTCGTGCGCCGTGATCCCGCACACCTGACACTTCTTCACCCCGGGCCCAAGCTTGATGTCGGTCCCGCGGCCCGCCATGTTGGTCGCGATCGTGATGGAGCCCGGCTGGCCCGCCTGCGCCACGATCTCCGCCTCCCGCTGGTGGTACTTGGCGTTCAGCACCTCGTGCCGGAAGCCGCGGCGCTTGAGCATGCGCGACAGCGTTTCGGACACGTCCACGTTGACGGTGCCCACGAGGATCGGCAGGCCGCGCTCGTGCTGTCGCTCGACCTCGTCGAGGATCGCCTTGTATTTCTCGCTTCGCGTCTTGTAGATGAGGTCGTGCTTGTCCACGCGGCGCACCGGCCGGTTAGTCGGGATCACGACGACCTCGAGCCCGTAGATCTGGAAGAACTCGGTCTCCTCGGTCTCCGCCGTGCCCGTCATGCCGGCGAGCTTGTCGTACATCCGGAAGTAGTTCTGGATCGTGATGGTGGCCAGCGTCTGACTCTCCTCCTGGACGGCCACCCCCTCCTTCGCTTCCACCGCCTGGTGTAGCCCCTCCGACCAGCGCCGCCCGTGCATCAGGCGCCCCGTGAACTCGTCGACGATCAGGACCTTGCCCTCCTGCACGACGTAGTCCACCTCCCGCTCGTACAGGGCGTGTGCCTGGAGCAGCTTGTGGATGATGTGCAGCGTCTCGCTCTTCATGGCGTAGTCCGCTTCCACCTGGCGGCGACGCTCGATCTTCTCCTTGGGTGAAAGGCTCTCGTCGCGCTCGATCTCGTGGACGGCGTGCGAGATGTCCGGGACCACGAACAGATTCGGGTCCTGCGGCGACATCGTCTCGACGCCCTTATCGGTGAGGTGCACGGAGTGGCCTCGCTCGTCGAGCACGAAGTACAGGTCCTCCTCGACGTGACGCATCTTCTGCTCGCGCGCGGGAAGCTTGCGGTCGGCCAGCACGTCGAGCTCCACCCGCTGAACCTGGGACTTCACGCCCGGCTCCTGGAGCAGCTTCAGGAGCTTCTTGTTCTTGGGCATCCCGAGCTGCGCCTGGTACAGGAGGACCGCGCCCTCGTACCCCGTTTTCTCGTCCGCGAGGAGCGGCTCCGCCTTACCGATGAGATCGTTCACGACGGCGGTCTGCTTCCGCACCAGCTGCACGACCTGTGCGTTGAACTGCGCGTATTTCTCGTCCGCCTCGCTGCCGACCGCGCCCGAGATGATGAGCGGCGTGCGGGCCTCGTCGATCAGAATCGAGTCGACCTCGTCGATGATGGCGTACGCGTGGCTCCGCTGGACGCGCTGCTCCAGCGTGAACACCATGTTGTCGCGCAGGTAATCGAAGCCGAACTCGTTATTCGTGCCGTACGTGATGTCGCACCGGTAGGCCGCCCGGCGCTCGGGCGTCGACGGCTCCGTGTCGTCGATGCAGCCGACCGTGAGGCCGAGCCACCTGAAGAGGTGGCCCATCCACTGCGAGTCCCGACGGGCGAGGTAGTTGTTGACGGTGACGAGATGGGCGCCCCGCCCCGCGAGGGCGTTCAGGTACAGCGGCAGCGTCGCGACCAGCGTCTTGCCCTCGCCCGTCGCCATCTCGGCGATCTTCCCCTGATGCAGCACGATCCCGCCGATGAGCTGCACGTCGTACGGCACCATGTCCCACTTGAGGGCGTGGCCGGTGACCACCACTTCGCTGCCCACCAGCCGGCGGCACGCCTCGCGGACGGTCGCGAACGCCTCCGGGAGGACGTCGTTCAGGGCCACTTGGAGCGCCTTGACGTAGGCCGCCTCGGCTTGAGACAACCTCTGGCTGAGCTCCACACGCTGCTCGGCGTCCGGACAGTCGTGCTTCTCCCGCTTGAGGCGCTCGACCTCCGCGGCGAGCGTGCTGGTGCGCTCGGCGACGAGGCTGCGCAGCTTCGGCGTCTGGCCCTGCAGCTCGGCGTCGGACAGCGCCTTGAGCCGCTCCTCGTGGCGATGAATCGCGTCCACGATCGGGCGGACGCGCTTCAGCTCTCGCTGGAACTGGGTCCCGAAGATCTTGGTGAACCAACCCTTGTGCATCAGCCCTCTATTCGCGATACAGCCCGTGCGCCGCGATGTAGTCGCGCACCGCGTCGGGCACCAGATAGCGGATGGAGCGGGTCTGCCGCACGCGCTCCCGGATCATCGTGGCCGAAACGTCCACCGCCGGGACCTCGACCACGCGCCGGATGGCCGGATGCCGCGGGAGCGGCGCCCCGGGGCGCGCGAACACCACGACGTCCGCCAGCGCAGGCAGCGCGTCGACCTGGTACCAGGCGGCGAGCTCGGCGGCGGCATCCGCCCCCAACAACAACGTGAAGCGGTTCCCCGGCTCCCGCGCGGCCAGCGCCTGCAGCGTCCGGACCGTGTATGACGGAGCGGGGAGCGTGAGCTCGATGCGCTCGACCGCGAGCCGCGGGTTGCCCGCGACCGCAAGCTCCAGCATTTCCGCGCGCTGGTCGGCGCTGGCGCGGTGCGCCGCCCGCTTGAACGGCTGCACGCGCGCCGGGACGAACCGCACCCTCGCGTCGAGCGCTTCGCCCGCTGCCTCCGCGGCGATCAGATGCCCGACGTGCACGGGATCGAACGAGCCGCCGAACAGAGCCTCCACGCGAGGTCAGGAGGGCGTGGTGGTGCTCGAGTCGGCCGGGCAGGACTTGTCGAGCCCCTCAGTCTGCGAGAAGTAGCGGCGCAGATGCGTGCAGGTCTCCTTCAGCTCGTCGCCGTAGCCGATGACGCGGTAGCTGTCCACCAGCCGCATCAACGCGTCGGGGACGGGTGACGTCCCGGGATAGGTCGCAATCACGTCCTTGAAGTAAATGATCGCGGAATCGTAGGCGCGGCGCCGGAAGTAGAACATCCCGTTCTTGTAGTCCTTCTGGGAAAACCACTCCCGTAGCTGCTGCACATGCATCTGCGCCCGGGCGGCCGCATCGGTTCCGGGATAGCGCCCCGCCAGCTCCTGATAAATGGCGAGCGCCGTTTCGCCGTACGAGGGATCGAGCTCCGGCTTCCGCCACAGCCGCAGGTTCGCGTCGCCCGCCCGCAGCAGGGCCATGGGCGCGTACTCGCTCGTCGCATACTGGTCCGCGACCTGGCGAAACTCGTGGGCCGCCTGGACGCGGTCCCCCGTCTGGAAGTAACACTCGGCGAGATGGTATCGCACGTCGGCCATCTCGGGCTGACTGGGGCCCAGCTCGTACGTGACCCGGCGGAACGACACGAGCGCCTTGCCGAAGTTCCCGCTCCGAAACTGGGCGCGGGCCTTCGCCAACTCGGCGACCGGATCCGGCGCGGGCACGACGCGAGGGCCGTGGTGGCAGGCCGCCACGAGGGCGGTACCGACGATAAGCAGCAAGCGACGCATGATCCTCACGGTTTGTTCTGCGGTGCCGGCGACGGCGCGTCCGCCTTTCCGAGGGCGTTGATTTTCTCATGCGCCCGCTGGGTGATGGTATCGCCGGGCGTGCCGCCGACGAGTGCCTGCTGGTAGCTCTCCAGCGCCGCCGCCACGTCGCCCTGTGCCAGCCTCACGTCTCCCAGCCCGAGAAACGCTCCACGCACTACGTCCGCGGGCGCCCCCGGTGCGGTGGCCCGTCGGAACCAGTCCTCCGCCTCCGTGGGCTTCCCGCTCTCGAGCAAACGCTGCCCCTCGACCAGCGAGCACAGCCCCAACCCCTCGCGCGCGCGATCCGCGACCGCGGGCTCCCGTTGCCGCCGGATCACGCCTTCGAACGCCGGCACGGCCGTAGCGCAATCGCGCGCCCGCACCGCGGCCATCCCGTATACGAACAGGAGCGAATCGGCCATGCGTGCGTCGGCGGCGGCCGCGATCGCTCCCGGCAGCAGCACCATCGCGCCGGCGGTATCGCCGCGATCGGCGGCGTCGAGCGCCGCCAGTCGGGTGTAGCGACCCAGCGGTCGGGTCGGAGCCACGGCCCGGAGCCCCGCGAGCCCCTTCGCCGCATCGCCACGGTCGTTCGCGGCGAGCGCGGCCCGGGCGACCCGCTCGAGACCGTCCGCCGCCTCCCCCGCCCGCGATCCGTCGCGCTCCCCGAGCAGCATGTAGGCGTCTACGGCGGTGGCGTAGTCGCCGACGTGCAGGGCCGCCGCGCCGGCTTTGGCATTCAGGTCCGCGCTGCCAGGATGGGCCTTCAGCCCGAGCTGGTATTCGGCGAGCGCATCGCGATACGCCCCCGCCGCGTAGGCGCGGTCGCCCAGCTCCTCATGGTCCGCGGCGCTCGGCTGGCAGGCGAGCCCCAGCGCGATGCCGAGCAGTGCCCAGCGTCTCACGATCTTTTCTTCCGCCCGGCTCGACCCGACGGGTGCATCGACGGCGGATCGCCGTCCCCACCGGAAGCCGGTACGGCAGCCGCCACGGCGTCGTCGTTGCGGACCAGCATGGCCAGGTACGCTTCCACACGCGGGTCCTCCGGCCGGCGCTCCCGGCATTCCTCCCACACCGCCTTCGCCGCGAGCCCGTCCCCGGCGAGGTAGCAGGCGAGCCCGAGCATGGCGGCCGCGTCGAGGTAAGCGGGACGCGCACGCACGATGATCTCGAAGTGCTCGCGCGCGTCGAGCGCGCGGCCCGCCTCGAGCAGCATGCGCCCCAGCTTGTACCGCAGGTCGTGAAACGCCGGGCCCAGGGTGAGCGCCTCGTGGTATTCCCCGATCGCCTGCGTCAGGCCGCCGGCCCCGAGGTACGCGTCGCCCAGCGCCGCGTGCTGGTTGGCCAGCTTCGCGGCCACATGGGCCGCGAACCCCTGCCGCGGCTCACCTCCGACCTGTGCGGCGCGCCGAAACGCGGCATCCGCCTCGGCTTCCCGCCCCAGCTCGTTCAGCACGATGGCGCGGTGCACCAGCGCTTCGACGTAATGGGGGTTGAGGGTCAGGGCACGGTCGAGCTGCGCGAGGGCCTGGTCCTGCTGGCCCACCAGCGAGTAGGACAGACCGAGCATGTGGTGCGCATCGGCAAACGCGCGGCCCGCCGTAACCACCTCCTCGAGGAGGTGGATGGCCCCGTAGTAGTCCTGCAGCTGGAACCGCTCCCGGGCCTGCTCGACGAGATGTTCAGCGCTGACGTCCATGAATCGCCTCGTACCAGCGGACGAATTGCCGAATGCCTTCCTCGATCCCCACCGTGGGCCGGTACCCGAGCTCGCGCTCGGCGCGGCGCAGGTCCGCCGCCGTGAGCCGGACGTCGCCCGGCTGGTCGCCGTGGCGCTCGATCCGCACCTCGCGCCCCAGCGTCCGCCCGATCAGCTCGATCAGTCGGTCGAGCCGCACCCGCGCCCCGCCACCGATATTGATCGGCTCGGCGAGCCCGCCCGGCCGCGGCCGGGCGGTCCATTCCACGGCCGCGAGGATGCCGTCCACGCAATCCGTAATATAGGTATAGTCGCGCTCGCTCGACCCGTCCCCGTGCATCCGGATCGGCTGTCCGGCGGCGATCAGCTGGGTAAACCGATGGATCGCGAGGTCGGGCCGCTGGCGCGGCCCGTACACCGTGAAGAACCGGAGGCAGGCGATCTGCAGGCCGTAGAGGTGCGCGAACGCGTACGCCATCAGCTCCCCGGCGCGCTTGCTGGCGGCGTAGGGCGAAATCGGCCAGACGGCCGCCGTGTCCTCGGCGAAGGGGGCAGGCGTGGCGTCGCCGTACACCGAAGACGACGAGCCGAACACGATCCGCCGGAGGCCGGCGCGGCGCGCCGCCTCGAACACGCGCACCGTTCCGGTCACGTTGGTGTCGCCGTACGAAGCGGGGTCCTCGAGCGAGGGGCGCACGCCCGGGCGGGCCGCGAGGTGCAGTACGACCGATACGCCGTCGAGCGGGAGCGCATCGCGAACGATATCCGCCTCGACGAGGCGGAAGCCCTTGGCCCGGCGCAGCCCGTCGAGGTTCCGCTCCTTCACGGCGCGGGGGTAGAAGGGATCGAAGTTGTCGACGCCCACGACCTCATCACCCCGGGCGAGGAGCGCTTCGCACACGTGCGAGCCGATGAACCCGGCCGCGCCCGTGACGAGCAACCGGGCGCTCACGCCGGCGTGAGCCCGCTGAAATACTCGATGGTGCGGCGCAGCCCGTCTTCGAGCGAGACCTTCGGCTCCCAGCCGAGGGTCTCGCGTGCACGCTGGATGTCGGGTTGGCGGACCTTCGGATCGTCCGTGGGGAGGGGCCGCTCCACGATGCGGCTGCGGCTCCCGGTGAGCCGCAGCACCAGCTCGGCCAGCCGGCGCACGGTGAATTCGTGGGGGTTGCCGATGTTCGTCGGGTCAGGCCCTCCGCGCTCGAACAGCCTCACGATACCCTCAACGAGGTCGTCCACGTAACAGAAGGAGCGGGTCTGAGAGCCGTCACCGTACACCGTGAGCGGCTCGCCCTGGAGCGCCTGCACGATGAAATTCGACACCACGCGACCGTCGCGGGGCCGCATGCGGGGGCCATAGGTGTTGAAGATACGCACGATGCGCGTGTCGAGCTGGTGGAAGCGATGATAGGCCATCGTGATGGCTTCCGCGAACCGCTTGGCCTCGTCATATACTCCCCGGGGCCCCACCGGGTTCACATTCCCCCAGTAGCTCTCCGGCTGGGGGTGTACCAAGGGATCGCCGTACACTTCCGATGTCGACGCGAGCAGGAATCGCGCGCCCTTCGCCTTGGCGAGGCCGAGAGCCTTATGGGTGCCGAGCGATCCCACCTTGAGCGTCTGGATGGGCAATTCCAGGTAGTCGATCGGGCTCGCCGGGCTCGCGAAGTGGAGCACGCCGTCGAGTGGCCCCTCAACCTCGATGAAGTTGGCGACGTCGTGCAGGATCAGCTGAAAGTTCGGATGGCTCTTCAGGTGGTCGAGATTCGACCGGTTGCCGGTGATGAAGTTGTCCATCCCGACCACCCGGTGGCCCAGTGCGAGCAGACGGTCGCAGAGATGCGATCCGAGAAACCCGGCGGCGCCGGTTACGAGGATGCGCATGCCACGGGGCGGCCGATGCTCTCATAGATGAACCCAAGGCGCGCCATGCGCTGCGGGTCGTACAGGTTCCGTCCATCGACGATCACGGGCCGCGTCAGGGCCTGCTTGATCCGCTCGAAGTCGGGATTGCGGTACTCCAGCCACTCCGTGACGATCGCGAGCGCGGCCGCGCCGTCCACGGCGTCGTACACGTTCTTGGCGTAGGTCACCCGATCCCCCAGGTGGCGGCGCGCGGACGCGAGGGCCGCGGGGTCGTGCACGCGCACCCGCGCGCCCGCCCCGAGTAGCTGCTCCACCAGCACGAGCGCCGGGCTCTCGCGTACGTCGTCGGTTTCGGCCTTGAAGGCGAGGCCCCACACGGCGACCGTGGCGCCGCGCAGCCCGTCCCCGAGGCGCCGCGCGACCTTCTCGAACAGCA
Source organism: Gemmatimonadales bacterium (assembly GCA_035488835.1). GTDB lineage: Bacteria > Gemmatimonadota > Gemmatimonadetes > Gemmatimonadales > GWC2-71-9 > AG41. The sequence goes on from DATHKX010000107.1 coordinate 8,744, forward strand.
CGCGCTTCTGCCGCTCGTTCGCGGCCTCGACCGCTTGCAGGATGTGGAGCGGCACGCTGCGGTCCTCGCCCGTGCGGATCAACGCCTTCACGTCCTTGGGGAAGCACGATCCGCCGTACCCCGGCCCCGGGAACAGGAACGCCGGTCCGATGCGTCGGTCCGCCCCGATCCCCTTGCGGACGAAGGTCACATCCGCGCCCACGGCGTCGCACAGCAGGGCGATCTGATTCATGAAGGAGATGCGCGTGGCCAGCATGGCGTTGGCCGCGTACTTGGTCATCTCCGCCGATGACAAGTCCATGAAAATGATGGGATTGCCGGTCCGTACGAACGGCGCATACAGCTGCGCCATCACGTCCGTCGCCTCGGCCGAATCCACACCCACGATGACGCGGTCCGGCTTCATGAAGTCTTCGACCGCCGCGCCCTCCTTGAGAAACTCGGGATTGGCGCAGATGTGAAACGCGGTGGCCGTGTGCTTGGCGATTTCGGCGCGGACCCGCTCCGCCGTGCCGACGGGAACCGTGCTCTTGGTGACGACCAGCTTGGGGCGATCCATGTGCCGGCCGATGGTACGCGCTACGTCGAGCACGTGCTGCAGATCGGCCGAGCCGTCCTCGCCGGGCGGCGTGCCGACCGCGATGAAGATCACGTCCGAGCGCTGGATCGCCGCGCCGACCTCGGTGGTGAACTCCAGGCGGCCGTCGCGCTGGTTGCGGACGACGAGCGGCTCGAGCCCCGGCTCGTGAATCGGCAGCCGGTTCTGCCGGAGACTCTCGATCTTCGCGGCGTCTACATCCGCGCACACGACGTCGTTGCCCGTCTCGGCGAGACACGCCCCCGCGACGAGGCCGACGTACCCCGTACCGACGACCGCGATCTTCAGGGCGCCTGCCTCCGCCGCCGAGCCGTCTCGAGGGCGTTCCGCGTATCGACGACCAGACGCGCACACCGCTCCACGAGGCCGTAGTCGACGTCCGAATGATCGGTCACGATGACCACGCAGTCAGCGGCTGCGAGTGTTTCGGGCGTGAGCGGATGGGACGCGAGATCGATGGCCTCATCCTTGAGCTTGCCCACGTGCGGATCGTGATAGGAAACCGCCGCGCCGCGCCGCTGCAGCAGCCGGATCACATCGAGGGCCGGGCTCTCGCGGACATCATCGATGTCTTTCTTATAGGCCACACCCACCACCAACACCTTGCTGCCCCGCGCCGCGCGCCCCTGCTCGTTCAGGCCATCGACCACGCGGCCAACCCAGTACTCGGGCATCTCTGCGTTGATCTCGCCCGCCAGCTCGATGAATCGCGTGCGATAGTTGAGCGTCCGCATCTTCCACGCGAGATAGTGCGGATCGAGTGGGATACAGTGCCCCCCGACACCGGGGCCCGGCGTGAACTTCATGAAGCCGAAGGGCTTCGTCGCCGCGGCCTCGATCACCTCCCACACGTCGACGCCGAGTTTGTCGCACACGATCGCCATCTCGTTGACGAGCCCGATGTTCACGCTGCGAAACGTGTTCTCGAGAATCTTCACCAGCTCCGCGGCCTCGGTGGAGGACACGGCCACGAGGCGTTCGATCGCCGGCTCGTAGATCGCCATCGCCACGCGTCGACATGCCGCCGTGAGCCCGCCCACCACCTTGGGCGTGTTGTGCGTGTTCCACTTCGGGTTGCCCGGGTCCACCCGCTCCGGGGAGAACGCGAGGAAGAAGTCTTCCCCCACCCTGAGCCCCGTTCCCTCCAGCGCGGGCAGCAACAGCTCGCGAGTCGTGCCGGGATAGGTCGTGGACTCGAGCACGATCAGCTGGCCGCGCCGCAGGGTCTGCTTCACCGCGTTCGTCGCCGCGAGCACGTAGCTCACGTCGGGATCCTTCGTCTTCGAAAGCGGGGTGGGGACGCAGATCGACACGACGTCGGGGTCGCGCAGCCGCGCCAGGTCCGTCGTCGCAGTGAATTTGCCTTCCTTGGCGAAGCGCGCCACCTCCGCGCTCGGCACGTCCTGGACGTGCGAGCGCCCCTGGGTCAGGGCCTCCACGACGGCCTTGCTGACGTCGAACCCCAGCACGCGGAAGCCGGCGCGCGCGAACTCCATCGCGAGCGGCAGCCCCACGTAGCCCAGGCCGACGATCCCTATCAGCGCGGAGCGGTCCTGCGCTTTCGCGACCAGGACGTCAGCGGGGGTCTGGGCGCCGGGACTCATAGCGAGACGGGCGCCCCGCCTGTCGCCAACGAGCGCGTGGCCGCCTCCAGCACCCGGACCACCCGCACGCCGTCCTCCGCGCTCGCGCGGGGCGGCTCCATGCCCCGCGCCACGCGGACGAAGTGGCCGAGCTCGGCCGCGAGCGGTTCGACGTTGGGGATCTTGGGGATGAAGATGTCGCCCTCCCGGATGGACAGGGCCTCGCCGTACGACCCGTACTCCGGCGGGCGCTCCACGCCCTTGTCGTAGATCCGGAGCTTCTCCCGCGCCTCCATGTCGTCGAACACGACCATCTTCTGCGCCCCGACCACGGTGAGTTTCCGTTCTTTGTGGGGGTCCAGCCACGACAACTGGACGTGCGCGAGCACACCGCTCCCGAACTCCATGGTCAGGAACACGACGTCTTCCACGTTGCGCTGTAAGTAGCTCTTCCCGTGTGCGGCTACCCGCACCGGGGCCTCTCCAAGCAAGTACAGTGCCACCGATACATCGTGCGGCCCGAAGCTCCACAAGGCGTTCTCGTCGGCGCGCACCTGCCCCAGGTTGACGCGTAAGCCATACAAGTAGTAGACGCGGCCGAGCTCGCCCCCTTGAATCAGGGTCTGCAGCCGCTCGACTGCGGGGTGAAAGACCAGTAGATGGCCGGCCAGCACGGGGACCTTGCGCTCGGCTGCGCCGCGGGCGACCGCCTCGGCGTCCCGGGTGGTGAGGGCGAAGGGCTTCTCGACCAGGCACGGTTTCCCGGCCTCGATACACTGCAACGCGACCCGGGCGTGCGTCGTCGCCGGCGAGGCGATCACCACCGCGTCCACCCGGCTCAGGAGGTCTGCGACGTCGGCCGTCACGTGCACGGCAGGGTACTGGCGACCGATCCGTTCCCGAGTCTTGGCGTCCGCGTCACACACCGCCACCAGCTCGGCGTCGGGAAGCGTCGCCGCGGTCCGTACATGGTTCTTCCCCCACGCCCCGGCGCCGATCACGCCCATCTTGAGACGGGTCACCGGTAGAACCCGCGGATCGTGTCCACGACGTATCCGATCTGCTCGGGCGTAAGCTCGGGGTAGATGGGGAGGGAAATCACTTCTGCCGCCGCCCGCTCGGCCTCCGGGAGTCGGCCCCGTTTGTACCCGAGATGGCGGAAGCAGTTCTGCAGGTGCAGGGGCACCGGGTAATACACGGCGTTGCCGACGCCATGGCTCTTCAGATGCGCCTGGAGCTCGTCGCGCCGCTCGACCCGCAGCGTGTACTGATGGAAGATCGGTTCGTTGGAGCTGTCGACCACGGGCGTCCGGACCCCCGACACATCCGTCAGTGCCTTCGTGTAGGACGCGGCATGCTCACGCCGCTTGCTGGACCAAGCCGCGAGGTGCGGCAGCTTCGCGAGCAGCACCGCAGCCTGCACCGAGTCGAGCCGGGAGTTGGTGCCGACCTCATCGTGGTGGTACTGCTTCGCGCCGCCGTGCAGCCGCAGTTTGCGGAGCCGCTCGCCGAGCGCATCGTCGGACGTGACCATCATCCCGCCGTCACCCCACGCGCCCAGGTTCTTGCTCGGAAAAAAAGAGAACCCGGTGGCCCACCCGAGCTCGCCCGCCACGCGCCATTCCCGGTCGATCGAGCGGCGCGCGCCGATCGCCTGGGCTGCGTCCTCGACAAGATTGAGACCGCGAGCTCGCGCGATCGCCAGCAGACGCTCCATCGCAGCCATCTGACCGTACAGGTGGACCGGCACGATGGCACGCGTGCGGGGCGTGATCGCGGCCTCCACCGCCGCGGGATCGATGTTGAACGTCCCCGGCTCGATGTCGACGAAGACGGGTGTGCCACCGGCGTTGTGGATCGCCCCGGCCGTGGCGAAAAACGTGAAGGGCGTCGTGATGACCTCGTCCCCGGTGTTGAGCCCCAGTGCCTTGAGCGGCAGCAGCAGCGCGTCCGTCCCGCTCGCGCATGCGATGCCGTGTTTCGCGTGGGCGAGCCGGGCCACGGCAGTCTCGAGCTGCGGCACGGGGGGGCCCATCACGAACTGCTGGGATTCGATGACCGCCTGCAGGGCGGGCAGGACGTCGTCCTTAATCGCGCGGTATTGCGCCACGAGGTCCAGCAACGGGACGTTCACGGTTTCTTCCTGGTCAGGGTTCCGTTCGACTCGACGTAGGCGGCGCCGCACGCGGCGCATGCTGCCGAGCCGCCCGTGACCAATAGCCGCTCGCCGCACTGGCACATCCAGCCGACCCGACGGGCGGGCACGCCCACCATCAGGGCATACGCAGGTACGTCTGAGGTCACCACGGCACCCGCGCCGATGAAGGCATACTCACCGAGGGTCACGCCACAGACGATTGTCGCGTTCGCGCCAATGGACGCACCGCGCTTCACCCGCGTCTCGCGGTACTCGTGCTTGCGGGACACGTGGCTGCGTGGGTTCATGACGTTGGTAAACACGCACGACGGCCCACAGAATACGTCGTCTTCGAGCGTCACGCCCTCGTAGATCGAGACGTTGTTCTGAATCTTGACGTTGTTGCCGATCCGCACGCCGGGCATCACCACCACGTTCTGGCCCAGGTTGCAGCGCTCACCGATGGCGGCACCGGCCATGACGTGGGAGAAGTGCCAGATCTTCGTGCCCCGGCCGACCTGCGCACCGTCGTCGACATAGCTCGATTCGTGGACGAAGAACTCTGCCATCTAGACCCCGATCACCTTGACCTCGAGCTCCAGCTCGACGCCGGTCTTCTTGGCGACCGTTTTCCGTACGTGCTCGATGACCTTGAGCACGTCACTCGCCGTCGCCGTGCCGGTGTTGACAATGTAGTTCGCGTGCAACGAGGACACCTGCGCGCCGCCGATGGTAAAGCCCTTCAACCCGCATTCGTCGATTAGCGCGCCGGCGGTGCGCGGCCCGCCCGGATTCCTGAAGACCGAGCCGGCGCACGGCTGGTCGAACGGCGTCCCGGCCTTCCGCCAGCGCAGCAGGCGCGCCTGCAATTCCTTGAGCTTGGCGGGCGGCTCCTCGATCAGCGCCAGCTTCGCCTCGAGCACGATCACGTTGCCGAGGTTCGAGGAGCGGTACTTGAACGAGATCTGCTTGCGCGGGACCTGCCGGATCTTCCCCTTGGGATCCATCACGGTGGCTTCGGTGAGCACTTCCGCGAACTCGGCCCCGTGCGCGCCCGCATTCATGTACACGCCGCCGCCCACCGTGCCCGGGATTCCAATGAACCGCTCCACGCCCGCGAAGCCCGCCTCCGCCGTGCGGCGGGCGAGTAGCGGCGTGGGCAACCCCGCGCCCACGATCGCCGTCGCACCCTTCATCTCGAAGCGGTCGAGACCCTTCCCGATGCGGATCACGACGCCCGGGAACCCGGCGTCCTTCACGAGCACGTTCGAGCCGAGTCCGAGCGCCACCCACGGGAGCCCGCGGTCCTGTGCCAGGTCGAGCGCCTTGGCGACGTCATCGGGGTCGGCGGGCATGACGAGGTAGCGCGCCGGTCCGCCGATCCGGTACGTGGTGTGGCGGGCCAGGGGCTCGTTCTCGAGCACCCGCCCACGGAACTTGACCTTGGGAGCGGGCGGCGCGGCGGCGGCCGACGGCTTGGCGGCGGGTTTGCCCACCTTCCCCGCTGGCTTGGCCGGCGCCTTCGCTACGCCCGGACGGCTTCCCTTGCGGCTCCCGGTGGCCGGTTTTCGACGGTCGTTCTTTCGTGCCATTCTTGGAGACTCCTCACGCTACCCGTTCGGCTGCGCAGAGCGATGATCGCATCGCAGGCGGCGCTCGCGGCCGACATGGTCGTCGTGTACGGCACGCGGTGCATCAACGCCGCGCGCCGGATCGCGTAGTCGTCCGCCTGCGTGAACTTCCCGAGGGGCGTGTTGATCAGGAGCTGCACCTCGCCAGACACGATCAGATCAATCGCGTTCGGCCGCCCTTCGTGAACCTTGGCCACTCGCTCGGCCGGCACGCCGCGGGTCCGCAGGTACCGCGCCGTGCCCTCGGTGGCCGTGAGACGAAACCCCAGCTCGTGGAACCGCCGCGCGATCGGCAGTACGGTCGGCTTGTCCGAGTCGTTCACCGTCACGAAGATCCCGCCCGCGAGCGGCAGGCTGCCGTCGGCGGCGATCTGCGCCTTGGCAAAAGCCATCCCGAAGCTGTCCGCCAGCCCCATTACCTCGCCGGTGGAGCGCATCTCCGGGCCCAGGATGGTATCGACCCCGGGCAGCTTCGTGAAGGGGAAGACCGCTTCCTTGACCGCCACCCCGGGGAGCGGAAGGTCATCGGGAACCCCCAATTCGTCCAGGGTGTGTCCGACCATGACCGCCGCGGCAAGCTTGGCCAGAGACACTCCGGTCGCCTTGCTCACGAACGGGACCGTCCGGGACCCCCGCGGGTTGACCTCCAGCACGTAGACGACGCCGTCCTTAATGGCGTACTGCACGTTGATCAAGCCCACCACGCCGAGCGCCTCGGCGAACGCCTTGGTGTAGCGGCGCATCTCGTCCACCTGGCGATCGCCGATCAGGTAGGGCGGCAACACGCAGGCGGAGTCCCCCGAATGGACCCCGGCGTCCTCGATATGCTGCATCACGCCGCCGATGACGCACCGCGATCCGTCGGCCAGGGCGTCCACGTCGCCCTCGAACGCGTCCTCGAGGAAGCGGTCGATCAGCACGGGATGCTCGGGTGCGACACGCGCCGCCTTCTCGAAGTAGTCCCGCAGGGAGCCCTCATCGTACACGATCTCCATGGCCCGCCCGCCCAGCACGTACGAGGGCCGCACCAGCACCGGGAAGCCAATCCGCTCGGCCACCTTCACGGCCTCCTCGACGGAGCGCGCCGTGCCGTTCGCCGGCTGGGGCACCCCGAGGCGGTCGGCCAGCGCTTCGAAGCGCCCGCGGTCCTCCGCGATGTCGATCGAGTCGGGCGGGGTGCCGAGGATCGGGACCCCCGCCGCCTCGAGCGGTTTGGTGAGGCGCAGCGGCGTCTGACCGCCGAGCTGGACCACGACGCCCTTGGGCCGCTCCCAGCGCACGATCTCGAGCACGTCCTCGAGGGTGAGCGGCTCGAAGTACAGCTTGTCGGAAATGTCGAAGTCGGTCGATACCGTCTCCGGGTTCGAATTGATCATCACCGTCTTGAAGCCGAGCTCGCGGAACGCGAGCCCCGCGCGCACGCAGCAATAATCGAACTCCACTCCCTGTCCGATCCGGTTCGGCCCGCTTCCGAGGATCACGATTCCCTCAGCGCCGAGGGGCTCCGATTCGTTCTCGGCATCGTACGAGCTGTACAGGTATGGCGTCGCGGACGGAAACTCGCCGGCGCAGGTGTCCACGGTCTTGTAGGCGGGGTGCACGCCGAGCCGCCACCGCGTCTCGCGGACCGCCTGCTCGGGGATCCCGCGCAGTGCCCCGAGCTGCGCGTCCGAGAAGCCCATGCGCTTCATGCGGCGCAGGTCGGCGGCGCCGGTCTCGCCCGCGGGGAGCGCGGCGAACCAGCGCTCCGCCTCGAGCAGCTCTTCCATCTGAAACAGGAACCAGGGATCGACCCCCGACGCCTGCGCGACCTCGTCCACCGAGACCCCCGCGAGCAGGGCCCGCTTGATCTGGAAGACGCGCTCGGGCGTCGGCGTCCGCAGGGCCACCTTCAGGTCCTCCGGGCTGTCGCTGGTCAGGCGATCGTCCGCGAGAGACGTACCGACCACCCAGCCCGGCCGGCCGATCTCCAGCGCCCGGAGCCCCTTTTGAAACGCCTCCTTGAAGGTGCGTCCGATGGCCATCGCCTCGCCCACCGACTTCATCTGCGTCGTGAGGCGGAAGTCCGCCGTGGGAAACTTCTCGAACGCGAACCGTGGCACTTTGACCACCACGTAGTCGAGCACCGGCTCGAACGACGCGGGCGTGGTTTTCGTGATGTCGTTCGGCAGCTCGTCCAGCGTGTAGCCGACCGCCAGCTTGGTGCCGATGCGGGCGATCGGGAAGCCCGTGGCTTTGGACGCGAGCGCGGACGAGCGCGACACGCGCGGGTTCATCTCGATCACGAGCATCTCGCCGTCGGCGGGGTTGACGGCGAACTGGATGTTGCAGCCGCCCGCCTCGACGCCGATTTCCCGGATGATGGCGATCGCCGCGTCACGCATGCGCTGGTATTCGCGGTCGCTGAGGGTCATGGCCGGCGCCACCGTGATCGAGTCGCCGGTGTGCACGCCCATGGGATCGAGGTTCTCGATCGAGCACACGATGACCACGTTATCCCGACGGTCGCGCATGACCTCGAGCTCGAACTCCTTCCATCCGAGCACGCTGCGCTCGATCAGCGTCGTGTGCAGCGGTGACAGCTCGAGCGCCCGCTCGACCAGCTCCTCGAACTCGGCGCGATTATAGGCGATGCCGCCCCCCGTCCCGCCCAGCGTGTACGACGGCCGAATGATCGCGGGGAACCCGGTCTCGCCCGCGGCGGCGAGCGCGTCCGCCACGGACGCCACGGTGCGGCCCACCGGCGTCGCCAGCCCGATGCGCCGCATCGCCGCGCCGAACTCCGCGCGGTCCTCCGCCATCTGGATGGCCCGTGCGTTCGCGCCGATCAGCTCGACGCCGAAGCGCTCGAGCGTGCCGTCCTTGACCAGGGCCATCGCGACGTTGAGCGCGGTCTGCCCGCCCATCGTCGGCAGCAGGGCGTCGGGCCGCTCGCGCTCGATCACCTTGCGCACCCATTCCGGCGTGACCGGCTCGATGTAGGTGCGGTCGGCCAGCTCGGGGTCCGTCATGATCGTCGCGGGATTCGAGTTCACGAGCACGACGAAGTAGCCCTCTTCCCTCAGGGCTTTCGCGGCCTGGGTGCCCGAGTAGTCGAACTCCGCGGCCTGGCCGATCACGATCGGCCCGGAGCCGATGAGCAGGATCCGCTGCAGGTCAGTCCGCTTGGGCATCAAGCACTTCCCGTAACGTGTCGTCGAGCGAGTAGCGGGGCACCCAGCCGGTGGCCGCGCGCAGCTTGGCCGCGTCGCCCACGAGGTGGAAGATGTCCCCGCCGCGCACCAGCTCCGGGTCGGCTTCGGGAATCGGCCGGGCGCCGATCAGGTCGGCCAACCGGAAGAATAGCTCCTCGAGCGAGGTGGCCTGCCCCGACGCCACGTTGTAGGTCTCGCCCGGCTGTCCCTTGACCAGGAGCCGCGCGTACGCGTCTACCACGTCCCGCACGTGCAGAAACTCCCGCACGGGCTCCAGGTTGCCCACCTTCACCACCGGGGCCTCCACCCGCTTCGCGAACCGCAGGCGCTCCGCGAAGGCCGGCACGACGAAGCGCGTGTCCTGGCCGGGCCCGGTGTGCGCGAAGGCGCGGGCCACGATGACGCGCAGACCGGTCCGGCGCCACGCCTCGAGCCCGGCGAGTTCGGCGCCCGCTTTGCTCGCGGCGTAGGGTGAGCACGGGGCGACCGGATCGGTCTCGCGGCGCGGCCGCGGGTCGTGCGAGGCACCGTACACCTCACTCGTCGAGACGACGAGCACGACCGGATCGGCGCGGCCGGTCCGCTTCGCTTCCGCGAGCACTTGCACGACCCGCGCCGTGCCGGCGGCGTTCACGCTCCAGGCGTAGCCCGGGTCGCGCGTCGCGTCGGTCCCCGACGAGACGGCGGCGAGGTGCACCACCGCGTCATACGGCAGGTCCACCACCTTCCGCACCGAGTCGGGATCCAAGAGCTCGAGCGGAAGCCACCGCACCGCCTCCCGCTCCGCGGGCGTGAGGTCGGCCGCCGGGGGGACGGGCGCGGGGCTCTGGCCCGGGCGCACGGCGCCGTACACCTCGCGGCCGTCGCCGAGCAGCCGGCGGATGACCCAGCGGCCCACGAAGCCGTCGGCTCCCGTCACCAGCACCTTCACGACAGCCGCTCCAGGTCCGCGTCCACCATCATCCGCACCAGATCGACAAAGGTCGTCTGCGGCGTCCAACCCAGCTCGCGTGCCGCCTTGCTCGGGTCGGCCTGCAGCGCTTCCACTTCCGCGGGCCGCACGAGGCGCTGGTCGACTTTAACGTGTCGTTTCCAGTCGAGCCCCGCGTGCGAGAACGCCAGCTCGCACAGCTCGCGCACCGAGTGCGTCGCTCCCGTACCGACCACGTAGTCGGCGGGCTTGGGCTGCTGCAGCATGCGCCACATCGCATCCACATAGTCGCCCGCGAAGCCCCAATCGCGCCGCGCCTCGAGGTTGCCGAGCTCGAGCTCCCGCGCCCGGCCTTTCACGATGCGGGCCACCCCGTGCGAAACCTTGCGCGTGACGAACTCGAGCCCGCGGCGTGGCGACTCGTGATTGAAGAGAATGCCGCTGACGGCGTATAGCCCGTAGGACTCGCGATAGTTGACGGTGATCCAGTGACCGTACACCTTGGCGACGCCGTACGGGGAGCGCGGATAGAACGGGGTCGTCTCGCGCTGGGGCGTCTCCACCACCTTGCCGAACATCTCCGACGAGCTCGCCTGGTAGACGCGCGCCGTGGGGTGCGCGAGGCGCACGGCCTCGAGCAGGCGGGTGACCCCGAGCGCCGTAAACTCGCCCGTCAGCACGGGCTGCGTCCACGACGTGGGGACGAAGCTCTGGGCCGCCAGATTGTAGATCTCGTCCGGCTTCGCATCACGCACCACGGCCGTGAGCGAGTGCTGGTCCAACAGGTCCGCGGGCACGATGTGGACGCGGTCGAGCAGGTGTCCGATTCGCTCGTAGGAATCATGTGACGTGCGGCGGACCACTCCCACGACCTCGTAGCCCTTCGCGAGCAACAGCTCGGCGAGATACGAGCCGTCCTGTCCCGTGATCCCGGTGATCAATGCGGTGCGTCGGGGTTGCCCCAGCCCGCGGGCCGGCTTAGCTTTAGGCCGCTTTTTCGAGGCGCTCATTTCTTTCGTCGGGCAGGCCCATGGCTCGTGTGTGTGAGATCTGTGGCAAGGGCCCCATCACGGGGCACAACATCAGCCACGCGAACAATAAGACGAACCGGCGCTGGTATCCCAACCTCCAGCGCGTGCGCGCGGTGGTGAACGGCACCACGCGCCGGCTGCGGGTCTGCACCCGCTGTCTCAAGTCGAACCGCGTCACCAAAGCGGCCTAACGAAAAGGGGGACCCTGGGTCCCCCTTGCTGCTCCAGCCGCCGCTTTCCCTCGCCCGTCGGTCACGCACCCAGCAGTTCGATCCGAGCCACCTCGGCGCCGTCGCCCGCGCGATGGCCCAGCTTGGTGATGCGCGTGTAGCCGCCGGGCCGTGACGCGAACCGCGGCCCCAGGTCCTTAAAGAGCTTGTGCGTCACGTCGCGATCCTTGAGGCGACGCTCCACCAGACGCCGCGCGTGCAAGTCGCCGCGGCGCGCCAGCGTGATGAGCCGCTCGGCGTACGGCCGGAGCTCCTTCGCCTTCGCCTCGGTGGTCACGATCCGGTCGTGCCGAAACAGACTCGTGGCCATGTTCGCGAGCATCGCCTTCTTGTGACTGGCCGTGCGCGAGAGCTGGCGTCCCTTAGCGCGGTGGCGCATTACTCCGCGTCTCCCTCGCTCGCCTGCGCCTGCGGCGCCGCGCCGGCGTCGACCACCTTCAGCTCGTCCTCGGTCTCTTCGAACTTCATCCCGAAGTTGAGCCCCTCCCGGCGCAGCAGCTCGGCGATCTCGCCGAGCGCTTTCTCACCGACGTTCTTCACTTTGAGCAGGTCTTCCTCGCGGTACTGCACCAAGTCGCCCAGGGTCCGGATGTTGGAGTTCTTGAGCGAATTGACCGAGCGCACCGAGAGCCCCACGTCGTCGATCGAGCGGGCGAGCACCTCGCGCAGCCGGCTCGTGGCCGCGCCGCCGTTCCCCGCGGGCTGGGCGGCGACCATCGGCACCTTGCCGAAGTCCACGAAGAAGCGGAAGTGCTCCTGCGCCAGCGCCGCGGCGTACGCCACGGCATCCTCGGGAGAAATGGTCCCGTTGGTCTCGACGGTGAGCGTGAGGCGGTCGTAGTCGGTCCGCTGCCCCACGCGGGTCTCCGCGACGGTGAAGTTGGCGCGCCGGACGGGGTTGTAGATCGAGTCCACGCGGACGACGTCCACGGGCATGGTGCGGTCGACCGGGTGCTGCTCGGCCTCGACGTAGCCACGCCCCTTGTTCACGTACAGCTCGCCCCCGATGTCGCGGTCGTCCTGGACCGTGAACAGCAGCTGATCGGGGTTCACGATGGTGACCGCGCTGTGCGCTTCGATGTCGCGCGCGTACACGGGACCGGCCTTGTCGTGCTTGATGTGCAGGACCGCTTCGTCCACGTCCGGCGCGAGCACCAGCGTCAGCTGCTTCAGCCGCTGAATGATCTGGTGCACGTCCTCGACCACCCCGGGGATGGTCTGGTGCTCGTGTACGACGCCGTCCAGGCGGAACGCCCAGACGGCCGCACCCCGCAGCGACGAGAGCAGCATGCGACGCAACGAGTTGCCGAGCGTGTAGCCGTAGCCCCGCTCGAGCGGCTGGAGTCGGAACTCGGCGGCATTCGGGGTGTCCTCCCGCTTGGTCATTTCGACCAGGTGGGGGCGGACCAGCCCGCTCAAATCAAGAGTCGTCATCACTTGGAATAGAGCTCGACGATTAACTGTTCTTGTGCGGCGATCGGGATGGCGTCGCGGGTGGGCCGCTGCGTCATCCGACCGAGCACCTTGTCGGTATCGACTTGAATCCAGGACACAGGCTGCTGCCGGCCGAACTGCTCGAGCGCGTGCTTCACCAGCACGAGCTCGCGGCTCGCATCGGCGATCTTCACCTCGTCGCCCGGACCGACGCGGTACGACGGGACGTCCAGCGTACGGCCGTTCACCTGGACGTGGCGGTGTCGCACGAGCTGGCGCGCCTGCCGGCGTGACACGGCGAACCCCATGCGATAAACGAGATTGTCGAGCCGGCTCTCCAACGCTACCAGCAGCGCCTCACCCGTCACGCCCGGCTCCTTCAGCACGCGGTCGAAGATGTTGCGGAACTGGCGCTCCGAGAGCCCGTAGATCCGCTTGACCTTCTGTTTCTCGCGGAGCTGGCGTTGATACTCGGACGCCTTGCGCCGCCGCCCCGACGACTGACCATGCTGGCCCGGCGCGTAGGCGCGACGCTCCACCGCGCACTTCTCGGTGAGACAACGCGTCCCCTTGAGGAACAGCTTTGTCCCCTCGCGACGGCACAGCTTGCACGCGGGCCCGGTATAGCGCGCCATGACTCAGACCCGCCGCTTCTTGGGCGGCCGGCACCCATTGTGCGGGATCGGCGTCACGTCGCGGATCGAGCGGATCTGCAGGCCCGCCGTGGCGAGCGCCTGGATCGCGGACTCGCGCCCCGAGCCGGGGCCCTGCACCCGCACGTGCACGCGCCGCACGCCCAGGTTCATCGCTTCGCGGGCCGCCTGCTCGGCCGCGACGGTGGCCGCGAACGGGGTCGACTTCTTCGAGCCCTGGAATCCGGCCTTGCCCGAGGATCCCCAGGTGAGGGCGTTCCCCTGCATGTCCGTGATCGTGATGAGCGTGTTGTTGAACGTCGCTGTGATGTGGGCCATGCCTTCGGCCTCGACCACCTTCTTGGCGCGCTTCGCGCCCGCTGCCTTGGCTTGTGCCATTTACTTTTTCAGGAGGGGCTTCTTCTTGCCCGCAATCGCGCGCCGCGGCCCCTTCTTGGTGCGCGCGTTGGTGTGCGTGCGCTGGCCGCGCACCGGCAGTCCCTTGCGATGCCGCGCGCCGCGGTAGGTCCCGATGTCCATCAGCCGCTTGATGTTCATCGCGACCTCGGTGCGAAGCGCGCCCTCGACCTTGTAGTCCCGCTCGATCACCTGGCGCAGCCGCGCGACCTCCGCGTCACGCAGGTCGCGGACCCGCGCATCCGAATTGACGCCGGTTTCCGCGAGAATCTTCTTCGCGTTTCTCGGGCCGATGCCGTAGATGTACGGGAGGGCGTACAGAATTTTCTTGTCGCGTGGCAGGTCGACGCCCGCAATGCGTGCCATGTCGTCCTATCCCTGCCGCTGCTTGTGCTTGGGACTGCGCTTGCAGATGACGCGGATGACACCCCGCCGCTTGATCACCTTACAATGCTCGCAGATCGGTTTGACGCTGGTCCGAACCTTCAAACGGCACGCTCCGGAGAAAAAATTCTAATTGAGTCTTGAACTATAGACGGGCTCGTAAGTTCACGCAAGGGGCGGGATTACGGCTTACGGCGCACTCCGCAACTCGGTCAGCATCCACTCCTGGCCCGGCTTTCGAAACCCCAGAAAGATCGTCTCGCGGCGTTCGTCGCTGGTGCCGGCGACCACGTAGCGCCGGTCCAGTTCCGCGTACCCGCGCCCCGGCTCCACTTCCCGGACGGCGCTGACGCGCAAACCCCGCTCGGCCCCGGCGCGCAGGTGGCGGCGCAGGAGCTCGATGGCCTGCGCCCGGTCGACCGGCGCTGAGGGGTCCGCTCCGGGGATCTGGAGTACCACACTAGAGCTTTGCCCCACAACCCCTTGCACGTCGTGCACCAGCCAGGCCTGGCGCACCCGCTCAGCCACCTCCGCGAGCGAGCCCTGGGCCACCCCCCTGCCCGATACGAACGGGCTGAGGACGAGCGCCACCGCTATCCGCCACCGCATCAGAGACTCTCCATCAACCGCTGGTACACCCCACGCGGGTCGGCGGCCCGCGTGATGGGACGCCCCACCACGAGGTGCGTCGCGCCGCGGCCCACCGCGTCCGCAACGGCGATCGTGCGGGCCTGATCGTCCGCCGCGTCGCCGGGCGCTCGCACGCCCGGCACGACGATCCACGGCTCGGGCCCGAGCGTTTCGCGCAGCAGCGTCACCTCGTGGCCCGACGCCACCACCCCGCGGAGCCCCGCCGCCATCGCCAACCGCCCGAGGCGCTCGGCCTCGAACCCCAGGTCCGGCACACCGCGTCCCACCACGCGCTCGAAGTCGCCGGCCTCGTGAGAGGTGAGGACCGTGACGCCGACGAGCGCCATCTCTCCCGCAGCCTGCGCGGCGGCGGCGAGCACCGCCGGTCCGCCCATCGTGTGGACGGTGGCCATCGCGACGCCTTGAGCCCGCGCCGCCTCGACGGCCCCGGCCACGACGCTGGGAATGTCGTGCCACTTGAGATCGAGGAACACACGCAGGCCGCGGGCGATGAACTCGCGCACCAGCGCCGGGCCTTCACGCACGTGCAGCACGGGACCGATCTTGGCCCAGCGCAGATCGGGCAGCCGCGCCGCGAGGTCCAGCGCCTCGCGCCCGCTCGGCAGGTCGAACGCGACGATGAGCTCAGCCACGCGCGAGCTCGCGCGTGACGCGCTCCGGGATGCGCGGATCGGCGAGTGCCGCGGTGCCGATCGCGACCAGCGACGCGCCTGCGGCGAGATACTCGCGCGCGTCGCGCGCCGTGCGGATCCCCCCTACCCCGATCACCGGGATGGCGACCGCCGCGCGGACCTTGCGCGTGGCCAGTACGCCGATCGCGAGCAGCGCCGGACCGCTGACGCCTCCCGGCCCGTTCCCGAGTCGCCCGTCGAGCATCCCGGGAATCGTATTCACGAGTGTGATGGCGTCCGCCCCTTCCTGTTCTGCCACCCGCGCCATTCCCGCGACGTCGGGGAGCACGGGGGAAAGCTTCACCGCCATGGGGCGGGTGGAGACCGCGCGGCAGCGGCGCACCAGCTCGCGCAG
>DATHKX010000108.1:0-8359 GCA_035488835.1 Gemmatimonadales bacterium
TACGATCGCGCGCGCAGTCTGCTGGTGGGCCAGCCGTGGCTCGAGGACTATGGCGACGGCGCCGCCCTCGCCGTGCTGGCGGAGGCGGAGGCGCGGCTTGGTCTCGGGATGCAGGCGGCGGGCCATTACGCCGCGGCGCGCGCTCGGGCGCGCGGCGCTCGCGCGGCGCTGCTCGCGGTGCGGGAGGGGCTCGCGTGGGAAGCCGCGGGCGCACGGGACTCGGCGGCGGCCGCCTATGGCGCGGCGCGGGCGGCGGGCCTCCCCGCCATCGACGCGTGGCTGCGCCTGCGCCAGGCGCGCGTCACGCGCGACACGGCGGTGGCGTTCCGCCTGCTGGCCGACCTGCCGGCCCCCGCGGCGCGCGAGGCCGGCTCCGCCCGAGCGCAGGCGCTGCTCGCCGCCGGAGATTCGGCCGCCGCCCTCGACGCGTTCGCCCAGGCGGGCCGCTCGCTCGACCTGGCCCGGCTGGCACTGGCGCATGGAGACTCGAGCCGGGCGCGCGACGCGCTGTACGGTCTGATGGCGCGCGCGCCCGAGTCGGATGACGCCGCCGCGGCCGTCGGCGTCGCGCTGGACGCTCTCCGGCCCAGAACCCCGCCGGAGCGCGTGGCGCTGGCTCGCGCCATGAAAGGCCACGGGGGCGCGGCGGACGCGCGAATCGAGGTCGAGCGCGCGCTGCGGCAGGGTGACTCGAGCGCCGCGACCCTGGTGCTCGCCGGCGAGCTGTTCGCAGCCGCCGGCCGATTCCGCGATGCCGAGCGCGCTTACCGATTCGCGACCGCCGATCCCGCGCTGGGTGCTCTCGCCATCTACCGCCGCGCGCGGGTGCTCGTCCGGCTGGGAGATGCGGGCGCACGGGAGGCGCTGTCGGGGTTCGCGCAGTCGTTCCCCTCTGATACGGCGGCGCCGACGGCGCTGTACATGCTCGGGGACATGCTGGCGGATCGGGGGGACTGGTTAGGGGCGGCGCGTTGGTTCGGCGAGCTGATCGCGCGCTACCCTGCGGATCTGCGCGCGTCGCTCGCGCGCTTCCGGCTCGCGGCGCAAGCGTTGCGCGACAGCTTGCGCGACAGTGCCGCCGCCCTGTTTCAGGCCGAGGTGGCGGCCGCCGGCCCGCAGCGCACCACCGCGCGGTTCTGGCTCGGCAAGCTCACGCTCCTCGCGCGCGACACGGCGGGAGCACGGGCGACCTGGCTTGCGCTGGTGCGCGAGGACTCGATCGGCTATTACGGGCTGCGCGCGCGCCGCGAGGTGGACCTGCCGCCGCTCCGCATCGCCGCCGCTCCGCTTCCGGGCCCCTCGCCGGTCGTCGCCACGTCGCTCGGCCGCATCGACACGCTGCTGCTCGCCGGGCTCGACACCGCGGCGCAGGCCGAAGTGCGCGCCCTCCTCGGACGCGCGGCGCAGCAGGACGTCGACGCCCTGCTCGCCTGGAGCGACGGACTCGCAGCCCGCGGCTTCGGCCCCGCGGCCGTCCGCTTGGGCTGGCAAGCGGCGCTCAAGTCACCGAACGACTCGCGCGTGCTGCGCGTGATCTTCCCGTGGCCAAACCGCCGTGCCGTCGAGGCGGAGGCCGCCGAATTCGGCATCGATCCACTGCTCCTCGTCGCCATCGTGCGCCAGGAGAGCGTGTTCGATGCCCAGGCACTCTCGCCGGCCGGCGCGCGCGGTCTGGTGCAGCTCTTGCCGGGCACGGCGGCCCTCACCGCGCGCGGGCTCGACGTCACGTTCTATCCCGAGTGGATCACCGTTCCCGACCTGAACCTCCACCTCGGTGCCGCACATCTGCAGGAGCTGCTGCAGCGCTTCGGGGGTCGGGTGGACGCGGCGGCGGCGGCCTACAACGCGGGCGGCGCGCCCGTGAAACGGTGGCTCGAGCGGCCCGGCGCCGACGATCCGGACGAATTCATCGAGCTGATCCCGTACCAGGAGACGCGCGGTTACGTGCGCGCGGTGCTGCGCAATCGCGAGCTGTACCGCGCCCTGTACGTCACGCCAACCAATTGATGGTGCTTGATTTATGGGCGTGCGTCGGGGTCACGCGGGGGTTTCTTGACAACCTTTCCGCCGCGTGTCATTTCTATCGCGCCCGACACGACGCCGGGCCGGGTGCTCAGCGCCCCATGCGTGACTCTGCAGGAGGCAGACCGAATGGCAAAGGGAAAAGTGAAGTGGTTCAATGACGCCAAGGGCTACGGCTTCATTGAGCAGGAAGGCGGCGAGGACGTGTTCGTACACTTCTCGGCTATCCAGATGGACGGGTTCAAGACCCTCGCCGAGGGTCAGGTGGTGGAGTTCGAAGTGAAGGCTGGCGAGAAAGGGCTGCACGCCGCGAACGTCGTTCGCGGTTGACTGGCCTCGCGCCATTCGGCGTCCCCCGCCCGCGCATTCGGGCGGGGTTTTTCATTCCCCCCAGGTCCACCGGCCTCGTTATTTTTCCTCAGCACATGCCCGACCCCGGTTCGACCCCCGCCGCGACTCTCTATCTCGTTGACGGCTACGCGCTCATCTACCGTGCCTTCTTCGCGATGATCGCCCGCCCCCTCACCACCCGCCGCGGCGAAAACACCTCGGCGGCTTGGGGGGTCACCAACTTCTTGCTGCGCTTGCTCGAGCGACGGCGTCCCGACTATCTCGCCTGGGTGCACGACGTGGGCGAGTCATTCCGGCACCAGACCTACCCCCAGTACAAGGCGACGCGCCAGAAGCTCACCGAGGAGCTGCAGCAGGAGTTCGACCGGTCGGTCGAGCGGATCGAGCAGATCCTCGAGGCGTTCCGCGTACCGCTGGTCGGCGTGGAAGGATACGAAGCGGACGATGTGATCGGCACGCTCGCCACCGCGGCGCGGGGCCTGCAGGTGGTGATCGTGTCGGGCGACAAGGATTTCTACCAGCTGATCGGGCCGGGCATCGCGCTCCTGAACCCGGGTCGCGGCGGCCCTGCAGCCGTCGAGGAGCACTGGGTGGACCTGACGAACGCGAGCGAGCGCCTGGGCGTGCCGCCGGAGCGGGTGGTGGACTACCTGGCGTTGGTGGGTGACAGCTCGGACAACGTGCCGGGCGTGAAGGGCGTGGGAGAGAAAACGGCGCTCGAGCTGCTCAAGTCGTTCGGCGACCTCGATGCGATCCTCGCGAGCGCGGAGCGGATTCCCGGCAAGCGGGCGCGGGAGGCGGTGCAGCAGTACGCCGATCTGGCGCGGCTGTCGCGGGAGCTCGTGACCATCCGGCGCGACGTGCCACTGCCGCTCGACCTCCACCGGCTGCGGGTCCGCCCGCCCGACGTCGCGCGGCTCACCGAGCTGTTTACGGAGCTCGAGTTCCGGTCGCTGATCCCGAAGCTATCGTCACTCGAGCCTGCGCCCGCGGGGAGCGTCGCTCCGGTCGCCCAGCCGGCAGGCGTCGGCACCGGAGCGCCATCGCTCGCGACGCTCACGGCGGCGCACGCGGAGCCGTCGATCATCGACGACCCCGTCATGCTGCCGGCCGCGATCGCCGAATGGCGTCGGGCCCCTCTCCTCGCCCTCGACACGGAGACCACGTCGCTCGATCCGATGCGCGCCGAGCTCATCGGTATGTCCCTGGCGGTCGCGCCGGGGCGGTCGTGGTACCTCCCGTTCGCGCACGTGGCGCCCGACGGCGAGCTCGCCGGCGGGAGAGCGCCGCGGAATCTGCCGCCGCTCACGAGCGAGCCGCTGGCGCCGTTGCGGGAGCTTCTGAGCGATCCGCGCGTGCCGAAGGCCGGGCACAACATCAAGTACGATTGGCTGGTGCTGCGCCGAGCGGGGGTGGAGCTCGCGGGCGTGTCGTTCGACTCGATGCTGGCGAGCTTCGTGCTCGATCCCGGGCGACGCTCACACGCCCTCGACGACCTGGCGCGCGAGCGGCTGTCCCTCGCGGTGCGGACCTACGCGGAGCTCGTGGGCCGGGGAAGGGCGGAGCGTCCGTTCGCCGCCGTGCCCCTGGCGGACGCGGCGCGCTACTGTGCCACGGACAGCGAGATCGTGCTGCGCCTGCACGCCGCGTTCCTGCCGGAGCTCGAAGATCACCATCTGGTTCGCCTGCTCGAGACGATCGAAATGCCCCTCATGCCGGTGCTCGTGGACATGGAATCGCGAGGGGTATGCATCGACCTGGCGCGACTGGGCGAGATCTCACGCACCTTCGCCGGCGAGCTGACCGCGCTCGAGCGCGCGATCTATCACGCCGCGGGTACCGACTTCAACATCAACTCGACGCCCCAGCTCCGGCACGTGCTGTTCGAGAAACACCAGCTTCCAATTCTCAAGAAGACTAAGACGGGCCCCTCCACCGACTACGAGGTGCTGGAGCAGCTCGCCGCGATGGGACATGAGGTGCCCAGGTTGCTGATCGAGTACCGCGAGCTATCGAAGCTCAAGTCCACTTATGTGGACGCGCTGCCGGGATTCATCCACCCGCAGACCGGGCGCATCCACACGAGCTTCAATCAGACCGGGGCCGCCACGGGCCGGCTGTCGTCATCCGACCCGAACCTGCAGAATATCCCGGTGCGCACCCCGCGCGGCGAAGCCATTCGCCGCGCCTTCGTCGCTCCGCCCGGCGCGATGCTGCTCACCGCCGACTACTCTCAGATCGAGCTGCGACTGCTGGCCCATCTCTCGGGCGACCCGGCGTTCGTCGAAGCCTTCGAGCAGGGCGGGGACATTCACCGCCAGACTGCGGCGATCATCTTCGGCGTGACGCACGACCAGGTCACGCCGGACATGCGCGCCCGCGCGAAGACGATCAACTTCGCCACGATCTACGGGCAGGGGCCATTCGCCCTGTCCCGCCAGCTCGGCATCACCCAGGATGACGCGAAGCGGTTCATCGAGCAGTACTTCACGCGGTTCGCGGGTGTCAGGGTCTGGCTCGATCGCACCGTGGCCGTGGCGCGCGAAAGGGGGTATGTCGAGACACTGTTCGGAAGGAGGCGCTACATACCGGAGTTGAAGGACCGCAACTACAACATCCGAGCGTTCGGCGAGCGTACCGCCACCAACTCCCCGCTCCAGGGCTCGGCTGCGGACTTGATCAAGATCGCCATGATCCGGATCGCCGGCGGCCTGAAGCAGCGGGGGCTTGCGTCTCGCATGATACTGCAAGTCCATGACGAGCTTGTGCTTGAGGTACCGCCCGGGGAAGGGGAAGCCGCCACAGAGCTGGTAAAACGCCATATGGAGGGGGCTGCCGAGCTGCGAGTCCCCTTGGTCGTAAGTGTCGGCATAGGAATGAATTGGGTCGATGCCAAGGGGTAAGCATGGCTCTTGCAGGAACGGGCCTCGGCGCTAACTATATGTGTCACCGAGCCAGCGACTTACGGGCCCGGTGCCCTTTGGCGCCCGGAGGGTCGGCAGCGATGTCCCGAAACGGCTTCACCCTGATCGAGCTGCTCATCGTGGTGGTGATCATCGGGTTGTTGGCGACCATCGCCATCCCGAAGTTCTCCAACACGAAGGAAAAGGCCTACGTCGCCTCGATGAAGTCCGATCTTCGGAACCTCGCGACGGCCGAGGAAGCCTTTTTCTACGACAGCGCGAAGTACACAAACAACCTCGCGCTGATGAACAACTTCAATCCGTCGGCGGGCGTGACGATGGTCGTGAACGCCACGGTATCGGGGTGGTCCGCGTCGACCACGAGCGCCTTCGCGCCGGCCCGGCAATGCGCGCTGTTTTCGGGGAACGCGGCGCCGCTGGCTCCGGCGACGGTGGAGGGCCGCATTACCTGTCAGTAGATCCGCCGTACCGTGAGTTCACACGCCGCCGCGAGGGGATGTGCTTCGCCCTCGACGGCGGCGTGTGGCTTCATCGCCACACGCTTCGGGGCGAGCCGATGGTGCACCTAGTGAGCGCGGATAAGGAACGGCTGCTCGCGCTGGGCCCGGCTCTCGAGCTCGAGCCGGCGTGGCTGCAGTACAAGCCACTGAAACACCCGAGGACAGGAGTCCGAGTGCCGGCCTGGCACTGGGACGTGATGGGAGTACGGCTGCAACGGCTGGAAACAGGAGAGGCCACTCACTAGTCACTATTTCCTGCCTCCAGCCTGGGCGCCCGCACCCCGGGCCACCAGTTCCACCTCCCCGCGATGTGCATGATCGCCGGCACGAGCACCATCCGAATCAGGGTCGCGTCCAGCAGCACGGCGGCAGCGAGACCGAACCCGATGAGCTGGACCGCGAGCACGCGCGTAAACGCGAAGGTGCCGAACACGAGAATCATGATCAAGGCGGCGCTCGTGATCGTGGACGCCGTGGCCGACAGCCCCTCCATGGTGGCGTGGTCGTTCCGACCCGTCTTGTCGAAGACCTCCTTCACGCGCGTCAACAGGAACACCTCGTAGTCCATCGACAGCCCGAACACGATGGCGAACACCAGCACCGGGACGACCGCCCAGATTGCCTCCGTCGGCCCGTCGAGCCCGAACAGGCGACCGCCGTAGCCGTGCTGGAACACGAGCACGGTGAGCCCGAATGCCCCGCCCACCGACAGGAGGTTCAGGACGACGGCTTTGATCGGAACGAG
Organism: Gemmatimonadales bacterium; assembly: GCA_035488835.1. Taxonomy (GTDB): domain Bacteria; phylum Gemmatimonadota; class Gemmatimonadetes; order Gemmatimonadales; family GWC2-71-9; genus AG41. The sequence goes on from DATHKX010000108.1 coordinate 6,543, forward strand.
CAGCGAGCGGAAGGCGACGAACAGCATGATCGCGGTAATGCCGAGGACCAGAGCGACGGTTTCCGGGAATCGCTTCATGAGCTCCTGTTGCGTATCCACGTTCGAGGCGGCAAAGCCGGCGACCAGGATCTCCGCCCCGGCGAGGCCCCGGACGTCGCGGGCCACCAGGGCCCGCACCCGTCGCACCACGTCCATCAGTCCCGTGAGGGAGACTGTGTCCGTGGGGATCACGTCGAGCAGGGTGACGCGATTGTCGGCGCTCAGATACGCATCGAAAAACTTCGAGTTCTTGGCGCGCACCGCGGCCGGGTCGCTGTAGTAGATGGCGAGCTGCAGCGTGGACATCCTCGGCTTGATGCTCGCGACGCCCCGGACCTCGCGCACGCGCGGGTCTTTCCGGAGCGAGTCGGTGAGGGCCTTGAGCCCGGGGAGGCGGCGGGCGGAGAGAGCCGACTCGCCCTCCGGGAGCTGCACCACGACACGCACGGGCTGGATCACGCCGCTGGCGCCCATCTCGCGCAGTACTTGAAGCCCCCGGCCGGACTCGGACTCCGGCGGGAACCAGTTGGTGGCGGGAAGCCCGAGGCGGATCTGGCTGAGCGGAAATGTGAGCAGCGCGATCGCCGCGCCCCCTACCGCCACCGCGCGCCACGGCCGGTGGCCCAGCCAGCGGGCCCAGCGCTCCCAGCCGGTCGGCGCATGGAACCGGGCGAGCGGGCGGGCGAGCCACTTGGGGCGGTCGATGTTGCGTCCCAGGATGGCGAGGACCGCCGGAAGGAACGTTGTGGCGAGCAGGACGGCGACGGCGACGACCATCAGCCCACCCACGCCCACCGAGCGCGTGTCCGCGAGGGGTGTGGTGACCAGCGCCGCGAATCCCACCACTACGGTGAGTCCTGACGTGATGACCGCCGAGCCCGCGGTCTCGACCGTCCGGATGGCGGCGTCTGCCGCCGAAAGACCGCGGTTGAGCTCCTCGCGGAACCGGGTGACGATGAGGAGCGAGTAGTCAATGCCCACGCCTAGCCCCACCATGGTGGTGATGTTCAGCACGAACACGGACATGGGCGTGTACCGCGCCGCGATGGTGACCAGGCCGAGCGCGATCGTGATCGCGAGGACACCCACCAGGACCGGCAGCGCGGCGGCCACCAGCGCACCAAAGGCGACGATCAGCACCGCCAGGGTGAGGGGCAGGGCGCGCTGCTCGCCTCGCTCGGTGTCCTCCGCGCTGATGGTGCGGACGTCATGGTCGAGCGCGGGGAACCCGGTCACCATGATCTCGAACCCCTCCGAGCCGGGGACCCGCGCCAGCGCGTCGCGGATCGTCGCACGCAGGTCGGGAACGAAACTGGCGCTCAGGTCATGCGTCGACTCCACGGTGAGCGCCGCAATCAGGAACGTCGTGCGGCGGTCCTGACTGACGAAGCTCGACTCTCCGATCGAGCGGGCCGAGATCACTTCTCCCACGTAGGAGCGGCGCTCGACGGCGGCTTTGAGGGTGTCGAGCACGGCCTCGAAGCGGGCATTGGTCCAGCGAACCGGGCCGTGGACCACGATCGCCACGTAGTCGGCGAACGGTGTCGGAAACGCCTCCTTCAGGAGCGCGGTCGCCCGGCTGGATTCCGTGGACTCGCTCCCACCGCCCCGGAGCGCGAGCACCTGCTGGACGTGGCAAGCCCGCGGCCCGAACAGCAACGCGAGGGCCGCCCATGCCACGATGACCCACCCACGCCGGCGAATGATGGGTGCCGCGGGTAACGCGAACACTTACGTGCCAAGCATAAGCAGGCCACAATCATAGAGACGCCAGCGGG
>DATHKX010000109.1:0-2868 GCA_035488835.1 Gemmatimonadales bacterium
CCGGCGGCGTGTACTTGATGGCATTGTCGAGCAGGATCATCACCAGGCGGCGGAGCAGGTCGGCGTCTCCCACGAAGGGCGCTTCCTCCGCGGGCAGCGCCATGAGGGTGACGCCACGCGACGCCGCGAGCCCGCGTGCCGACCGCGCGCTGTCCTGGAGCAGTTCCTCGAGAAACAGCGGCTCCCGGCGGACCGGCAGCTCTCCGGCATCCACGCGCGCCAGCAGCATCAGGTCGTCCACCAATCGCCCGAGGCGGCGTGCCTCGCCTCGCACCACGTCGAGCGCCTCGCGCAGCTCGCGCGGGTCGCGGTCTTTTCGCGCCAGCGCCACGTCCGCGACGCTCAGGAGTGCGGCGACCGGGGTGCGCAGCTCGTGCGAGGCGTCCGCCATGAACTGTCGCTGCTGCTCGAACGCGTGTTCGAGTCTGGCCAGCAGGCCGTTGAGCACTTCGGAGAGCCTGCCCAACTCGTCCCGCGGGTTCTTGACCGGCAGGCGTTCGTAGAGGTTGCTCGCGCTGATGCGCTGCGCCTGAAGGCCCATCGCCACGACCGGGGCGAGGCTGGCGCGCGCGAGCAGATAGCCGCCCAGGCCCGCGAGCAGCAGCACCAGCGGGATCGCCACCATGACCGCTGTGCCGAAGGATTCGGTCGCCTCCACCTCCGCGCGCAGCGACCGGAGCGCGAGCACCGTGAACGGGCGTCCGTTGACCGCGACCTGGATCGCCAACGCACGAACCGGCGCCCTGTTCTCTCTTCCCGGGTCGAGCGTCGTAAACAGTAGGCGCCGCGGCGTGGCGTGCTGTAGCAGCGCGGCGACCGGGCCGCGCTGCAGGTCGGACAGCGCGGATCGCGACAACGCGGGCCACCGCGCCGTCGTGTCCGACATCGCGATGAGCCGCCCGGCGCCATCGAACACGACGATGCGCCGGTCGCGCTCGCGGAACTCGGATGCGGCCGCGGCGGCGGCGCCGCCCGCACCGGCCTCGTCCTCCGTGCGCATGCTGCTCCACAGGTCGACGAATCCACGCGCCATGTCGACCAGGGCCTGATCGGCGCGCGCGCCGATGGTCCGCACGAGGAAGATCCGCGTCCCCACCGCGAAGGTGCCAAGCAGCGCCGCGACGGTGAGTGTGTGCCATAGGGCGAGACGCACGCGAATCGAGTCCCGCAGGGAGCGCCAGCGGGCCAGCGCGGCGGTCATCTCACCCTCCTTCTCCGGGCGGTGCCTCGCCGAGCATGTAGCCCGCGCCGCGTCGTGTGTGGATAAGCGGCGGCAGTCCTGGCGCGTCCAGCTTTTTGCGCAGCCGGTTGATGTAGGACTCGATGAGATTCGAGACGGGGTCGTAGTTGTCGTCCCAGACGTGGTCGGAGATCTCCGCGCGGCCGACGACGCGCCCGGCGTTCCGCGCGAGGAACTCGAGCAGGGCGTACTCCCGCGTCGTGAGCGCCACCTCGCGGCCGGCCCGCGTGGCGCGCTGTGCGTGGGTGTCGAGCGCGAGATCTGCGACGCGCAGCACCGCCGGCGCGAGGGCGGGCCCTCGCCGCAGCAGCGCGCGCAGGCGCGCCAGCAGCTCGCCGAACTCGAACGGCTTGGTCAGGTAGTCGTCGGCGCCCGTGTCGAGACCGGTGATGCGGTCGCGGACGGCATCGCGCGCCGTGAGCATCAGGACGGGCGTGGTGAGCCCGCGCTGCCGGAGCTCCCGGCACACTGCGAAGCCGTCCCGCTTCGGCAGCATGACGTCGAGCACGATGGCATCGTAGGGGTTGATGGCGGCCTGGGAGAGGGCGGCGTCGCCGTCCGTCGCGACGTCCACCGCGTAGGCCTCCTCCCGGAGGCCCTTCGACAGACTCGACGCGATCACCGCGTCGTCCTCTACGAGTAGTATGCGCATCGCCTTAGCAGTCTAGTGACCGCAACCTCACTGCCAGATCAACACGCGCCCCCGCCCCATTGAGCGTGGAGTGAACCGCACCGGGCTATGCTACGTCCGTCGCATCCGTGGTCCACGGAGCGCGCGAGCAGCCGCCGTCCGGCGGGCTCGTCGTGAACGGACCAAGTCGCGAACCATAGCGACAAGGGAGTTGAAATGAGTGCCATCAACAAGATCCGCAACCCCCACGCACGTGCGGCATGGCTCGCCGGGCTGGGATTGCTGCTCGGTGGAAGCCTCGCCGGCGTGGCCGGCGCGCAGGAACCGGCCAAGGCCCAATCCCAAGTGGAGGCTCAGCAGCAGGTGCCGTACAAGTCGAGCATCCAGGTTCCGTACGACAGCACGGCGAAGCGCGAGCGCAGGGAGGCTCATAAACGCCACACCGCCGGCGGGCAGGCCGAGGCGGCTCGCTATCAGAAATTGGCGCGCATCACCCCCGATCAAGCGCGCACCGCGGCACTCGCCAAGGTGCCCGGCACGGCGAAGACGGTCAGGCTCGTGAACGACGAGGGTAATCTCGTCTATGGCGTGAGGGTGACGACCAGTGCCGGCAAGCGCTGGGTCAAGGTCGACGCCGGAAACGGCAACGTGCTGCAGGTCAAGGAAGGCAGGACGCACTAACCTTCCAGTTCTCGGATTGGTCGAACGGCGCCTACCCTGCGGTGGGCGCCGTTTCACGTCGGGCAGGGCAGCGACCCTCAGCTCACAGTGCCACGACCGCCGCTGCCCAGTCGGCGGCGTTCTGGTCCGACCGGTACAGCTTGTCGACGTTCACCACGATCGTGTCGCCCTCCCGCCGCACCGCAAGGCGGTCCATGTTCCGGGTCGCACGACCCGAGATGAAGACGCCGTCCGGCTGGTAGCGCGACTTGTGCTTGGGACACTGGAAGCGGCCCTCGTCCCGCAGCCACTTGAGCGCCGTGTTCTGGTGCGGGCA
>DATHKX010000110.1:0-6001 GCA_035488835.1 Gemmatimonadales bacterium
ACGCGGTCGGCTTATCTTCTCGAGAGCTCGACTGGGACGCGCTCGACACGTATTTCCAGCTCGGCTACATCCCGGCGCCCGCGACGCCGTTCCGCGAAATTCGCAAGCTCGAGCCGGGCCACACGGCCCAGTGGAACCACAGCGGCGGCCTCTCGACCCGGCAATACTGGGATCTCCCGCGAGAGCGGACCCGCGCGCCTCGCGATCTGGAGGCGCAGACCGCGGACTGGCTCGACGAGTCCGTCCAGGCCCATCTGGTGAGCGACGTGCCGGTCGCGGCGTTCTTGAGCGGCGGCCTCGACTCCTCCGCGGTGGTCGCAAGCTGGGCGCTGGCGAGCGACGCACCCCACGCGTTCACCGCGAAGTACTTCGGATCCGGCGCCGCCAGCGCGGACGAAACGGCTCTCGCCCGGCGGCTCGCCGCCGCATACGGCGTGACGCTGACGGAGGTGGACATTCACCCCGACGTCCGCGACCTGCTCGAGCCGATCACGTACGCCCTGGACGAGCCCCACGCCGACGAGTCCGCGGTCCCCACGTGGCTCCTGTCACAGGCGGTCGGCGCGTCCTACAAGGTCGCCCTCACCGGGATCGGCGGCGACGAGTTGTTTGCCGGATACCGGCGCCACATCGGGTTCCTCATGGGCGAGCACTACGCGCGCTTGCCTCGCACGGTGCAGCGCGGCGTGAGCGCCCTCGCGAACTTGCTGCGGGAGCCCCGGGGCGCCTCCCTCAGCGTCGATCGCCTCAAGCGATTCCTCCGGGCCGGCAACGGGTCCGCGCCCGAACGGTTCCTCGGCTACCTCACGCGCTTCCCCAACCCTGGCCGGCACGGGCTGTACGCACCCGCGCTGCGCCACCACGTGAGCGGCGCCGCGGCGAGCGGCTGGTTCGGCGACCTGTACCAGCGTTACGGTGCCCCTCCCGGCCTCTCGACGGCGTTGTACTTGGATTACAAGACGTTCCTCGCTGACGACGTGCTGGCGCTGAGCGACCGCATGGCGATGGCGCACTCGCTGGAAATTCGCGTCCCGCTGGTGGACCACGAGCTGGTGGAGCGGGTGTTCCCGCTCCCGGACCGCGTCAAGATCGGCCTGTGGCAGAACAAGCGATTGTTGAAGCGCGCCTTGAAGCGACGCCTTCCCGAGCAGCATCTCCGCGCACCGAAGCGGGGGTTCGTGGGCCCGACCGCCGCCTGGCTGCGTCGCGAGCTGCGCGGCATGATCGAGGACGAGCTCGCGCCCGCACGGCTGCAGCGACTGGGCTACTTCGATTCGACCGTGGTGCGCGGTCTCCTGGACGACCACTTCTCCCGGCGCCACAACCGCACGGGCATCCTGTGGGCGTTGCTGTGCTTCTCGGTGTGGCACCGCGGGTACGTCGAGGCCGGGCCCGTTGCCCCGCTCGACGACGAAGCGAACGTCCCTCACGCCGAGGCAACGCGGTGACCTCACGGCCCTATCCCGATGCCGTGAACCCGCACGTCGTCTGGTGCGTCTACGGCACGCGCCCCGAAGTCATCAAGATGGCTCCCGTGGTTTGGGCTCTCCGGGCCCGGCCCGAGGCGATCGCGGTGCGTCTGGTCTTTACCGGGCAACACCGGGAGCTCGCAAGCGACCTGTTTACACCGCTCGCCATGGAGCCGGACCTCGCCCTGCGCGTCATGACCGAGGACCAGAGCCTGACGGGAGTCGGCGCTCGGTGCCTTCAGGCAATGGGCCGCGCGCTCGAGCGCGATGCGCCGGCGCTCCTCCTGGTCCAGGGGGACACGAGCACGGTGCTCTTCTCCGCACTGGCCGCGTACTTCCAGAAGGTTGCAATCGGTCACGTCGAAGCGGGTCTCCGGAGCTTCGACAAATACGCGCCGTTCCCCGAGGAGGTGATGCGGCGCCTCACCGACACGGTGGCCGATCTACACTTCGCGGCTACCCCTCGAGGCGCAGCAAACCTTCACGCCGAGGGCGTCGACCGGGCGACGATCTTCGTCACGGGCAACACCGTCATCGACGCGGTCCAGCATGCGGCCGATCTCGGCGAGCGCGAGGCGAGCTCATACGTGCGGGCCTGGGTGCGCACCGGGGGGCCCTACGTGGTGACGACCCTGCACCGCCGGGAGAGCTTCGGGGCGGACCTGCAGCGCATCCTCTCCGGGCTGGCGACGTTCGCACGCGCGCATCCGGAGGTGCGGACGATCTTGCCGGTGCATCCCAACCCCAATGTCCGTGCACCGGTTACACGGTTCCTCGCTGGACTCCCCAACGTGCGGCTCGTGGATCCACTGCCCTACTTCGACATGGTGTACCTGCTCGCGCACTGCACAACCGTTCTCACGGATTCCGGCGGTATTCAGGAAGAGGCGGCGGCGCTTCGGAAGCGGGTGCTGGTGGCCCGCCGAGTTACAGAGCGGCCCGAGGGGGTGGACGCGGGTTTGGCCCGGTTGGTAGGGGCGGATGAGCACGAGATCGCCAAGGCCCTCCATCAAGAACTCGTCGGTGTGAATGAGTATGCACCGGCGGAAGGCCCCTGCCCATACGGCGACGGCAAAGCCGGCGACCGCATTGCCGACATCGTGGCACATCGCATCTGCGGCAGCCCGCGGACCACCGTCGACTGGACAGGTCACCCGGCCCTTGCGTGCCCAGCCGCTCCGAGTTGATGCAGCGTCCATGCGCATCGCCTTCGTCTCCGCCGCCTCGCATTTCGACGTGCGGTTCACAAAGATTGCGGCAACGGTCCGTAAGGCGGGCCACGAACTGGTCCTCATCGGCCTTGACCGGGATCCAGAAGTGGAGGCCCCGCACCCGCCGGACGGCGTCCTCCTTAGGCTCCTGGAGCGGCCGATTCCGACTCGGGGTGCCCTGCTCCGCGCCGTTCCGGCGTTCGCCCAGCACGTCGCCCGGCATCTCCGGCACGCCAACCCGGACGTAGTGTATTGCCGCGATGAGGAAGGGGTGATGTTCGCGCTGGCCGCGCGGCTGCTGGGATGCGGCGCGCCGCCGATCATTTGCGATCTCTACGACTCGCTCCCGCTGCGCGTGTCCGGCAACCTGCCGCGCCTCGTCGCCCGCGCCGTCGCGTCGGTGGCCCTGTCTCGATCGGACCAAATCATCGTCACAGACGAGAACCGTCGCGCGCTCTTGGCATCTCGGTACCTGCCCCGCGTGACCGTGCTTCCGAACTATCCGCGCCTGTCGGACGCGGTGCACACCGGCACGTTCCCATCCGGCCCAACCCGGATACTCGTCGCCGGCCAACTGCTCCCGCAGCGCGGTCTCGGCCAACTCCTCGACGCCTGTCAGGGACTCAAGGGAATCGAACTGTGGTGTGCCGGCCAGGCAGTCTCGCCCTGGGTCCGGGAGGTATTCCTGCGATCGCCGGTCACACGGTATTTCGGCTTGCTGCCCCAGCCGCGGGTGCTGGCGCTAACCGAGGAATGTGACGCGGTCTTCTGCTTTTACGAGCCGTTGACGCCGAACGACATCAACGCGAGCCCCAACAAGCTGTACGACGCCATGATGGTGGGCCGCCCCGTGATCATTAACGCCGAAACACGGGTGGCGCGGTTCGTGGCAGCTCACGATCTGGGCTACGTGGTAGACTATTATGATACGGACGGTCTGCGCTCCGTACTGCGGTCCCTTCCCGACGCGCGACCGAACCTTCCCGAGTTCGTGCGCCGGGCCGCGGCGCTGAGTCAGGCCAACTACTCTTGGGAGGCGGTGGAGTCGCGCCTCACGGCGGTCCTACAGACCGTCTCGTGACGTTGATGCCATTGGTCTCCATTTTGTATGGTATAATGCAATAAATGACGCATTACGCAATAGTATGTGGCATTGCATAATGGTGAAGTTGCCTGATTAAGGGGTTTCCTAACTCCTTCATTCCCGCCTCGGCTCCTCCCACGCTGTCTACAGGCGGCATAGCTGTTGCAGCCGCGCATCACCCAAAATACGCTGCTCAGAGCAAAGCCGCCGAAAGGCGGTGACGCAGAGCTACGGGACTAAGGCGAGCCGCTGCTCGCGAGGTCCGCCGGGCCGCCAGCCAATCGACCGCGCGTCGAAGCTGGCGGCCCTTTCGTGTTTGGAGGACTTAACAAGCGATGCCGTTCACGTTCAAGCTGTCACAGCGCCTCGCGCGCATGAAGCTGCCCCTCGCCATCGCCGCCGCGGCGTTCGCGGCGTGCGAGCTGCCTGTTCGGGTCACTGATCCCACCCCACCGAACAGCCCCGTCGTGCAGATCGTTTCTTCTCCCGACACCGTCACATTGGATCCGGACCAGACGCAACAATTCGTTGCGTACGGTCGCACGCAGGCCGGCGACAGCGTCGCCGTCGCCGTGAGCTGGAGTGCGGCGGGGGGAACGATTACGAGCGGCGGTCTGTACACCGCTAACGGCATCGCTGGCAATTATCAGGTGACGGCCACGGCTCAAGTGGCGGCAAGCGCCGCACCGACGGCAACCGCCACCAGCACGGCAGTCTCGGGTAGTTCGCAGGTGAAGAACAGGGGTCCGATGGCACAGGTCATTCTGACTCCGCTGACCGCCTCCGCACCCGGCGGGGGAACGGTGCAGTTCGCTGTGTACGGGATAAGGAAGAACGGTGACAGCGTCGCGGTAGGCGTGGCGTATGCCGCCACGGGGGGCATTATCTCTGGGGTCGGGCTGTATACCGCCGGGCAGAGCGCGGGAACCTACCACGTGATCGCCACGCAGAGCGGCGGGACGCTGGCCAGCACCGCCGACGTCACGATCAGTAGTGTGCCGGTGGCGTCGGTGACGGTGAGTCCGGCGGCGGCCAGCCTCACGGTGGGCGCGACGACTCAGTTGACGGCCACTCCGAAGGACGCGAACGGCACCGGGCTCAGTGGTCGGGTCGTGACGTGGGCGACGAGCAATGCGGCTGTCGTGACAGTCAGCGCGAGCGGATTGGTGACGGGCGTCGCGGCAGGCTCGGCCACGATCACCGCGACGAGCGAGGGGCAGAGCGGGACGTCCGCCATGACGGTGACGACCGTGCCGGTGGCGTCGGTGACGCTGAGCCCGGCGGCGGCGAGCCTCACGGTGGGCGCGACGACCCAGCTGACGGCTACGCCGAAGGACGCGAACGGCACCGCCCTCAGTGGTCGGGCCGTGACATGGGCGACGAGCAACGCGGCCGTCGCCACGGTCAGCGCGAGCGGATTGGTGACGGGTGTGGCGGCAGGCTCGGCCACGATCACCGCGACGAGCGAGGCGCAGAGCGGGACGTCCACCATGACGGTGACGACCGTGCCCGTGGCCTCCGTGACGCTGAGCCCGGCGTCGGCCAGCCTCACGGTGGGCGCGACGACCCAGCTGACGGCTACGCCGAAGGACGCGAACGGCACCGCCCTCAGTGGTCGGGCCGTGACATGGGCGACGAGCAATGCGGCCGTCGCGACGGTGAGCGCCAGCGGATTGGTGAGGGGCGTGGCGGCAGGCTCGGTCACGATCACCGCGACGAGCGAGGGGAAGAGTGGGACGTCCGCCATAACCGTGACGAACGCGCCGGTGGCCTCGGTGACAGTGACTCCAGCGATTGCGAGCCTGGTCGCGGGGACGACGGTGCAGCTGACGGCGACCCTGACGGACGCCCTCGGCAATCCGCTGAGCGGACGGGTCGTCACCTGGGCGACGAGCGCCCCGGCGGTGGCCGGGGTGAGCGGCACCGGGCTGGTCACCGGGCTCGGGGTCGGAGCGGTGGCGATCACCGCGACGAGCGAGGGGCAGAGCGGGAGCGCGGCGCTGAGCGTGAGCGGCACGACGCCGCTCTACTCCTTGGGCAATGGCGCCAACTATTACGTCGCACCGGGGGGCTCGGACGCGAATCCCTGCACCGCCGCCGCCCCCTGCTACACGATGCGGCGCGTCTCGCAACTCATGAGCCCAGGAGACAACGCCCACTTCGCCGCCGGCAACTACACCTGGAGCTACTCAACCAACCAGGCGACCAAGAGCGGGACGGCCACCGCCCCCATCACC
>DATHKX010000111.1:0-8316 GCA_035488835.1 Gemmatimonadales bacterium
GTCCCCCGTCCCTGGCGGACGAGTTCGCGCTGCGACGCCGCTTGCTGGAAGGATACGACGTGGTGCGGGCGCAGTGGCCGGAGCGATTCGCGGCCCTGGCGACCCGGATCGACCGTTACGAGGCCGCGCTCGCCGCAGCGGGGCTCGATCCGCGCCAACTCGCGCCCGGCCGCTTCACGCTCGGCCGCGTTGCCGGTTACGTCGGCCAGGCGGTGCTGGTGCTCCTGCTGCTCCTGCCCGCCGCGCTGGTGGGCGTCGTCGTGCACTATCCGGCCTACCGAGCTGTCGGGTTCGTCGCGACGGGGATGGCCAAGGGAGCGGAGGATGCGCTCGCGAGCATCAAGGTGCTCGCCGCGATGCTGCTCTTCCCCCTCACGTGGACCCTCGTGGCGGCGATCGTCTGGCGGTGGCGGGGCATCGAGGCGGGAGTGCTGGCCTTCGCGATCGCGCCGCTCACCGCCTATGCAGCCCTGGTGTTCTTCGAGCGGCTGGACCGCATCGTCGGCGGGACGCGGGCGCTCAGTCTCTTCGTGTTTCGGCGGTGGGCGTTCTTGCGGCTCCTGGCCGAGCGGCACGCGATCCGAGAGGAAATTGTCGCGCTCGGGCGGGCGGTGGAAACGTCGTAGGGGCGCAGCACGCTGCGCCCCTACTGACGCGATCAGATCCGGCAGTTCCCTACCGCCAGGTTTTCACTTCCTCCACGAAAGCCTCGGCGAGACGGCTCCGGTCGGCGGTGCGCTCCAGGGCTCGTCCCAAATTCATATGGAACGCTGGGACCGTCGAATCGATCTCGATGGCCCGGGCGAGCGGACCGAGCGCTTCCTCGAACCGACCTTGACCGATGTAGACTCGCGCCAGGTTATTCATCGACCAGGCGTCACGCTCGTCGAGCACGATCGCTTTCTTGAGCGCCTCGATCGCCCCGCTCGAGTCGCCGAGCTCGCGCTTCACGCGCCCGAGCAGGCGGTAACCCTCGTTCGACGTAGAATCGAACGCCACGACTCCCTGAACGTATGGGAGCGCCTCCTCCGCCTTGCCCTGCTCGATCAGCACCCGGCTCAGGTTCAGGCGGCTCTTCACGTGGGTCGAATCCTTCTCGAGCGCTTGCGTGAACGCGCGCACTGCGGCGTCGCGGTCGCCCGTCTTCCAGGCCGAGAGGCCGAGCATGTAGAAGCCCCAGACATTGTCCGGGTGCTCGCTGGTGTAGCCGGTGAACAACCGCACTGCCTCGTCGTAGCGCTTCTCGGTATAGGCTGCCTCGGCGCCGTCGAACGAAACGGTTCCCGCGGTCACGGGACCGGCCGGGGCCGCAACGCGCGACGTCTCGGGCGACACGGTCGTCACTTCGGCCGCGTTCGCGTCGCCCGAATTGGAGTGCTTGCCCCCGCAGGCGCCGGCGACGAACGCGGCGATGACGTACGGGATGATGGTGAGCTTCCGCATGGGATCCTCCTCCTGGTTGAGCGCTCAGGGAGCGCCGTTCGAACAGCGGTGGACGCCCGCTGTAAGGCAGGAGGGAGGCCAGCAGTCAGTCGTCAGGCATCAGTCGACAAATCAACCAGTTGCGTTGGGGGGAGGAACGTCGAGTGTCCGGGCGGACACAGGATTCCGGAGCCCCTCGTGTTCGTACGGACACGAGTCCGCGGCGCTATCCCCGGCTGATGTTATGCCGACGCATGATCTTCAAGAGGCTGGCGTGATCGGCGAGGCCGAGCGCCTGCGCCGTCCGGGTGATGTGCCAGTCGTTGTGCTCGAGCGCCGCGACGATGATCTGGCGCTCGGCCTCCGCCCTGAGGGCATGGAACGTGGTTGGGGCGCTGCCGGCGGAGGTGCTCTGTGAACCCGCCCCTTCCCGGATGTCGGCTGGAATGTCGTCCGCACCGATCACTTCGCCGTCCGTCGCGATGATCATCCGCTCGACGACATTCCGCAGCTCTCGGACGTTGTTGCGCGTCCAGTCGTATCGCATCAGACAGTCGAGCGCTGCAGGGTCGACCGTCTTGGGTCGCATGCCGAAGCGGGCGCAGGTCGTGGTCACGAGATGCTCGACGAGCACTGGGACGTCCGACCGCCGCTCTCGGAGCGCGGGGACGCGCACCACGTGGACGTTGAGTCGGAAGTAGACGTCCTCGCGGAACCGGCCGGCACGCACTTCAGCGTCGAGGTCACGATTCGTGGCGGCCACGACCCGCGCCGCCACGGCGACCGTGCGGTTGCCGCCGAGCCGCGTGATCTGTCGCTGTTCGATGACGCGCAGCAGTTTCGCCTGCGCCGTGAGGGGCAGCTCCCCGATCTCGTCGAGAAACAACGTGCCACCGGACGCGGCTTCGAACGCGCCCTTGCGGAGGGCGCCGGCGCCCGTGAACGCTCCCCGCTCGTGGCCGAACAGCTCGTCCTCCACGAGGTTCTCCGGGATGGCCGCGGCATTGAGCGCGATGAACGGCCCGGCGGGATTCGCGCCCAGGCGGTGCAGCTCCCGGGCGACGAGCTCCTTCCCCGACCCGCTCTCACCCACGATCAGGACCGGGCTCGGGATCTTCGCGACGCGCCCGATCGCGTCCTTGAGCTCTTGCATGGCGAGGCTCGCACCCACGAGCGGTGCGTCGGAATCGAGACGAGTCCGCAGCACGGCGACCTGCCCCGCAAGGCGCTCTTGCTCGAGGGCGTGCTCGACCTCCTGCACCACCCGCTCCATCGGCTCGGCTTTGTCGATGAAGCTCCGGGCCCCGAGCCGGATGGCCTCGGTACAGCGGTCGTAGTTGCCCGTCCCCGTGTACACGAGCACGGGAATCCGGAAGCCGCGCCGCTGCAAGGCCCGCAGCACCTCGAAGCCGTCCATCCCCGGCATTTCGAGGTCGAGGATGACGCAGTCCACCGCCTCGCGCTCCAGCAGGTCCAGCGCCTCCCGGCCGCTGTGCGCGACGAGCGTCTCGTAGCCGCCCACACGCTTGAGATCGTACGCGTACTGCTCTGCCATGGCGGCGACGTCGTCTACGACCAGGATGGCGCTCACGCGGCCTCGCCCGGCAGCTCGACGATGAACTTGCTGCCCGCGCCCGGCTCGGTCTCCACACGCAACGTGCCATTGGCATCGAGCACCAAGCGTCGCACGATCGACAGGCCGAGGCCCGTACCGCCGGGCTTCGTCGTGTAGAAGTCGTCGAACGCGCGATTCAGCTCCTCCTGGGTCATCCCTTTGCCCGTGTCGGCGACGGTGATTCGGACGCCAGCTGCTCCGTTTGCCCCGGTCGATACGGTGACGCTGCCGGCTCGTGCCGCCAGGCTATCGATGGCGTTCCCGATGAGGTTCTCGAGGATGCGCCGCAGGACGAGGGGATCGGTGCGGACCGGGCGCAGACCCTCCGCGAGCTCCAGTCGCAGGTTCGCCTGGCCCGTCTCGCCGACTCGCTTGACTGTCTCACGCACGACCGCGTTCACGTCGCACGACTCGCGGGCCGGCTGCGGGTAGAGCCGGGCGTAGTTGCTCGCGAGGTTCTCGAGATAGGAGATGCTCGACTCGACGGTCGCCTGGCGATCCCGGAACGCGGCGGCGAGCCGATCCGGGGTCTCGCCGGCGGCCTGACCGAGATGCCGGAATACGTTGCGGATGGGAATCAGGCCGTTTTTGATGTCGTGGTTCACCTGGCGGGCCAGGTCGCCCATCGCCAGGCGGCGCTCGGCCTCGCGCAGGCGCGCCGCCCCAGCGCGCAGCCGCTCGGTCATAGCGCCGAGCAGCCGGCTCAGCGCACCGATCTCGTCCGGCCGGTCGCTGTCGAACGCCACGTCCAGCCGATCCATGTCCACGTCTGCGGTCTTCGCCGCGAGCGCGGTCAGCGGCCGGCTGATCCGGGTCGAGAGCCACGAGGCCAGGAGCAGCGCGATCAGTGCGGTGACGAGCACTGCGACGAGAAACGACAGCGCGACCCCGCGGCGCAGCGCCACGAGCGAGGCAAGCGAGTGCGAGACGACAATGCGCGCGGGGAGCAGCCGGGCGGAGTCGCCGGCCATCACGAACGGGACGGCCAGCGCGCTGACGACTTGCGTGGCCGGATCGGGGCCGGAGGACGTGTCGGACGGGAGCGCCACCGCCACCGTCAGCTCGGAATCGGGCGTCAGCCGCGCCAGCAAGCTCGAGTCCACCGCTATCCCACCAACGAGGGTGAAGCGCCGGCCGCCGATCCGGAGGGAATCGACCCGCGCGAGTGCGAGAAAGGGCCCTTCCGCGCCGCGCGCCTCCACCAGCGCGGTGCCCGCCGGAGCCGCCGCCAGGAGGCGCGGCAGCGCGGGGTCGGACTGATCGTACTCGTTGCGGAAGTGCCCGGAGCTCACGATGCGGCCCGTCTCGTCCTGGATCTGCAGCAGCGAGAGCCCGGCCAGCCGCATGGCGTCACCGGCGTAGTCGAGCAGGTAGCTGCGCTCGCCCCCCTGCAGCGCGGCGACGCGAAATCGGTTGTCCCGAGCGATGGCATCGCGCAGGGCGGCGAGCCGCGGCGCGATCCCCGCGCTCCGCTGGTCCAGGTCCGCGCGGATCACCGATACGAGCGCCGCCACCCGCTGCTGGTATTCCGCGGTCAGGCGGTTCGCCATCACCTCGCGAATCCGCCAACCGAACACGGTCAGGGGGACGAGCACCACCGCGCCGAATCCGAGGAGGAGACGGGCGCGAAAGCTCATGGCGGAGTGAGGCGGAGCGTGCCGTCCCAGTCGAGCGTCATCCGTGGGAGCCCACGCCGGACCACGGCATGGGAGCGGACGTCGAGCAGCGGCTCGATCGTGGCGGCCGAGCTCCACGGCGGCAGCTCGAGCGCCGCACGGCACACGTCGTAGACGCGCCGCCGCAGCTCGAGCACATACGCGGCGTCGCCGCCGGTCCGAAGCGAGGATTCGAAAGCGCTCGCCGGCACGCCTGCCGCGACGGCGCCGCGGCCCAGGGCGCCCAGGCCCACCAGGCGGGCCGCGAGATCGGCCGCGCTCCGGTCGCTCTGCTTGTAGACGACACGGCGCCGCCGCCCGGCTGCTCCGAGCGTGTCGCGCCCCGCCGGGACGCCGCACGGCTCCAGATCGGTGAACCAGAAACGTCCGGGGCCCGACCATTCGGCAGGACGAGCATCGCCGCGCACTGCCTCGCGGAGGCTCTCCAGGCGGAGGTCACCGACCACCGCTTTGTCCCGCCCCGGGGCGAGCAGGACGTACGTCCGGTTCCATTCGAGGGGGACGTCGACGTACCCGGCCAGCGTCCTCGCGTACTCGAGCGCCGCTGGGTCGTCCGTAATGAGGACGCCCGCTTCGCCATCGAGCGCGTCCCGGGCGGCGCTCGCCGGTACTGTGGCGATCTTCACCACGGGTTGTCCCGTGCGCGCCATCGGCTGGGCCACGAGCACGTCCGGCGACGCGGGATCGCCGCTCGTCATCCAGTAGCGGCCGGTCCCGATCGGCCAGCTGCCGCCAGGCGCGGGCTTGGTGACCGCCAGCGCCTGGTCGGCCAAGCGCTGGAACGGGCCGGAGGCCGGCAGGGTGAAGGTGCGGTCGCCGGTGACGGTGAGGCTCGCCGCGAGCGTCGCGTCGTGTAGCCGCCAGGAGGCAAGGACGTCGCGTGCCGTCACCGGCGCCCCGTCCCAGAATCGCGCGTTGTCGCGCAGCGTGAAGCCCCAGCGATCTCCCGGTGCCTGGTCCCACGTACCGGCGAGGCCGGGCAGCGGGCGTCCTTGGCAGTCCACCCGAATCAACGACTCATAGAGCTGCCCGAACACCAACCGCTCCGCGTCGTTGCGGGGCAGGGGAGCGTGTCCCGGGTCGACCGGGTCGGTGACGGCGAGCGTGATCGTGTCGCGCGCGGCCGCCCGGCCGGCTGCGATTGTGCAGGTGGTGTCCCCGGGCGCCGGAGCGGGCGGCGGGAGGGGAAGCTCCGCATGGGGCGCGCCCGCGCGGCAGGCTGCCGCGAGCAGAACGACGAGGACGACCTGGCGGTGTTGGGGATTCACTGGGCCCGGGCTCCAGGAGGGGCTTTCGAACGATACTCAGGGCCGGAAGCCCCGAGCCGGACGGCGGTTAGGCGCGCCGTTTCCGATCCATCAGCGCCAGCACGTTCCCCTCGGAGTCGCGGAAGTCGGCCAGCCACAGTTCGTAGTCCGGCGCGCGGTGCACGAGGTGCGGCTCGCTGATGAACTCCACCGCTCGGCTGCGCAGCGTCGCGTGCGCGGCTGCGATGTCGGGCACGAGATAATAGATGGTGGATGCGGGATGGTCGAACTCCGGCGCTTCCGGGACGCCCACCAAGAGAGTGGTCGCGCCGCACTGAAAGAACGCCATCTGCGGCGGCGCCTGAAAGAGAAACGGCATCCCGAGCGTGTCGCGGTAGAACCGGACGGCGCGGTCGAGATCCTTGGCCCGCACGAAGATCTGGCCGATGGCGGAGAGGCCGAACGGTTGGGTGGCGGTGTTCATGCTGCAGGCTCCTGTTGAGTAAGACAATGCAGGGTGCCGAGCCCCCACACCAGATCGACTGCATGGATTCCTATGATCGGTCGGTCATTGATCAGCTCCGCAAGAATGCCGAGCGCCACGCGGTCCTTGGGGTCGTTGAACGTCGGCACCAGGACGGCGCCGTTTGCGATGTAAAAGTTCGCATAGCTTGCGGGGAGACGCTGGCCCTCGAAGGAGAGCGCTGCGGGCATCGGGAGATCGACCACCTCGATCTTGGAGCCATCCTCGAGTCGCATCCCCTGCAGGCGCTCGCGGTTTTCCTCGAGTGCGCGATAGTTCGCGTCGTGAGGGTCCGTCTCCCGGCACAGTGCGACCGTGCGGGGGTTGACGAAGCGGCACAGGTCGTCGATGTGGCCGTGCGTGTCGTCGCCCGCGATTCCTTTACCGAGCCACAGGACGTTCGTCACGTCGAGCTGGTCGCGCAGCACGGCTTCGATCTCGCCGCGCCCGAGCCCCGGGTTCCGGACCTGCACCGCGGGATCGAGCAGACACTCCTCCGTTGTGAGGAGGGCGCCTTGCCCGTTCACGTCGATGCTGCCGCCCTCGAGCACCACCTCTCGCGCACCGGCCCGCGCGCGGAACAGGCGCAGCTCGAGCCGCGCGGCCACGCGCTCGGGAATCCGGTCGTCCTTCTTCCAGTCGGGATACTTGGCCCAGGCGTTGAAGCGGAACCGCGCGATCGCCACCTCCCGCCGCGGGGTCGTGCGCCGGACGAACACGGGCCCGAAATCACGGGTCCAGCCTCGATCGGTGGGGAAGCGGAAGAACTCGACACGGGCGAGATCCACGCCCGCGCGCGCGAGCACGTGCCGCGCCTGCCGCTCGTGCCCGGCGGAGTTCACGAGAATGCGGGCGATTTCGCCCGGGACCAGCGCCCGCACGATCTCGCCATACACCCACGCAATCGGAGCGAATTTACCCGGCCAGTCGCTGGCGTTATGCGGCCACCCGAGCCACGTGGCGTGATGCGGCTCCCACTCGGCGGGCATGCGGAAGCCAAGGGCGGCCGGGGTATCGGCGCGGGCGGGAGGGGGAGGCACTACGGGTGGTCGTCGAGGAAGCGGCTGCCGATCCCCGCGTAAGCGTCGATCCGGCGGTCGCGCAGAAACGGCCAGCCGCGTCGGACTTCCTCGATGCGCCCGAGGTCGATCTCACCCAGCACGATGGCCTCGCGGTCCTTGGGCGCCTCGGCCACGATGGCGCCAAACGGATCGGCGAGAAACGACGAGCCCCAGAACTCGATGCCATCGCCGGCGGTGCCGGCGGGTCGCTCGTGGCCGACCCGGTTCACCGCTGCGACGTAACAACCGTTCGCGATCGCGTGGCTCCGCTGGATGGTGCGCCAAGCGTCGAGCTGCTGAGCGCCGTGCGTCGCCTTCTCCTTCGGGTGCCAGCCAATCGCCGTCGGATAGAACAGCACGTTGGCGCCCTGCAGCGCCGTGAGGCGGGCGCCTTCGGGATACCACTGGTCCCAGCAGACGAGCGTCCCGATCCGTCCCACGCGTGTGTCGAACGCACGGAAGCCCAGGTCGCCCGGAGTGAAGTAGAACTTTTCGTAGTAGGCCGGATCATCAGGGATGTGCATCTTGCGGTAGATCCCGACCATGCGCCCGTCGGCGTCGATCACCGCGGCGCTGTTGTGGTACAGGCCGGCGGCGCGGCGCTCGAACACGGGCGCGATTACGACGACGCCCGCCTGCTTCGCC
This sequence comes from Gemmatimonadales bacterium, assembly GCA_035488835.1. Lineage (GTDB taxonomy): Bacteria > Gemmatimonadota > Gemmatimonadetes > Gemmatimonadales > GWC2-71-9 > AG41. The sequence goes on from DATHKX010000111.1 coordinate 8,190, forward strand.
ACCTGGCCAAGGGCTTCGGTGCTCGGCCCGGGGACGGGCTCGGCCAGGTCGAACAGCTCGGGATCCTCTCGCTGTGCGAAGTATTGCGACCGGAACAGCTCCGGCAGGCAGACGAGCTGAGCTCCAG
>DATHKX010000112.1:0-60621 GCA_035488835.1 Gemmatimonadales bacterium
TGAAAGTCTTCGTCAACGTGGGGAAGAAGGACCGCGCGTCGGCGAAGGATATGGTCGGCGCGCTCATCCGCGAGGCGGGGCTCGCGAAGGGCGACATCGGGCGCATCGAGGTGCGCGAAACGTTCAGTCTGGTGGAAGTGGCGCCCGGGGCCGCCGAGCGGGCGGTGCGGGGCCTCGCGGGCGCCACGATCCGTGGGCGTCGGGTGCTGGCCCGCCTCGATCGGGAGCGGTAACCCGCCGGACCGCGTCCCAGTGCGCTGAAAACGCCGACGGGCCGCCCAGCGGGGCGGCCCGTGAACAGCAAACCCGACGCTCACGCGTCGGGTTATTTCTTGTTTACGACCTGCTTCAGCTGCTTGCCGGCGCGGAACGCGGGTGCGATCGACGCCTTGATCTGAATCGCGCTGCCCGTCTTGGGATTGCGGCCCATGCGCGCCGCCCGCTTGCGGGCTTCGAAATTCCCGAAGCCGGTGATCTGGACCTTCGCGCCCTTCTTCAGCTCGCCGGCGATGATCCCCTTGTCGTCAAACAGGGCCTCGATCGCCCGGCCCGCGTCGGCCTTGGACATCTTGGTCCGCATGGCCAGTGCGGCGGTCAGTTCGGCTTTGTTCACGGCGTCTCCTTGTGAGGGTCTAGGGCAGTGAAAACCCTTGGAATTCCGCCCGTTCTGCGGGGTAGCACGAGAAAACCCGCATGAAACCGCCACAATATGGGGTACCCCCCCGAAAATCCGCAAGATAGCGGCATTTCCTTGACCCACCCTCTCCGCCCGACTAGCCTTCCCCCGCCCCGTTGCCAGACGCCAAGACGCCAAGCCGTAAGGACGGCAATGTTCCACGGTACGCGCCCCGGTTGGATCGAAGTCATTGCCGGCGTGATGTTTTCCGGGAAAAGCGAAGAGTTGGTGCGCCGCGTCCGGCGGGCGGTGATCGCGCGCAAGCACGTCCAGGTCTTCAAGTCGCATCTCGATGCCCGCTACGCCGGGCTCTACACCGTGAGCACGCACGACGGCGGTACGGTGGAAGCCGAGCCCGTGGATTCCTCAGACGCGGTCCTGCGCGCCGTGCGGCCCGGGACCGAAGTGGTCGCGGTCGACGAAGTGCAGTTCCTGGACGACGGCATCGTGACGGTGGCAAATCGGCTCGCCGACCGGGGGGTGCGGATCGTGCTGGCCGGGATCGACATGGATTTCCGCGGCCTGCCGTTCGGCCCGATGCCCACACTCCTCGCCGTCGCCGAGATCGTCGACAAGCTCCAGGCAATTTGCGTCGTGTGCGGCGGGCCGGCGAGCCGCAACCAGCGTCTCGTGAACGGACGGCCGGCGCTGTGGGAAAGCCCGACCATCATGGTGGGGGGCCGGGAGTCCTACGAGGCGAGGTGCCGCCATTGCCACAAGGTGCCGAGGGCGGATGAAGACCAGACGGCGCTACTCTGAGTGCTGAACGTCGCGCTCACCGGCAACATCGCCGCGGGCAAATCGACCGTCGTCGATTTCTTCCAGCGCTGGGGTGCGACGATCATCGACGCGGACGCCCTCGCCCGCGAGGCCCAGGCGCCCGGCGGCGAGGTGCTGGCGGCGATCGCGGGCCGCTTCGGCGCGGACGTCCTGGCCCCTGACGGGACCCTCGACCGCGCGGCGCTGCGGGGCAAGGTGATGGGCGATCAGACGGCGCTCGACGCGCTCAATCAGATCGTCCACCCCGCCGTGCGTCGCCGCCGCGATGAGCTGCTGCGCGCCGCCCGGGAGGGCGGCGACCTGCTCGTCGTCAACGACATCCCCCTGCTGTTCGAGGCGCTCGACCCTACCCAGTTCGATGCCGTGGTCCTGGTGGACGCGAGCACGGCGCTGCGGCGCACCCGGCTGCGCGCCATGCGCGGACTCTCGAACGACGAGGCCGACCGGATGATCGCGGCCCAGATGCCCGCTGAGCGCAAGCGGGCCAAGAGCGACTTCGTGATCGGGAACGAGGGCTCGCTCAAGCAGCTCGAGCGACAGGCCCGTGCGGCGTTCGACGAGCTGCGCCACCGGGCGGCGGTCGCGGCCCTGGGGGGACGACCGGCGCGCGTGCTGCTGCTCGCCGCCGCGGAGGCGCGCGAGCAGCCCACACTCAACCCGATCGCAGCCCGCTACGCGGACGCGGGGCTCGCGGTACGCCGGGTGACGGGCGACGCGGCCGCGATCGCGAAGGCATTAGGCCAGCCCGCGCCGCCCGACGCGATCGTGGCGACCGCGACGGCCGCGGCGGGCGCGGAACAGGCTTGGGCGCACGCGGGTCGTGCGGGCGTGCTCACGTCCCTCTCCGACGACCCTGATCCCGTGGCCGTGCGGCTCGACCTTCGGCCCTGGGGCGCCGGGCGGGTGCTCCTGGTCGAACCCGGTGCGGCGGGCCTGGCGCCGCGGTCCGATCTGTTTCCATCTGCCAACCCGTTGCCTTGACAGAGGTTCGGTGCCCCGGTAACCTTCGCCGCGACCTCACATGCCCGCGAGCGAGCGACCCCGCATGGCGAACATTCCGGCCGATCTCCGCTACACCAAAGAGCATGAATACGTGAAGCAGACCGGCGCCGACGCCGACGCCGTCGTGCAGATCGGGATCACCGACTACGCGCAGGGAGAGCTCGGCGACGTGGTGTTCGTGGACCTGCCCAAGGTCGGTGCCGTCGTTGGGCGCGGCGACGTGTTCGGCACGATCGAGGCGGTAAAGGCCGTCTCGGAGCTGTACGCGCCCCTCGCGGGAACGGTGACCGACGTGAACACGGCGCTCGAGGGCGACCCGGCGCTCGTGAATCGCGACCCGTATGGCGCGGGCTGGATGATCAAGCTCCGGGCCAAGAATGCCGCGGAGGTCGACCAGCTGCTGAGCAATGAGGCGTACAAGAAGCACATCGGGCAATAGCGTCGTCCGTCATGCTCACGCTTACGTTCCACGGCCACGCCTGCTTCACGCTCGAAGCCGACGGCCGCCGAGTGATCATCGACCCATTTCTCACGGGCAATCCCGCGACCGACATCCCGCTCGCGCGGCTCCCGAAAATCGACGCCGTGCTGCTGTCGCACGGTCACGGAGACCACCTGGGGGACGCGATCCCGATCGCCCGGCGGGACGGCGCGACGATCGTCGCCACGGCGGAGCTGGCCCGGTTTTGCGGCGAGCGCGGGGCCACGGTGCATGCCATGCACATCGGCGGTGCCCGGCACTTCCCCTTCGGCCGGGTCAAGCTCGTCCCGGCGTTCCACGGGGGCGCCGTGGAGGGAGACGCGACGGGCCAGTTCACGACCAACCCCTGCGGGGTGGTCGTAACGATGGGTGGGCACACCGTGTATCACTGTGGTGACACGGGTCTGACCATGGAAATGCAGCTGCTCGCCGGCCGGGTGGACGCGATGCTCGTTCCGATCGGCGACAACTACACGATGGGAATCGAAGACGCGGTGCGCGCGGTCGAGTTCGTGCAGCCCCGCGCGGTGATTCCGATGCACTACAATACATGGGATGTGATCAAGGCCGACCCGGAGCAGTTCAAGCGCCAGGTCGGCGGCCGCGCCCGCGTCGTGGTGCTCGCGCCGGGCGACGCTCACACCCTTTCCTGACGAGGCCAGGCGACTTCGCTTATGGTGACGGTACGCGCTTCTCTCGCTCCTGCCGACCGGTTCGTGAACCGTCACATCGGACCCAGTCCCGACGAGACACGGGGCATGCTCGCCACCCTGGGATACGAGTCGCTCGATGCGTTCATCGACGCCGTCGTGCCGCAGGACATCCGCCTGCGGCGCGCGCTGGCCCTGCCGCCGGGCCGAACCGAGCGCGAGGTGCTGCAGGCGCTGCGCGGACTCGCCGCCCAGAACCAGCTGTATCGCTCCTACATCGGGATGGGCTATCACCACTCGTTCACACCGCAGGTGATCCAACGCAACATCGTCGAGAACCCGGGCTGGTACACGGCCTACACGCCGTACCAGCCGGAGATCGCGCAGGGCCGGCTCGAGGCGCTGCTCAACTTCCAGACGATGGTCGCCGACCTCACCGCCCTGCCGATCGCCAACGCCTCGCTCCTCGATGAAGCCACCGCCGCCGCCGAAGCGATGAACCTGACCGAAGCGGTCGCGACGGTGCCGGCCGGCACCACCCCGATGTTCATGATCGCCGAGGGATGCCACCCGCAGACGATCGCGGTCGTGCGGACCCGGGCGGAGGCGCGCGGGGTGCAGACCGTCATCGCGGATCCCGCGAGCTTCGAGTTCCGGCCCGGCGTGATCGGCGCCCTGCTGCAGTATCCCACGACGGACGGGAAAATCGAGGACTATCGCGCCTTCTGCGACAAGGCGCATGCCGCGGGGGCGCTCGTGACTGTCGCGACCGACCTGCTCGCGCTCACCCTGCTGACGCCCCCGGGGGAGTGGGGCGCGGACATCGCCGTCGGGAACTCACAACGCTTCGGCGTGCCCATGGGGTACGGCGGCCCGCACGCGGCGTTCTTCGCGACGCGCGAGGCGCACCGACGCCATGTACCCGGCCGCATCATCGGGGTGTCCCGGGATGCCGCCGGCCGCCCCGCGCTCCGCATGGCGCTGCAGACGCGCGAGCAGCACATCCGGCGCGAGAAGGCCACCAGCAACATCTGCACCGCGCAGGTGCTGCTCGCCGTGATGGCGAGCATGTACGCCGTGTATCACGGGCCCGAAGGGCTGCGCCGCATCGCCGAGCGGGTGCATACGCTCGCCGTCCTGCTCGCGCAGGCCGTCACCCGGCTGGGCTATCGGGTCGTGCACTCGTCGTTCTTCGACACGCTGTGCGTCGAGGTGGAGTCGTGGGTGCTGCCGCGGCTGCTCGACGCGGCGCGGGCGCGCCGCATCAATCTGCGGGTCATCTCTCCCACACGAATCGGCATCTCGCTCGACGAGGCCACGGCGCTCGGTGACCTCGCCGACCTCGTCACGGCGTTCTCGCTCAACGAAGTGCTGCCCTTCATGGTCGAAGACCTCGGCGCCAAAGCCGACCCGTCGATCCCCGAGTCGCTGCACCGCACCTCGTCCTACCTGACGCATGCGGTGTTCCACCGCTACCGCTCCGAGACCGAGATGCTGCGCTACATCAAGCGGCTCGAAGCACGCGACCTGTCGCTCACGTCGGCGATGATCCCCCTCGGCTCGTGCACGATGAAGCTCAACGCCACCACCGAGATGGTCCCGCTGTCGTGGCGTGAGTTCAACCGGTTGCACCCGTTCGCGCCGCGGGAGCAGGCCACCGGCTACCGCACGCTGTTCCGCCAGCTCGAGGACATGCTGGCCGAGATCACCGGCTTCCCGAAGGTCTCGTTGCAGCCGAACTCGGGGGCGCAGGGTGAGTTCACGGGATTGCTCGTGATCCGGGCCTATCACCGCTCCCGCGGTGAAGGGCACCGCACCACCTGCCTGATCCCGACGTCGGCGCATGGGACCAACCCCGCGAGCGCCGTGATGGCCGGTTTGAACGTCGTGCCCGTGCAGTCGGATGCCCGCGGCAACATCGACGTGGCGGACCTGCGCGCCAAGGCGGCCGAGCACAAGGACACGCTCGCGGCGCTCATGATCACGTACCCGTCGACCCACGGCGTCTTCGAGGCGTCCATCCGGCAGGTGTGCGAGATCATCCACGCACACGGCGGGCAGGTGTACATGGACGGCGCGAACATGAACGCGCAGGTGGGCCTGGTCCGCCCCGCCGACGTCGGCGCCGACGTGTGCCACTTGAACCTGCACAAGACCTTTTGCATTCCCCACGGCGGTGGAGGGCCAGGAATGGGCCCGATCTGCGTGGCGGCGCACCTCGGCCCATTCCTGCCGGACCACCCGGTGGTGCCGCTGCGCCAGCAGCAGCCCTGCGGGACCGTGTCGGCGGCGCCGTGGGGCAGCGCGTGGATCCTGCCGATCTCATGGGCCTACGTCGCGCTGATGGGGCGCGAGGGGCTCGTGGAGGCGACCAAGATGGCGATCCTCAACGCCAACTACATGGCGCGCCGGCTCGCGGCGCACTACCCGCTTCTCTATACCGGGCAAAACGGCCTGGTCGCACACGAGTGCATCATCGATTGTCGGCCCTTCAAGGCCTCGGCCGGCATCGAGGTGGAGGACATCGCAAAGCGCATCATCGACTACGGCTTCCATCCGCCGACGGTCTCGTTCCCGGTCGCGGGCACCCTGATGATCGAGCCCACTGAGAGCGAGTCGAAGGAAGAGCTGGACCGCTTCTGCGACGCACTGATCTCGATCCGCCAGGAGATCCGCGAGGTGGAGGACGGGACGCAGCCGCGCAACAAGAACCTGCTCACGAATGCGCCGCACACGCTGGAAGATGTCATCGCCGACGCGTGGGACCGCCCGTATACGCGCGAGCGCGCCGCCTTCCCCGCCGTCTGGACGCGGTCGCACAAGGTGTGGCCGTCGGTGAGCCGCGTGGACGGCGCCTACGGCGACCGGAACTTGGTGTGCGTCTGCCCGCCGATGGAGGCGTACGCGCTTGCTGCTGACTGAGCTCCTGCTCGATCCGGCGGGCCGCAGCGGGGCGGCCAACATGGCGATCGACACGGGTCTCCTCGCCGAGGCCGCCCGCACGGGGCGAGCCTTCCTGCGGCTGTACCGCTTTGACCCGCCGTGTCTCTCGTTGGGCCGGAACGAGGCGGCGGCGCACTACGACCGGGCAGCCATTGGGCAGCGCGGGCTCGACATCGTGCGACGCCCCACCGGCGGAAGGGCCGTGTGGCACGAGCATGAGGTGACCTACGCGGTGGCCGCCCCGGTGGCGGCGTTCGGCTCGTTGCGTAACGCGTACCACACCATCCATGAACGCATCGCCGCGGCGCTCCGGTCCCTCGGAGCCGATGCCACTCTGGCGCCCCACCAACCTCCATCATCCGGGAGGGTCGACCAGCCCGCGTCTTGCTTCACGACTCCGGTCGGCGGCGAGGTACTCGTCGCCGGTCGCAAGCTGGTCGGCTCGGCACAGGTCCGGAAGAGAGGCGCATTCTTGCAGCATGGGTCGATCCTGCTCGATGGCTCGCAAGAGATCGTCCGGGTCGTGAGCCGTCAGGCGTCCGCGGTCAGCGGCGAAACGACGCTGTCGGGCGTGCTGCGACGACACGTGAGTTTTCACGAGGTCGCGGACGCGATCGTCGCCGCCTGGGGCGACGAAGTCACCTCCCCCACAACCTTGCTTTCGCATCTGGCGCCGCTAGGTGTCGCGTGAAATCTTAGGCGCCATGCCAACTGCCCGCCCACCTATCGGCCCGACCCTGGCCGCCCTCGCCGGCCTCATCCTGGTCGCCGGGTGCGAGCGCCCGGTCGGCTGCACCGGCGCATATTGCGGCACGATCGTCATCGCCTCCGGAGGGGAGCCGGATATCCTGCTTCCGCCCGTCAGCGAGTTCGCGATCACGCGGGACGTGACGGATCAGCTGTTTCTCAAGCTCGCGGACCTGGGGGCTTCGGGAAACACGATCGGCGACGAGGACTTCCAGCCACAGCTGGCCGAGCGGTGGGAGTGGGACGCTCCGACGACGCTGGTGTTTCACCTCGACCCGCGCGCACGGTGGCAGGACGGCCAGCCGGTGACGGCCGCGGACGTGGCATTCACGTACGACGCATACACCGATACGCTCGTCAACTCCTCGTTCCGTTCCTCGCTGCGCCATGTCGCCGCCGTCACGACGCGCGATTCGCTCACGGTCGTGTTTCGCTTCCGGCAGCGCTATCCCGAGATGTTCTACGATGCCGTGTACCACCTGCGCATCCTGCCGGCACACCTCCTGCGCGAGGTGCCGCGCGATCAGTGGCGCAGCACGGCGTTCGGGCGGGCGCCCGTGGGCGACGGGCCGTACCGCTTCGTCGCGTGGAAAGCCGGCGAGAGCATCGAGCTCGCGGCGGACTCGACCTTCTTCCTCGGCCGCCCCCACCTCCGGCGCGTGATCTGGCGCTTCACCCCCGACCAGCAGGTGGCCGTCACCCAGCTGATCGCAGGCGACGCGGACGCGGTGGAAGTGCTGGTCTCGCCCGACAACGTGCAGCGCGCCCGCGCGGACACCGCGCTCTCGACCTACCCCTACAAGGGGTCGGCGTACGGCTACGTAGGATTCAACCTGGTCACGCCGGGCGACACCACGAAGCCTCACCCGCTGTTCGGCGACCGCGACCTGCGGCGGGCGCTCCTCATGGCCACGGATCGCGAGCGGCTGCTGCGCAACGTGTTCGGCGAGTTCGCCAAGGTCCCACCGGGCCCGCTGTCGCAACTGTGGTGGATCTGGGACCCGGAAATCCGCGAGCTGCCCTACGACAGCGGCCAGGCGGCGCGGCTGCTCACCCGGACCGGCTGGACCGACTCGGACGGCGACGGCATCCGCGATAAGGACGGCCGCCCGCTCGCGTTCCGGCTGCTCCTTCCCACGACCAGCGCCATCCGCAAGCAGTACGCGCGCCTGCTGCAGGAGCAGTTCCGGATCGCCGGGGTGGACGTTCAGCTCGACGAGGTTGACTTCAGCGTGTTCAACGAGCGCGCGCGCGCCGGCCGGTTTGACGCGCTCCTCAACGTGTGGAACACCGACCCGACGCCCTCGTCGGGCTTTCCCCAGACCTGGACGCCGGCGGGGTTCGGGCGCTCCAACTATGGCCGCTACGACAACCCGGACGTCGACCGCCTGGTGGACCAGGCCGTGGCGTCGGCGGCGAACCGCGACCAGGCCCGCCGCGCCTGGCGGGCGGCCGTCGAGACGCTGAACCGGGACGCCCCCGGCATTTTCCTGTTCGCTACCGCCAACGTCGCCGCCGTCCACAAGCGGATCGCGGACGTGACGATTCGGCCCGACTCCTGGCTCGCCCTGCTGCGCACATGGCGCATTCCCGCTGACCGACTGACGGATCGAGACCGCGTGGAGCGCTAGGTGGCGGCGTGGCTGGTGCGGCGGCTCGTCGCGTCGATCGCCATCGTGTTCGCGGTCGTCACCATCAGCTTCTTCGTCGTTCACCTCGCCCAAGGCACGCCGTGCGGCGGGGAACGACCGCTGCCGCCCGACGTGTGCGAGCGGGAGCGCAGAGTGTTCGGGTACGACAAGCCGCTGTACGTGCAATACGTGAAATACCTGGCCGCCCTGGTCGATGGGAAGATGGGTTACTCTTTCGGGCTGCACCGGCCCGTTGCCGACGCGCTCGCCGACGCGATTCCCAACACTTTCGTCCTCGCCTTCGCCGCCCTGCTGATCGACTTCGCGCTCGGTCTGGCGCTCGGGATCTATCAGGCCGTGCAGGCGGGCCGGTTCGGCGACGTCGCAGTCGGGAATGTCGCGCTGCTCGTCAACTCAATGCCGGTGTTCTGGCTGGGACTGGTCCTGCTGCTGGTGTTCGCACAGTGGCTGCGCTGGTTCCCCGCGGGCGGGATGCACGATCCTATTTTGTGTCCCCGGGTCGACTCGTCGTACTGCCTGCTCGATTTCCTCTGGCACCTCACGCTCCCCGCTCTCACCCTCGGTCTCGTGGGCGCGGCGAGCACGGCGCGCTACCAGCGGGCGGCCATGCTCGAGGTCGTCGGTCAGGACTACGTGCGGACCGCCCGCGCCAAGGGCCTGCGGGAACGGCGGGTGCTGCTGGTGCATGCGCTTCGCAACGCCCTCCTCCCCATCATCACGCTGTTCGGCCTGGCCTTCCCCTTCCTCTTTACCGGGGCGGTCCTGATCGAGACGGTGTTCGCGTGGCCCGGGATGGGCCGGCTGGCCGTAAACGCCATCTTCCAGCGCGACTACCCGGTGGTCACGGGTGCGGCGCTGCTCACGAGCACGATGGTGGTCCTGGGCAACCTGATCGCCGACGCGTTGTATGCCGTGGCGGACCCACGGATCCGGGTGCGGGGGGAAGAGGGAGGGGGAGGGGGGGGCGCCTGAACCTCTGGAACTGGCTCGCATTGAGCGGGGCCGTAGTCCTGGCCATCACGGTGGTTGCAGCGCTGCGACGACGCGTGCGGAAGACGGCGTCGGGCCGGCGGTTCTTCCGGCACCCGACGGCGGCGCCCGGGTTGTTCCTGCTCGCGTTCTTCGTGACCGTCGCCATCGCCGCACCCGTCGTGGCGCCGTACGCCCCCTACTACCAGATCGACATCGCGCACCCCGATCGGCCGCCGTCCGCGCAGTTCCTGCTCGGCACCGACCCGTTCAGCCGGGACGTCTGGAGCCGGCTCGTGTACGGGGCGCGCGTCTCGCTCGGCATCGGAGCCGTGGCGATGCTCGTCGCCGCGACGGTCGGCACGGCGGTGGGCGCGGTCGCGGGCTATTTCCGAAGTTGGGTGGACACCACGCTCATGCGGCTCGTCGACGTGGGCCTCGCGATGCCCCGCATTTTTGTCTTGTTGATGGCCGCGGCGCTGTGGGAGCACATCGCCTTGTGGGTGCTCGTGCTGCTGATCGGACTCACGGGGTGGTTCGGGACCAGCCGGCTCGTGCGCGCGGAAGTGCTCAGTCTGCGCGAGCGCGAGTTCGTCGCCGCGGCGCGGGCGCTGGGCGCCGGCGCGGGACGCGTTATTTTTCGCCACGTTCTTCCCAATGCGGCGGCCCCGATCATCGTCTCTGGGGCCCTCGGCATCGGCCACATGATGCTGCTCGAAGCAGGGCTCTCGTTCCTCGGGCTGGGCGTTCCCTCGCCGACGCCCAGCTGGGGCAATATGATTGCCGACGGTTGGCACAAGATGGCCGTCGCGTGGTGGTCGTCGACCTTTCCCGGGCTGGCGATCTCGCTCGTCGTGATGGCGCTGAACGCGGTGGGCGACGCGCTGCGCGACGCGCTCGACCCCCGCAAGGAGGCGGCGTGACGGAGCCTCTGCTCCGCGTGCGTGATCTCAAGACCTACTTCGTCACCGAGCACGGCAGCGGCACCGCGCGGGCCGTGGACGGCGTCTCGTTCGAGGTGCTGCCGGGTGAGACGCTCGGCATCGTGGGCGAGTCGGGCTGCGGCAAGACCGTCACGTCGCTCTCCATTCTCCGTCTCATCCCCGAGCCCCCCGGCCATATCCGTCCCGGGAGCTTCATCGAGTTCGAAGGACGCAACCTGCTGACCCTGGAGCCCAGGGAGCTGCGGGCGATCCGTGGCAACCAGATCGCGATGATTTTCCAGGAGCCGATGACGTCGCTCAACCCGGTGTTCACCGTGGGCGATCAGATCGCCGAGGCGGCCATCGTGCACCAGCGGCTGTCGCGCCGGGCCGCACGGACTCGCGCGATCGAGATGCTCAAGCTCGTGGGAATCCCCGACCCCGAGGAGCGGGTGGATCACTACCCCCATCAGATGAGCGGGGGCATGCGCCAGCGCGTGATGATCGCGATGGCGCTCGTGTGCCACCCCAAGCTGCTCATTGCCGACGAGCCCACCACGGCCCTCGACGTGACGATCCAGGCGCAGATCCTCGAGCTGCTCGACCGGCTGCAGGCCGAGCTTGGCATGGCGGTCATGCTCATCACGCACGACCTCGGGGTCGTAGCGGGCAGCGCCGACCGCGTCGTGGTGATGTACGCGGGTCAGGTCGTCGAGCAGGCGCCGACCGCGGCGCTGTTCGCGCGCCCACTGCACCCGTACACGGAGGGGCTGCTTGCCTCGGTGCCGCGGCTCGACGCCCCACCGGCCCGGGAGCACGGCCGGCTGCACGGCATCCCGGGCCAGGTGCCCGCCGCGACCGCGTGGCCGGACGGCTGCCGGTTCCATCCCCGCTGCCCATACGCCTGGGACCGCTGTCGCGCGGAGGCGCCGCCCCTGCTCGACGCCGGGGGCGGGGGAGACCCCGGCACTCACACCGTGCGCTGCTGGCTCCTCACCGACCCGCGGCGTCGCACGCCACACCCATGACGCCCGCGCTCGTGGACGTGCGGGGACTCGTCAAGCACTTCCCGGGCGAGCGCGCGTGGCTCGGCCTGGGCCGGCCACGCGCCGTGGTGCGCGCCGTGGACGACGTGTCGTTCGCGATCGCACCCGGCCAGACGCTGGGGCTCGTGGGCGAATCGGGATGCGGCAAGTCGACCGTGGGACGGACAATCCTGCGCCTGATCGAGCCGGACGCGGGGCGCGTCACGATCGACGGTCAGGACGTGGTCGCCCTCGGGGCCAGCGCGCTGCGTGCGCTGCGGCGCCGCATGCAGATCGTGTTTCAGGACCCCTACGGCTCGCTCAACCCGCGCATGACGGTGCGCCAGATGCTCGCCGAGCCGCTGGCGATCCATCGGCTCGCGCGCGGGGCCGATGCCGAGCGACGCATTGCGGCCCTGCTCGAGGAGGTGGGCCTCGACCCCGGCTTCGCGCAGAGCTATGCGCACGAGCTCTCGGGCGGACAGCGGCAGCGTGTGGGGATCGCCCGCGCCCTCTCGGTCGAGCCGCAATTCCTCGTACTCGACGAGCCGGTGAGCGCGCTCGATGTGTCGGTGCAGGCGCAGGTCCTGAACCTGCTCGCCGACCTGCAGCAGCGCAGACGGCTCACCTACCTCTTCATCGCCCACGATCTCGCGGTCGTCAAGCACATCGCGGATCACGTGGCGGTGATGTACCTCGGCAAGATCGTGGAGCGCGCGCCCGCGCCCGCCCTGTATTCCGGGCCCCGTCATCCCTACACCACCTCGCTGCTCTCCGCCGTCCCGGTGCCCGATCCCAAGGCGCAGCGGCAGCGCATCGTGCTATCGGGCGACGTGCCGTCCCCCGCGCACCCGCCGCCGGGCTGCCCCTTCCACCCGCGCTGCCCGCACCCCAAGAAGGACACGCGCTGTCGCACGGAGCCGCCGGCGCTGCGCGAGGTCGCACCGGGGCAGCTCGCGGCCTGTCACTTCGCCGAGCAGCCCCTGTGAGCCCGCGCCTCGCCGCCATGCTGCGCGACCCCCAGCTGTGGGTGCCCGTCGCCGTTCTCATCGCCGGCCTGCTGGTCCTGTGGTGGATCCGCTAACACCCGCCCCCGAGCTCGACGCCCGCCGGCTGCGCCACCTGCAGCTTGCCGGCATCGCCAGCGGCTTTACCGCCGGGGCATGGCTGGGTGCAGCCGAAGCGCCCACCAAGATGGTGATCCTCGGCCTTTCACCCGTCGTGATCTCGCTGGCCATGGTGCTGGGAGTGTTCCTCGCGCGGTGGAGCTTGCCCGCCCTGCTCCGCGGCACGGCGGCGATCGGGGCGGACGTGCGGCAGGCGCCTCACCTCATCGTGTGGGCGGTGCTGGCCGGGTGTCTTTGGGCCGTCGCCAACACGCTCACCATCTTCGCCATCCGCGACATCGGCTTGAGCATCGCGTTTCCCCTGTGGAACGCGAACAGCCTGCTGGGAATCCTGTGGGGTGCGGTGTTCTTCAACGAGCTCCACGGCACCGGCTGGCGGCGCCGCCTCGGCGTGCTCGGTGGCGCCGCGCTGATGTTCGCGGGCGCGACGCTCCTCGCCGTCGCGTCGGCGGCCGGAGCACCCTCGGGACATGCGGCGCGGGGTGTGGCCGCAGCGCTCGCGGCCGGTGTGCTGTGGGGCACGATGTACATCCCTTATCGCAAAGCCTACCTCACCGGCATGAACCCGCTGGCCTTCATCACGTTCTTCACGGTGGGCGAGGTCGTGATGATGGTGGCGCTCGCGCTCGCCGACCGCGGCGGCGTCGCCGCACTCGCGGCGGAGCTCGCCGGCGCGCGCGACGTCCTGTTCTGGCTCCTGCTCGGCGGGTTCGTGTGGGTGGTGGGCGATCTGTTCCAGCAGTATGCCGCGAAATATGTCGGCATCAGCCGGGGGATTCCGCTGTCCAACACCAACCAGCTGTGGGGGCTCCTGTGGGGGTTGCTGGTGTTCGGCGAGCTGCGCGGCGGTGCGGCGACCACCTATGGACAGGTGATCGGCGGGTCGCTGCTGATGGCGCTGGGCGCGGTCGCGATCGCGCTGGCCTCCGCCACGGGTGCCGAGCACCGCCATTGGCAGGAGGCGGCGGCGCGTGAAGGCGCGCGCTACGGCATCGACCCGGCGTACGTCCGCGCCGCGCTCGCCGGCGAAAGCTCCAGCGCGTCTCCCAGCCGCCGCACATGGCTCGATTGGACACTGGTCGGAGGCGCTACCGCGACCTTCATCGGGTTCGGGATGGTAGCCCGCGTACCCCAGCTGACGCTCGGCTGGGGATGGGTCGCGGGTCTCACGGTGGCGATGCTGGCGCTGCTCGCCGGGACCGGCTGGCTACTCTGGCGGACGACGCGGTTCAACTGAGGGGCGGGCTCGCGCAAGGTCGTGTTCCCGGTTGCGTGGTTTCGATGCTGATCCTCGCGAAGCTCCTCGACAAACTTGCACGGCTCCTAGGGACCCCGAGCTTGCGCCCGGGGTCAGTCAGAAGCGGGTTCCCCTTGTCCTAATCCCCGGGCTTGCGCCCGGGGTCAGTCAACCGCGATGTCCAACCACCACGCCTATCAGATGTATGCCCACGTGACCTGGCACACCTGGAAGCGAGTCGGGTGTGTCGATACGGCCGCTGCGAGCGATGTACGGAGTGCTGTAGAGAGCGCGTGCCAGGGGACCGGTGTGCGCGTATTCCGGAACGCGGTGTTGGCAAATCACGTGCACCTCGTCGTCAGCTTTCGACCCGACATCCGGCTGAGCGATTTCGTGCGCCTCGCGAAATCGGTGGCTGCAACTCGCGCCAATCGACGGGTCACTGGTGCTGTCCGCTGGGCGCGGGGTTACTTCGTGACAACAAGTCACAAACGCGACCTTCCTCGGACGACCCGCTACGTCGCCGAGCAGTTCCTGCGCCATCCGGACTTAATCCCGCGGAACTCGAGAGGAGCGGCCTACCTGACCCCGGGCGCAAGCCCGGGGTTCACGGGAGGAGAGTGCTTCTGGAAAGAGGCTAGCGCACCCCGCCCATCAGTCGCTGGACCGGCTTGATGAGCACGAACATGACTGCCGCAGCGCCGAGCGTGACCGCGGCCGTGGCGCCGAACAGCGTCGGGAGAGGCGTCGTACCGATGAACCCCGCCGACCAACCGGCCAGCTTGTTGCCAACGGCGTTGGAGAGGAAGAAGACCCCGAGCATGATCCCGACCACCTGTCTGGGCGCGAGCTTCGTCACCGCCGACAGCCCGACCGGGCTCAGGCACAGCTCTCCGAGCTCTTCGATGAAGTAGACGCCGACGAGCCAAAGCGGACTGATCTTCACCCCACCCTGCGCGATGGCTCCCGCCGGCATCAGAAGCACGAATGCCAGGCCTACGAACAGCAACGCGAGTGCGAATTTCGCCGGCGAGGACGGCTGCCGCGGCCCGAGCTTCACCCACAGCCACGCGAAAATGGGCGACAACACGATCACGAACGCGGCCTGGATGGACACGAACCATGACGCGTAGAGCCTGATTCCGAGCATCTCGAGGTGAACGTAGCGGTCGGCAAACAGAGCGAGCGTGGATCCCGCCTGCTCATACGCGCCCCAGAAGAAGGAGGCGAACAAGAACAACACCGCGACCGCCGCCATACGTTGCCAATCCTGCGCGGTGAATGGCTCGCTCGAGCTCGCCGTCGTGCCGGCGGCAGGTTCGGGTCGTGAGGCGAGGCGATCGATCGCCGGCTGGAGGCGCCGGCGACCGAGCACATACTGCACCAACCCGAAGAGCATCCCCACGCCGGCGCAGGCGAACCCGAGATGCCAATCGAATCCCTCCGCGAGCTTCCCGGCGATGAGCGGTCCGAGGAACGCACCCAGGTTGATCCCCATGTAGAAGATCGAGAAGCCCGCGTCGCGCCGACCATCCCCCGCCTCGTACAGCGCCCCGACCATGGCGCTGACGTTGGGCTTGAGCAATCCCGTCCCGATCACGATGAGCGTCAGGCCGACGTAGAAGAACGGCAGCGCGTGAAAGGCGAGCGTGAAGTGTCCGAGGGCGATGATGATCCCGCCGATGAGCACACTGCGATACTGGCCGAGCCAGCGATCCGCGATGAGGCCCCCGAGGATCGGCGTGACCCACACGCTGCCGACGTAGTTGCCATAGACGGCGCCGGCGTGCGAATCGGTGAAGCCGAGCGCCTTCGTCATGTACAGGATCAGGAACCCGCGCATCCCGTAGTAGCTGAACCGCTCCCACATTTCGGTGAAGAAAAGCGTGGAGAGACCGCGGGGGTGGCCGAACCACGAGGAGCCGGGCGGGGGCGTCGTCACTCGAAGAGTTCGTTCTGCTCGACGGGTTCGCGAGCCTGAGGCGCGCGCAGGATCTCACCCAGCCGCTGCTCCCATTGCTCGACGTCGAGGTGGTGCTCATTCTGAAGCGTCCGGCGCAGCGCCGGCGAGACCTCATGGAACGTGGCGAGCAGATCCGTCACGGCCTCCCGCAGCGCCTGAACCTGGAAGCCATCTCCGGTAGCGCCCATGTCGTCCAGGATGCTCTGCTCGGTGCGCGAGGCGATGATCGGCTCCGCACGCCCCTGCACGAAGACGTTGGTTCGCCGCTTGGGACCGCGCTCCTCCTCGATCGGCATCAAGCCGATGATGGCGTCGGAGCGCCAGTACTTGCCGTAGCCGAGAAAGACCATGCGGTCGCGCTTGATGTCCATACTGCCTCCGGAGCGCCGCCCGTCCGCGGTGCGTGGCCCGGGCCCGAAGGCGTCACGGAACCAGGACAGCACGCCGCGGATCAGGCTCATGGTTAGTCCTTCTTCATTTTCTTCTTGAGCTCTCGCAGCTGCCGGTCGGCTGCCGCCTCGCGGGCGGCGCGGTCGAGCTGCGACTTGAGCAGCTCGTCCCCCGGGTCTACGCCGGGACGCGGGCCGCCGGCCGCCTGGAGGTCACGCCACGCGCGTTCGGCCGAGCGCTCCGCCTCGGTGAGCGGTCGATCGCGCTCGGCGCGGACCAGCTGCCCCTGCATGTCCCCCAGCTCGCGCTCGTACAGCGCGAGCTCGCCCTGCAGGGCGGCCAGCTTCTTCTCGAGGACCGCCACGCGCTCGCGGTGCTTCGCCGCGAACCGTTGGGCGACATCCACTGTCTCCTGGTCCTGGATCTCGGACGCGAGCCGGCCGCGACGCTCGGCATCGGCCAGCCGCTGGCGCTCCTGGGTGAGGTCGCGCTCGGTGCGCGCCCCCGCCTCGCGCGTCTCGCCGACGGCCAGCTTCGCCTCCACCACCGCCTCCCGCATCTGCCGCGCCAGGTCGCGCAGGTCTCCCGGCGGTGTCGCCGCGTCCAGGGCGGCGCGCAACCGGTCTCGCAGGCGCTCGAACATTGGAGGCTAGCTTTTCCGGACCGTTTTCGCGAAGAACGCCGAGAACACCTGCTCCACCGCGTGCGACTTGCACTTGGGGCAGGCCGGCCGCTTGCGTCCGTGCTCCTCGATTCCCTGTTGCCGGCTGAAGCGCGTGCGGCACTTGGTGCAGCGATACTCGTAGATCGGCATGGCGGGCTGTACGATATTCCCCGCGGAAACCGGGGTCAAGTTGACGCTGCGACGGTGCGCCGCAATGATTGCACCCATGCGGAGTCGCGTCGCGTGCGTCGCGGTCGTGGCCGCCGCCCTGACGTGTAACGAAGGGCTGCAGCCCAACACCTGCCCGGGCATCTGCGGCACCGTGACCTTCCGGGGCGCTCCGCCGGACAGCACCCAGGCTGTCTACATCGTCGCCTACCACACCTTCCCCCACTCGCGGGACAGCCTGTTCACGTTCCAGCCACCCGTCGGCGCGCTGCAGGCCCTGCCGCTCGACGGCGCCTCGGCGTTCTATGCCCTCCCGGTCGATGCCGGGCGCTACGAGTGGGTGGTGGCCGTGTGGGTGAAGCAGGGTTTTAGCCTCGCCAACGCGGACTCAACGCTGCGCGAAGCGGGCTACTACCGCGATCCCGCCGACCCGACACAGCCTGGTGTCGTGAACGTGAACGCGCAGCAACCTGTTTCGATCGACTTTACGATCGATTTCGGGCAGATGCCCCCCCCTTGCCGCTACTACGACCCGCCCTGTCCATGAAGCGACTGTTCATCCTCACGGTGCTGGCGGTCGTGCCCTGGCGCGCCGCGGGCGCACAGGACCGGGCGGTGATCGTCGGCACCATTGGGGACAGCCTCGGGCAGCCGCTCCGCGGTGTCGTGCGCGTCGTCGGCACGGGCGCCATGGCCGCCGCGGACAGCCGCGGACGGTACCGGCTGTCCGTCCCGACCGGTCGGGTGATCGTGCGAGTCGGCCATATCGGGTTCGCCTACCGCGTGGACACGGTGACGATCGCGGCAGGCGACTCGCTGGAACGCGACTATCGACTCGTGTCCGCCCCAGTGGAGCTGCAACCCACCATCGTCACCGCCGCCAAGCACTCACAGCTCCTCGACGAATCCGCGACGAGCGTCGCGGTCATGAATGACACCGATCTCGCGCGCCGCGCCGTGCTCACCGTGGACGAAGCGGTCAATCGAGCGCCAGGCGTGCTGTTCCTGAATGGCCAGGTCAACATCCGTGGCTCGAGCGGTTTCGTCGAGGGCCTCGGGTCGCGCGTGCTGTTGCTCGTCGACGGCGTGCCGGCGAACCAGGGCGACCGGGGTGGGATCGACTGGGACATGGTGCCGCTCGCCGAGGTAGAGCGGGTTGAGGTGGTGAAGGGCGCCGGGTCTTCGCTCTACGGCTCTGCCGCCTTCGGCGGCGTGGTCAACCTGATCACGCACGACATTCCGGTAGGGTGGCACGGGCGGCTGCGGGCCACGGGTGGCGCGTACGCCAATCCGCCCTCAGAGGCCTGGAGGTTCCGCGACCGCACGGGCGGGCTCGGCGGCCTGGACGTCACGGGCTCGTACGGAACCGAGACTCTGCGTGGCAGCCTGACACTCGGCGGTCGGCACTCGGACGGCTACCGCGAGCAGGATCGCAGCGACCAGTGGGAGACCGCCGGCCGGGCCGAATGGCTGCCGCGGCCGGGCACGCGGATCACCGGGTCGGGGGCGTGGACCAGCCACCAGTACGAAGTGTTCCCCACGTGGTGCGTTCCCGGCACGTGCAGCGACACGCGGGGACAAGCGTTCCAGCCGTTCATGATCGACACGTCGGGTCGCGGCAGCTACACGCGCTCGAACAAGGGATATCTCGCCGCGACGCTCGACCGCACCGTGTCCGGCGCGTTTGCGTGGCGAGCGCGTGGCTCCTGGCTCCGGAGCCATTTCACGGACTACAACCCCGACAACTGGTCGGTCTCGGATCGCCTCGGGGCCGAGCTGACCGGTGTGCTGCACGCGGCCGGTGGGGACGACCGCGTGGTCACCGTCGGAGTGGAGGGGGCGCATACGGACATCACGAGCGACATTTTCGGCGATTCGGGACGAGTCAGCAGCCACACGCAGATCGACGTCGGGCCGTACGCGGAGGCAGAGCAGCGTGTGGGCCGCGTGCGACTGACGGCGGGTCTGCGGCTCGACGATATCGTCGTCGACGGCGCCCGGAAAGCCACCGTCCTGAGTCCACGGATCGGCGCCGCCATCCGGTCCGGCGTCGGCACCTGGCGCGCGTCCGCCGGCCGCGGGTTCCGGGCGCCGACCCTCGCGGAGCGGTACGTCACGACCCGCGCCTTCGGCTTCGAGGTCATTCCCAACCCCGACCTGGATCCCGAAACCGCCTGGTCGTTCGAGCTCGGCAACGGGGCTCCGATCGCCTCCTGGGGGCGTCTCGAGGCCGCCCTCTTCTGGACCGAAGCCCGTCGCTTGCTCGAGCCGACGTTCGTGCTCGACGGCGGCGTGCAGAAAATCCAGATCCGGAACATCTCCCGCGCGCGCCTCCGGGGCCTAGATGCGTCGCTGGCAGTCTCGTCGCTGGTTCCCGGCCTGACCTCCTCGATTGCCTATCTGCTCGTCGACGCTCGGGACCTCACGACCGATGCGGTGCTCTCCTTCCGACCCAGGCACGTGCTCACGCTCGGCACCGACTACCAGTGGCGCATGCTTTCGGTCGGAGCCGAGTTCCGCTACACCAGCCGTATCGAGCGGATCGAGCTCGAGCCCGTTTTCGGGCGCGATCCGCGAGTGGCGGCCAAGGTGCTCGACCTCCGCGCCGGCTGGCAGCGAGGGCCCCTTTCGGCCCGGCTGCTCGTCACGAACGCGCTCAACTACATCTACAATCTGGTCCCCCGCACGCTCGAGCCCGTTCGCAAGAGTTCGGTGGTCCTGACGTGGACGTATTAGATTGGTACGATGATGGGACCCTGTGGCGTCGTCGCGATGCTCGTGCTGCACACCGTCCAGGCGTCCCCGCTCAACGGCACCTGGGAGCTGACCCGCATCTTCCGCGCCGGACCCGTCCCCTCTACGCGCGCGGTGCCGATCGACTCCACCGTCTACCTGCGCATCACCCTCGAGACACACGTGGGTGACTGGATCTCGGGGCGGCTGTACCGGCGCTATCGGGGCGAGCCCGAGGGGAGTAAGGTCGAAGCCGGCCCGCTCCGCGGGGAAGGACGTTTCATCATCGGGGTCGAGATCGAGAAGCCGGCCCGGGCACGCGCGCGCACCGCGGCATGGCTCGTGGGCGACACGCTGCGCTTCGGCACGTCTCTCGTGCCCGACGCCGACAGCCTGGAGCTGAAGCGCGTCAGGCCCGACGCCCCATACCCGGCGAGCGTCATCGAGGTGGTGACTCGTCCATGAGACGGCTCCACGTGATGCCCCTTTACGTGACGCTGTTCCTCTTGACGCCTTTGTTGTCTTGTAGCGGCGACCGATCCCGCTCGCCCACCTGCGGTATGGCGCAGCTCATCGGGCCATCCCTGATCCAGGACCGGCTGCGGCAGCTGCCCTTCGTCTTGACCGACGCGCCACGCGGGCTGCCGGGCACGCTTCCCGTCCGGGTTATCGGCACGCGCGAACAGAGCACGGTGCTGGTCGGCTACACCAAGGGCGCGTTGACGATGGAGTACCAGGGAGCCGGTTTCCCTGCCGGTTCGGTCAGCGACACCACGACCTACGCCGTCCTCGTCGTGGACGATTCCACGCAGCGGGCGCAGGGTGTGCTGATCTACGAGTCGCATCGCCCGCCTGAAGGATACCCGAGCATCGGTGCCGTTACCGGTCAAGACCGGGCGATTCCCTTGTACGGCGTGCGGGTAGACTGGGCGGGCGTCTCGAACCCCAAGTGCCCGTTGCTCGGCGCCCCGGCGGCGCCCCCAAGCTCCGCGCAGTGACCCGCATCGTCGCCGTGAGCGCGACGCGCCGTACCGACGCGGGGCGGGAACGCGTCGCGCTGAATACCGCCTACGTGTACGCCCTGATGCGCGCCGGGCTCGTCCCTCTGCTCGTGCCCCCCATCCTCGACCCCGAGGCAGCCTGCGCCGCGCTCGACGGGGTGCGCGGTCTCGTCCTCACGGGGGGCGAAGATGTGGACCCCGGCCGCTACGGGGCGACACCCCACCACAAGCTGGGCGAGACCGATCGGGCGCGCGACGCGGTGGAGCTGGCCCTCATCGCGGGCGCCGAGCGACGCCGCCTCCCGATCCTCGCCATCTGCCGTGGGATCCAGATCCTGAACGTCGCCCTGGGCGGCACGCTGTACCAGGACCTCACTAGCGAGCGCCCTAGCCCCGTCGACCACGCGGATGCGCGCTCCCGCCACGGCCTGAGCATCGAGTCCGGCACCCTGCTCCACCGCACGCTCGAGGCCGTGCACGGGAGCGTGAACAGCCGGCACCACCAGGCGATCCACGACCTGGCGCCGGCCCTGCGCGCGAACGCTTGGGCGGAGGACGGTGTGATCGAGGGGGCCGAGCGGAAAGATCCGGGGGCACCGTGGACGCTGGCGGTCCAGTGGCACCCGGAGGACGATGTAGAGGACGCCCTGTTCCGCGGCTTCGCGGAAGCGATCGCGTGAGCATTGCGTTCCCGTCGGCCGAATGGGTGAGCGCCTACGGCTCGGCGATCAACGCGAGCGACGCGTATCGTGCCGCCTCGCTCGAGTGGACGCACGGTCCCGTCGCCCTCGTGGTGAATCCTCAGCCGGAGATCGGGATCGGCGAGCCGGTCGGCATCTGGCTCGACCTCGATCGCGGGGCCTGCCGCGAAGCGAAGGTGGTGTCGCAGGGCGAGGCGGACCAGGCGCCGTTCGTGATCTCGGCCGACTATCAGCACTGGAAGCGCGTGATCCGCAAAGAGCTCGGCCCCATCGCGGGGATCATGCAGCGCAAGCTCATGCTCAAGGGGTCGCTGCCGATCGTGGTGCGCTTCGTGAAGTCCGCGGAGCAGCTGGTCGAGGCGGCGACGACGGTGCCGACGAGATTTCTAGATGAATAGCGAATCCCGATGTAGGGGCGCGGCATGCTGCGCCCCTACGCGTCAGAGGTTCCGCAGTATCTTGTCGGGCGTGGAAACGTTCGGGAAGAACACGCGGTCGCTCAGCCGGTTGAAGGCCACCCGCAGGGTGGGGAACCGCTCGGCGGCGGTGCGGTAGATGGTGGCGACCCCGAGGTGCTCGGCGAGCCGGTGCTCCGCGGCGAGCCGAAAGCCCTGTCGGCCCAGCTCGTCGTAGTACGGCAGGTCGGGCCCACCCTTGCGGGAGCGCCGGGCCGCGATGTAGTCCGGAAACAGGCCGGCGAGCCAGAGGCTGTAGTTGCCGAGATGCGCACGAAGCAGAAAGGCCCGTTCCCCGGCGTCGTCGAGCCCCATGAGGTCCTCCACCATGTCCACCAGGTAGTGGTAGGTCTCGTCGTCGGTGCGGCGGATGCGGACGTGCCGGTCATGATCGCCGAACTCGAGCAGCAGCGCCGCCAGGTAGTCGGCCAGCGCGCGGTCGTCGACGCCGGCAGCGCGCAACGTGTGCCGCACCGCCACGTAGGTGAAGAGCGCCGGCGACGGGACCAAGAGGGTGCGCAGGGCCAGCAAGGCGGCGAGCAGGCCGGGCTCGTCGAGCAGCTCGTCGGGTCCCTGCTCGAGGAGCAGCCGCTCGTACCGCGCCCGGCGCGTGGCGTCACCGCGCGCCAGCGCGAGCGCGACGAGCAGGAAGTCCTGTGCGCGCAAGCGACCACGGACGTTGGCCAGAATCATGCCCAAACCTCCCTCTAGCGCTGCTACCCCCCGACCGGCGCCCGAGTTGCTGGCGCGCCTCACGACGCTCGCCCAAGAGCTCGCCGGGGCGTTCCGGCCGGCCACCGTCATCGAGCTGGTGGCACGCGCCCTCGCCGAGCTGCTGAAGCCTGACCGGCTCTCAGTCATACTACTTGACGCCGAGTCGAACCGCCTGGCGGTGACCTACGACACGCACCCCGTTCCGGCGCGCACCGACGACCCCCTGCTCCAGCTCGCGTTGCGGCACGGGCCGCTCGCGTTCCCCAAGGACGTACGCGAAGAGGCCCGCCGGCGCGGGGCCGACCTGCCCGACGATGCACCCTCCGCCGGCTCCTGGCTCGGCGCGCCCCTCATCGCCGCGGGTCGCACGATGGGCGCGGTGTCCCTCTCGAGCGAGCGGCCCGGTGTGCTGGGTAAGGCCGAGCTGACGCTCGTCTCCGCCGTGCTCGCGCAGGCCGCGATCGCGCTCGAGAACGCGCGCCTGGTGGAGCTCCTCTCCTCCGCCAAGCGCGAGTGGGAGAAGACGGTCGACGCCATCTCCCAGGCGATCTGCATCGTGGACGCACATGGCACCGTGCGCCGCGCCAACCGCGTGTTCGCCGACCTGATCCAGATCGCGGTCACCGCGATCCCCGGCCGGCCCTGGCTCGGCCTCCTGCCCCCCGCCTGGTCGGACCCCGTGGCGCGCGCCATCGCCGAGCCCTCGGCGAGCACGGCGGAGATCCGCGCCGGCGAGCGCGTGCTGCTCCTCACCGTTATCCCCATGGCCGAGTCGGGCTCCGCGGTCCTCGTGTTCGAGGACCAGACCGACCGGCGCCGGCTGCAGGAACAGCTCATACAGTCTGAGAAAATGTCGGCGATCGGTCAACTGATTGCCGGCGTGGCGCACGACCTGAACAACCCCCTCGCCTCGGTCGTGGGCTTCAGCGACTTCCTCGCCGAGGCGGGCGACGTCCCGCCCTCACTCCAGGAGCCGCTCCAGGTGATCCGTCAGGAGGCCGAGCGCGCCGCGACGATCGTCAAGAACCTGTTGTCCTTCGCCCGCAGCCAGGAGGGAGAGCGCACCCGGCAGCCCATTCGGGCGCTCCTGGACTCGACCCTCGCCCTGCTGCGCAACCAGCTGATGGCGCACAAGGTCGAGGCCACCTTGGAAGTCGAGCCGGGGCTCCCCGACGTGGAAGTGAACGCCAACCAGATCAAGCAAGTGTTCGTGAACGTGATCAACAACGCGTGCCAGGCGATCGCCAGCGATGCGCCGTCCGGCCGGATCTGGATCACGGCGCGTCGGGTGCGCGACAGCATCGCGGTGAGCGTCACGGACTCGGGCCCCGGCATGACTGAGGAGCTCGCCGCCCGCGTGTTCGAGCCGTTCTTCACGACCAAGCGGGAAGGCGAGGGCACGGGACTGGGGCTCTCCATCAGCCAGGGGATCATGAAGGAGCACGGTGGGCGCATCACACTCGACACGCGGCCCGGCGGCGGGGCGACCTTCACGCTGGAGCTGCCGATCGGCGCACGCGCCGCGCGGGCCGAGGCCGCGCCGGTGCCGCCCGGCGAGTCGAAGCCGCTCAGCATCCTCGTCGTCGACGACGAACCGCACATCCTGCATTACATGCGAGCCACGCTCGAGAGCTGGGGCCACACCGTCGAAGTGGCGAGCGACGGCACCTACGCGCTCGAGCGCGCCCTGGCTGGCCCGTTCGACGTGATCATCTGCGACCTGCGGATGCCGCACCTCTCCGGGCGCGAGATGTACACCAAGCTCGCCCGCCAGGACCCGCGGGTCGCCGAACGGATCATCTTCGCCACCGGGGACACGGTGCGCGGCGACACCCTCCAGTTCCTCGAAGCCCTCGGCCGGCCCTACCTGCGCAAGCCGTTCACGCTCGCCGAGCTGCGCGCCGCCCTCGGCCATGCCGCGAAGCAGCCCGCCTGAGGGGCGTGCGCGTCCTCCACGTCGACTCCGGCCGGGAATTCCGGGGCGGTCAGAACCAGGTCCGGCTGCTGGCCCGCGAGCTGGCCCGCGAGCCCGGGGTCGAGCAACGGCTCGTCACGCGGCGAGGCAGCGAGCTGGCGCGTCGCGCCAGGGCCGATGGCGTCGCCGTCCGCGAGATCCCCTGGGTCCTCGGGCTCGACCCGCGAGCCTGGTGGCGGCTCGTCATCGAAGCCCTGGCTTGGCCCCCCGATCTCATCCACGCGCATAACAACCACGCCGTCACGGTCGCGGTCTGGGCCTGCCGGTTCCTCGACTACGCGAGCACGGCGCCGCGCCTGGTCGCGACGCGCCGAGTCGTGTTCCCGGTGCGTCGTCGCAGCGCCCTGCGCCACGCGGATGCGGTCGTGGCGATCTCCGAAGCCGTGCGGGTGGCACTCCTGGCCGCCGGGTTCCCCCCGGGAGACGTGAGAGTCGTTCCCTCGGGGGTCGATCCCGACGAGGTGCGCCGCGCGGCCGCCGTGCCGCTCGACCTGCGGGCGAAGCTGGGGCTCGCAGCCGGCGCTCCCATTGCCGCCAACGTGGCCCACCTCGACCCGTCCAAAGATCAGCGCACCCTGATTCGCGCGGCGCGCGCGGCGCGAGCGCACCGCCCCGATCTCCATTGGGTGATCGCGGGGGACGGCCCCGAGCGTCATGCGCTGGCGGCCGAAGTGCGCCGGCTCGACCTCGCCGATCGTGTCCACTTGATCGGCCACGCCTCTCAGACGGACGCGTTGCTGCGCGAAAGCGATGTGGTCGTCATGTCCTCGCGGGCCGAAGGCCTGGGGACCGTGGTGCTCCACGCGCTGGCGCTGGGCAAACCGGTGGTCTCGACGGCGGGTGGCGGGCTGGCCGAGATCGTGCCTCCCCGATGGGTCGTGCCCGTGGGGGACGCCGACGCCCTCGCACAAAGAGTGATTGAGGCGCTGGACCACCCCTCCCCCGCCCCCTTGCCCGAGCGGTACACGGCCTCCGCCATGGCCGCCGGCGTCTTGGCCCTGTATCGCTCGCTCGTCTAGATTGCAGGGCCATGATCTACGTCTGCGTTCCGGTGCACAATGAGGCCCGCACGGCGGGCCTCGTGCTGTGGAAGGTACGTCAGGTGTTCACGGCGTTCCCGCGGGAATACCAGCTGCTGGTCCTGGACGACGCCTCGACGGACGACACCCACGAGGTGCTGGCGTCGTACGCCAAGGTGCTGCCGATGACGATCGTGACGCATCGCGAGCGCCAGGGATACGCGCGCAGTCTCGAAGAGCTACTGCGCCTCGCGCTCCAGCGGACCGATCGGCCGAAGCGAGACTGCGCCATCACCCTCCACGCGGACTTCGTCCACTCCCCCGAGAGCATGGAGGATATGGTAAAGCATCTGGAATCGGGGGCGGACCTCGTGGTGGCCGAGCTGGTGGAGCAGCGGGGGCAAGTTTCTCGGGCCCTGGGGCTCGCGCGCCGCTGGACCCCTCGACTGCTGCGCATCGCCGGGCTGCGCGACACGGTGTCGGGGTTCCTCGCCCTGCGGCTGATCGTGCTGCGGCAGGCGCTGCGCCGCGACACGCCGCGGTTCCTCCAAACCGAAGGCTGGTGCGCGAGCGCGGAGCTGGTCGCGCGCCTGGCGCCGCATGCCCGCCGCCTCGATGCCGTCCCGGCGGCGGCGCGTTACGACCTGGTGCAGCGCCCGTCGCGCGTCAGGCCGTGGCGCCAGCTGCTCGAGGCGTGGCGGGCCCGTTCGGTCATCCGCGCGGCTCGCACCGCGCTGGCCCTGCTCCTGATCTCGGTCGGGCTGCACGCGCAGTCGGACACCCCCTCTCGAACGGACTCGACGGGCGCCGATTCGGCCGCGGCGATCATCCCGCCCGCCGTCGCGGTGCCCTTCACCGTCGGCGAGCGGCTGGTCTACGGGGCCCGATACGGCCCCTTCAGCGTCGGCACGGCCACGATGCGGGTCGCCGGGATCGACACGATCCGCGGGGTGGAGGCGGTCCACTTCGTGTTCCTGATCGATGGTGGCGCGCTGTGGTACCACATTCACCAGAACCTCGAGTCGTGGGTAGGGCGTCACGACTTCCGCTCGCGCCGATTCTTGAATCAGACGGAGGAAAAAGGCAAGACGTGGGAGCGGAAATTCGAGATCTACCCGGATTCGGGGTTTTACCGTGAAGCCGGGCGCGACACGACCGCCCCGACGGTGCCGGACCCGCTCGACGACGCCGCCTTCCTCTACTGGATCCGCACCGTACCGCTCGAAATCGGGAAGCGCTACGAGTACCGCCGCTACTTCCGGCCCGAGCGCAATCCCGTCATCGTCGACGTGCTGAAGCGGGAGCGTGTGGGCGTGGCGGGCAAGAAGTGGGACGCGATCGTCGTCCGCCCACGGATCCCGAATGGGGGCGGCATCTTCGCGGAGAAGGCCGATGCGCGCATGTGGCTCTCGGACGACAGCCTCCGGATCATGCTCGCGCTGCAGTCGAAATTCTCATTCGGCCAGGTGACGCTCAAGCTCAAGGAGATCAGCGCGATCAAGGAGGACTCCGCTTCCCATCCGGAGCACCCATGACCGACTACCGCGAGGCGGACTTTTCCCGGCTCAAGACGGTCCCCATCGCGCAGCGCCCCAACAAAGTCGACCCCTCCCTGCTCGCCCATCCGCCCGGCGGCGATCCGAGCTTCACCGCCTTCTGGAATTCGCTCCCCGACATCCTCGCCGCGAAGGACCTCCGCACTCTTGCCCGGCAGCTGGCGAAGGCCGCGGGTCGTCGCGGCGTCGTCGCGATGCTCGGCGGGCACGTCATCAAGGTCGGACTGGGCCCGCTGCTTTGCGAGCTCATCCGCCGCGGCGTCATCACCCACCTGGCACTCAACGGGAGCGCCGCGATCCACGACTTCGAGCTGGCGGCATACGGGGGAACGAGCGAGGACGTCGCCGCCGGGCTGGCGGACGGTACGTTCGGCATGGTGGAGGAGACCGGCCGTGAGATGAACGCCGCCATCGCCGACGGCGCGCGCGCCGGCAAGGGTATGGGCGAGGCGCTCACCGACTATCTCGCGCGCCGCCCACAGCTCGCGGCCCGCGACGTCTCCGTCCTGCTCGCCGCGGCCCGGCAGGCCATCCCCGTCACCGTGCACGCCACGCTCGGGGCCGACATTATCCATCAGCACCCCGCGGCGGACGGCGCCGCGCTCGGCGCCACGAGCTACCGCGACTTCAAGCGACTGGCCGCGTCGCTTCCCGCACTCCACGACGGCGGCGTGGTCCTCAATGTCGGCAGCGCGGTGGTGATGCCCGAGGTGTTCCTCAAGGCCCTCACCGTTGCGCGCAACCTGGGCGGCGGCAAGCCCACCGGGTTCACGGCCTGCGACTGCGACATGGAGCGCCACTACCGCCCGCGGGTGAACGTCGTCGAGCGCCCGACGCTCGCCGGCGGCCAAGGGATCCAGCTCACGGGCCACCACGAAATCCTGATCCCGCTCCTCGCCTGGGCAGTACTGCGCGAGCTCGATGCGCGCTAGCGCGCGCCGGGCGGTGCTCCTCACGGCGGCGCTCGGAGCGGCCTGCGTGACCCGCACGCGCCGCGTTGCGCCGAGCGGCGCCACGGCGGCGGCGCTGGGGACGCCCGACATGGTGCAGGAGATGGCGCGACAGGCGCTGCTCCTGGACGCGAAGGGGGACCGGGCCGCGGACACGCTGTACGCGGCTCCGGCGGCCGATTTGCATGGGTGCTCGTGGACTACCGGTGGATCAATTCAGAGCGCAACCAGGCCGAGACCGGTCGCGCCACCTTCGTGTGCGAGCAGAAGCCGAAGGGCTGGAGGATCGTCCATGTGCACTCCAGCCAGATCCTGCCGTGGGACCGCTAGGCGTCCGCGGGGCGGCCCTTGATCATGTCGCGGATCTTGTCCGCCGTGCTCGGGCTGATGAGCCGCAGCACGAAGTAGAGCACGAACCCGATGGCGGCGAGCTTCAAGATCCACAGGGCCAGTCCAAACAAGCCGCCGAGGAGGCCGAAGAAGATGTTGAGCGCGACGAACGCCAGGGCAGCGAAAATGGCAAAGCCGAGAATGCTACGGAACATGGGCGGATTCCTCCGTGTGGCCCGACGCTCGGGCCGTACGTCGCAATGTAGCAGCAGGTTTCAGGAGGGCGCCAGGCGGTGAAGGGCGTCGATGTCGCGATCGTAGGCGGCGGTGCCGTGGGGGCGGCGTGCGCTCGTGCGGCGGCCCTGCGGGGGCTGGAAGTCGCCATTTTCGAGCCCGGCCCCGACCCCGCCGCCGCGTCGCCCGCGGCCGCCGGGATGCTCGCAGCCCAAATCGAGCCCGGTGACGACGTGCTGATCGCCCTCTCGGTACGCGCCCGTGACCTCTACGAGCCGCTCGCCCCCGCCCTCCGGGAAACCACCGGCATCGACATCGGGTTCTGGCGCTCCGGAATCGCCGCCGTCGCCTTCGACGAGCCGGCGGCCGAGCGCCTCAAGGAGGAAGTGGCCCGGCAGCGGCAAGCCGGCCTCCGCTGCGACTGGCTGGACGGCGACGAGGTGCGCGAGCGCTGGCCCGGCGTCGCGCCCGATTGCCAGGGTGCGCTCCTCGCCCCCGAAGACGGCGCCCTGGACCCGCAGGCGCTGACGCGCGCCTGCCTCGCGGATGCGCGCCGCCTGGGTGCCACCCTCCAGGCCGAGAAAGTCGAAGCGCTCGCGATCGCGCAGGGCCGCGTGACCGGCGTCGTGACCGCCCGCGGTACCACCCCGGTCGAGCATGCCGTGCTCGCCGCCGGCGTGTGGTCCCCGCAGATCCGCGGACTGCCGCGCCCCCTGCCGGTCGAGCCGCTGCGCGGCCAGATGGCCGCCACCGCGTGGCCCGACGGCTGCCCGCCCGCGATCCTCTATCACGACTACGGCTACGTGCTGGCCCGCGGCGGCGAGGCCGTCCTCGGCAGCACGATGGAGCGGGCCGGGTACGATGCGCGCGTCACGAACGAGGGGCTCGCCCAAATCTTCCGCGGCGCCGTCCGGCTGCTCCCGGCCCTCATGACGCAGCCGGTACAGCGTATGTGGGCCGGACTTCGCCCAGCGACTCCCGACGGACGGCCTATCATCGGCCGGGACCCCGAGGTCGAGCGACTGTGGTACGCGACGGGGCACGGACGCAGCGGGATCTTGCTCGCGGCGCTGACTGCTGAGATCACGGCGGACTTGCTCACAAGCGGCGTCCCGGACGTGGACATCAGTCCGCTCCGCGTGAACCGTTTCAAGCAGTGACTGATGTACCGAACCTGCGCCTTCTGCAACGGCAAGCTCGACGGCGACGGCGGCCCCTCGGGGCTCGGCGTCGGACGGCGGCTCGCGTTCGACGAGTGGAAGAGTCGCCTCTGGGTGATCTGCCCGAAGTGCTCGCGCTGGAATCTGGCTCCCCTGGACGATCGCCTGGAACCGATCGAGGCGCTGGCGCGCGCCGCGGGCGCGGGCCGCGTGGCCGCCGCCACCGAGCACGTCTCGTTGATCCGCTGGCAGAGCTACGACCTGGTGCGAGTCGGGAAGCCGCGGCGCGTGGAGTTCGCCACGTGGCGCTACGGCGAGCGGCTCAAAGCGCGGCGCCGCGAGCAGCTCAAGTTCGTCATACCCGTGACGGTCGCCACGCTGGGCCTCGCGGTCGCTGTGAACGTAGCGGCGGGCGGCTCGCTGGGCGTGTTCGTGTGGAACATGCCCAACTTCGCGAGGATGATGTACACCGGCATCATCGGCCGGCGGCGGGTGAGCCTCCTCGAGCCGCCGATTTGTGAGCGCTGCGGGAGCGTGCTGCATCTGCAAGCCAAGCATGTGGCCCACGCACGGGTGGTGCGGCAGGCACAGGCGGACGTCGCTCTGATCTTGAGCTGCCCCACCTGCCACACTGAAGGAGCGATGCTCGTGGGCCACGACGCGCAGGCCGCGCTGCGTCAGGGACTCACCTATCTGGCCCTCGCCCGCGGCAGCCGGCAACGGGTCGAGGACGCCGCCCGGTTGGTCGAAAGCGCCGGCGGGCCGGACCAGCTCATCAGCGACGTGGCTCGCCGCGAACTCACGCTGCGCAGCCTGGGCGTGGAACGGCGCCTCGCGCTCGAGATGGCCGTCGACGAGCGCGCGGAGGTCGAGGAGCTGGAGCGCCACTGGAAGGAGGCCGAGGAGATTGCCGAGATCGCGGATGGCATGCTGTCCACCACGACGGAGCTGGAGGAGGAGTTGCGGCGCCTGAAGCAGCGCGAGCAGCACAAAGGCGATCAACCGTCTGGTTGAAATTCAGTCTTTTGCCGTCCCTCCGCGCCCACTATCTTCCGAATCCTCATGGCCACCACGCTCACCCACCTGACCGCCCGTAAACCAGCCTGGCTCAAGGTCCCCGCACCCGGCGGGCCCAACTACCTAGCCCTGAAGCACCTGATGCGGGACCTGAAGCTCCATACGGTGTGCGAGGAAGCCCATTGTCCCAACATCGGGGAATGTTGGGAGCACCGGGCCGCCACTTTCATGATTCTGGGCGACGTGTGCACGCGGAACTGCGCCTACTGCGCAGTCGCGCACGGGACGCCGGGTCCGCTCGACGCCGGCGAGCCCGCCCGCCTCGCCGCGGCCGTGGACCAGATGGGGCTCCAGCACGTCGTGATCACGAGCGTTGACCGGGACGATCTCCCGAATGGTGGCGCCGAGGTGTTCGCGGCGGCCATCGCCGAGATCCGGCTGCGGCGGCCCGGCACGTCGGTCGAGGTATTGATCCCGGACTTCAAGGGGAGCGAGCAGGCGCTGCGAATCGTGGTGGCGGCGAAGCCCGACATCGTGAACCACAACCTCGAGACCATCGAGCGTCTGTATCGGCTGGCCAGACCGGGTGGCCGTTATCCCCGCGCGCTCGAGCTGCTGAGACGAGCCAAGGAGATGGATCCCGGCACGCTCACAAAATCGGGGATCATCTGCGGGCTGGGTGAGGATTGGGACGAGCTGCTGGTCGCGATGCGGGACCTGCGCGCGCAGGACGTGGACATCCTGACCATCGGCCAGTACCTCCGTCCGTCGAGTCAGCATCTTCCGATCGCGCGGTACTACACCCCCGACGAGTTCGCGGCGCTCCGGCGCCACGGCCTCGAGATGGGCTATCGTCACGTAGAAGCCGGCCCGTTGGTGCGCTCGAGCTACCACGCGTGGGAGCAGGTAGAGCGAGCGACCGCCACCCGCTAGACCGCTCACTGATCGCCATGGCCACCGCAACCGCCCACACCACCGACACGCCCGCCCAGCGCGAGCTGGAGCGGCGTATGCTGCGCCAGATGCTCCTGATCCGTCGCTTCGAAGAGAAGGCCGCCGAAGCGTACGCGTTGGGCAAGATTGGCGGCTTCTGTCATCTCTACATCGGCCAGGAGGCGGTGGCGGTCGGCTCGCTCGCCGCACTGCGCGACGACGACTACGTGATCTCCTCCTACCGCGAGCACGGGCAGGCGCTCGCGCGGGGCGTGCCGGCGAACGCGATCATGGCCGAGCTGTTCGGCAAGGCGACGGGCTGCTCGAAGGGGAAGGGTGGCTCGATGCATCTGTTCGACGCCGGACGGCGCTTCATGGGCGGCCACGGGATCGTCGGTGGCCACATCCCGCTCGCCGCCGGCCTCGGGTTCGCGATCCGGTACAAAGGCGGGGACCAGGTCTGTATCTGCTACTTCGGCGAGGCGGCGGTCAACATCGGCGCTTTCCACGAGACGCTGAACATGGCCTCCGTGTACAAGCTGCCGGTGATCTTCTTGTGCGAGAACAACCGCTACGGCATGGGCACGGCGTTCGAGCGGGTGGCGGCGGTCACCGATGTTGTGGAGCACGCCTGCAGCTACGACATGGCAGCGGAGCTGGTGAACGGCATGGACGTGCTCGCGGTGTACGAGGCGACTCGGCGCGCCGCCGAGCGCGCGCGCAAGGGCGGCCGCCCGACCCTGCTCGAGGTTCGGACCTACCGTTTCATGGGTCATTCGATGTCCGACCCGTTGCACGGCGTGTACCGCACCAAGGAAGAGGTAGAGGAGCAGCGCAAGCGGGACCCGATCTCACAGCTCTCCGGGAGGCTCAAGGAGGAGGGTGTGCTGGATGAGCCGGGGCTGGACGCCCTCGACGCCGAGGCGCGCGCGGAGGCCGAGGAGGCGGTGCGCTTCGCCGATCAGAGCCCCGATCCCGATCCCGCCGAGCTCACGACGCACGTGCTGGCCGATTGATGGCGACGCTCACGTACCGCGACGCCCTCAACCAGGCGCTGCGCGAGGAGATGCAGCGCGACCCCAACGTGTTCCTGATGGGAGAGGAAGTCGGGGTCTACCAGGGCGCCTACAAAGTGAGCCGCGGCCTGCTCGAGGAGTTCGGGCCGACACGGATCGTGGACACGCCGATTGCCGAGCTGGGGTTCGCCGGTATCGGCGTAGGCGCCGCCATGGCGGGCCTGCGTCCGGTGATCGAGTTCATGACGTGGAATTTCGCCGTGCTCGCTCTCGATCAGATCGTCAACTCCGCCGCGAAGATCCTGTACGAGTCGGGTGGCCAGATTCCGATGCCGATCGTGTTTCGCGGTCCGAACGGCGCGGCGCTACAGCTCGGGGCGCAGCACTCGCAGGCGTGGGACTCCTGGCTGTCACACATCCCGGGCCTCAAAGTCGTCGCGCCAGCGACACCCGCGGACGCGAAGGGCCTCCTCAAGTCGGCGATCCGGGACAACAACCCGGTGATCGTGCTGGAAGGCGAAATGCTGTACAACCTCAAGGGAGAGGTGCCGGAGGGGGAGCACGTCGTGCCGATCGGCCGGGCAGACGTCAAGCGGCCGGGGCGCGACGTGACGTTCGTCTGCCACTCGAAGACCGTCGCGGTGGCGCTCAAGGCCGCCGAGCAGCTGGCCGAGCGCGAGGGCATATCCGCCGAAGTGCTCGACCTGCGATCGCTGCGCCCGCTCGACGAGGAGGCGATCGTCGGCTCGGTCGCGCGCACCAACCGCGCGGTCGTGATCGAAGAAGGGTGGCCCCACGCCGGGATCGGCGCGCAGGTGGTGGACATCATCCAGCGCGAGGCCTTCGACCAGTTGGACGCGCCGGTGCTGCGGGTCACGCAGGCCGACGTCCCGATGCCCTACAACAAGCAGCTCGAGCGGCTCGCGAAGCCTTCCCCCGACCGCGTGGTCGCCGCGGCGCGCCGCGTCCTCTACCTCGACTGACGCCCGTGTCCACCAATGTCTATATGGAAGCGCTCTCTCCCACGATGGAGGAGGGGCGCGTGGTGAAATGGCACAAGCGGGACGGGGACCCGGTGAAGATCGGCGAGACGCTGGCCGAGGTCGAGACCGATAAGGCCGTGATGGATCTGGTGGCGCGCGCGGACGGCGTGCTGCGCCAGGTCGCCGCCGCCGAGGGCCAAACCGTGGCGGTCGGGAGTGTCGTCGCGGTCATTGTGGCGCCCGGCGAGAACGTCGGTGCAACCGCGGCAGCCGCAGCGCCAGCGACCTCGTCGGCAAGCGGGAAACGGGAAGGGGGAAACGTGGCGACCGCGGCTGCCCCAGCACCGGTGGCTGTCGCGCCGCTTCCGACCGTTGCTCCCGCCGATGCCACGCGCGTGAAGGCTTCCCCACTCGCCCGGCGGATCGCGAAGGAAGCCGGCGTGGACCTGAAGCTCGTGACCGGGTCCGGGCCGGGCGGCCGGGTGGTCAAGAAGGATCTCGAGCGCGCACCGAGCCCTGGCACACGCGCGGCGCCGACCGCGACGGTCGCTGCACCGTTTCCCATTTCCCGGGTCCCGCCTCCCGAGCGCACTGGAGCCGCGTACCAAGACGTACCGCTGACCCAGATCCGCAAGACCATCGCCAAACGGCTGGCGACGTCGCTCGGTCCCATCCCCCATTTCTTCCTCACGACCGAAGTAGACATGGAGCGGGCGAGCGAGGCGCGCGACGCCCTGAACAAGCAGCTCGGAGACGAGGGTGGCAAAGTCTCCTTCAACGACATCATCATCAAGGCGACCGCCCACGCGCTCACCAAGCATCCGGCCTGTAACGCCTGGTTCCAAGAGGACCACATCCGCTACTGGCACGAGGTGCATATTGGGATGGCGGTGGCGGTGGAGGACGGGCTCATTACGCCCGTGATCCGGAACGCGGAACTGAAGTCGCTCGCCGATATCGGCCGGGAGGCCAAGGAGCTGGCCGAGCGGGCCCGCAACCGCCGGCTGCAGCCGAACGAGTACACGGGGGCCACCTTCTCCGTCTCGAATCTGGGGATGTTCGACATCGACCAGTTCACGGCCGTGATCAATCCGCCGGAGGCCGGGATCATCGCCGTCGGCTCGATCGTGCAGAAGGCGGTGGTCGTGGACGGTCAACCGGCGGTACGACGTCGCATGCGGATCACCATGAGCTGCGACCACCGGGTGATCGACGGGGCGACGGGGGCGGCGTTCCTGAAAACTCTGAAACAGATGCTGGAAAACCCGCTGGCGATGCTGTTGTGATGAGGAGTCCCTGTGGCCAACTCGTTTGACGTAATCATTCTCGGCGGTGGCCCCGCGGGCTACGTCGCCGCCATCCGGGCCGCCCAGCTCGGCTTGAGCACCGCGGTGATCGAGAAGGAGAAGCTCGGGGGGGTGTGCGTCAACATCGGCTGCATCCCCACCAAGGCGCTGCTCCACTCGGCCTACATCGCGAGCCTGCTGCGCGAAGCCAAGGAGTTCGGCGTCGAGGCCGGCGCCGTGAAGACCGACTACGGCGTCGCGATGCAGCGTTCCCGCAAAGTGAGCGACCAGAACTCGAAGGGCGTCGAGTTCCTGATGAAGAAGAACAAGGTCACCGTCGTGAAGGGTGCGGGGGTGCTCCAATCCGGCCGCAAGGTCAAGGTCGGGAACGACGTGTACGAAGCGAAGAAGGCCGTGCTGATCGCGACCGGATCGCGTGTGAAGGGCCTGCCGCAAATCGGGCTCGAGATCAACAAGACGACCGTCATTTCGTCGGACGAGGCGCTGTTCCTCGAGAAGGCCCCGGCGTCGATGGCGATCATCGGCGCCGGCGCCGTGGGAATGGAGTTCGCCAACATCTTCCACGCCTTCGGCACCAAGGTGACCCTGATCGAAGCCCTCCCCCGGATCCTGCCGCTGGAGGACGCCGAGGCGTCGGACACCCTCGCGAAGAGCTACAAGAAGCGGGGCATCGAGGTGATCGCGGGCGCCAAGGTGAAGAAGGGCACAGCAGCGAAGGACAAGGTGACCCTCGAAGTGGAAGCGAGCGGCGCGACGCAGAAGATCGAGGTCGCGACGGTGCTGATGGCCGCGGGTCGCGCGGTGAACACGGAGAACATCGGCCTCGCGGAGTGCGGCGTGCAGGTAACCGACCGGGGCTTCATCAAGGTCGATCAGAACCTGCAGACCACCGCGCCGGGGTACTACGCCATCGGCGACGTGGCCGGACCGCCGATGCTCGCCCACAAGGGCATGCGGGAGGGCGTGACCGTCGCGGAGCTCGTCGCAGGCAAGAAGCCCCACCCCATCAAGTACGACAACGTGCCCAGCGTGACGTACTGCCACCCCGAAGTGGCCAGCATCGGCCTCACCGAGGACCAGTGCAAGGAGCGGAAGCTCGACTATGTGGCCGGGCGGTTTCCCTTCTCGGCGAACGGCCGGGCGCGTGGAACGGGCGAGACCGAGGGGTTCGTGAAGATCCTGCGCGATAAGAAGTACGGCGAGATCGTCGGCGCCCACATCGTGGGCGGGCACGCGTCCGAGATCATCCATGAGCTGACGGTGGCGCGGGAGAACGAATACACCGTGGAAGAGGTCGAGCTGGCGATTCACGCGCACCCGACCATGTCCGAGGCGGTGGCCCAAGCCGCGCTCGATTCGCTCGGCCGGGTGGTGGACATGTGACCGAAGTCCGAAGAGACCCCCTCGCCATCGGGCTCGGGGCCCTCGCCTGTGGCGCGGGGCTCGGAGGCGCGACGATCACACTCGCGCAACTGGTGGTGAAGCTGCTGCAGGGGCGGCTGGACCCCGACCGCTACCGTGAGGCCGCGGGCGACCCGCTGCTCGCCGGACTCCTCGCCGGGGTCGCCGTGGCCGGCCTGTTCGGCTGGCGCCGCAGCCGGCCCTTGGAGAACCTGTGGCAGAGCGGCGTGATCGGCGTGCTCGCTGCGGTGGCAGCGCTGCTCGTGGGATTCCTCGCCGCCGTGGCGGACCGGCTGCTCGGGTTCCCCGGGCTGATCGCCTGGGGCGTGCTGAGCGCCACGGCCGGCACGGCCGCGAGCCGCTGGGCAATCGCGGGCGCGAGGGCGGACGACGAGGGGCCAGTGAGGGGGGGCGGGTCGTGACCAGGCGCATACTGGAGGTCGTGGCAGCGGGCGTCGTCCCGTACGCCGAGGCGCTCGAGTGGCAGCGCTCCCTGGCCCAGGCCCGCATCGACGGACGCCTGGTGAACGACGTGGTGCTCCTCCTCGAGCATCCCCCGGTGGTGACACTGGGCCGCAACGCGGACGCGGCCCATCTCCTCAGTGGCGACGGCGTCGAGGTGTTTGAGACCGAGCGCGGCGGCGACGTGACGTTCCACGGCCCCGGTCAGCTCGTCGGCTACCCGATCATCGACTTGACCCGCCATAAGCCCGATCTGCACTGGTATCTCCGCACCCTGGAGCAAGCGCTGATCGATGCGCTCGCCGGGCTCGGCATACCCGCCGCACGGAACCCGGGTTACACGGGTGTGTGGACCGGGGAGAGGAGCCGCAAGATCGCGAGCATCGGGATCCACGTGAAGCAATGGGTCACGTGGCATGGGTTCGCGCTGAACGTCACCACCGACCTCTCCCAGTTCGGTCGCATCGTGCCGTGCGGGATTCCCGGAGTCGAGATGACTTCGGTGGCACGGGAAACGGGAAGCGGGAAACGGGAAACGGGTCTGTGGGACGAGGCCGTGGCTGCAGTGATCCACGGGTTCGAAACTGCGTTCGATGTCGACGCGCGTTCCATGGAGCCTTCGCCGACGTACTAATGCAACGCCCCTGCGAGACGACTTTTCGTGACGACCTCCCGCGACGCCTCTGAGAGATTACCGCCCGGCCAGGTCCTGACCACCAAATGGCCCGTGCTCCACTACGGCGACGTGCCGAAGGTGGACACGAGCACCTGGACCTTCGAGGTCACCGGGTTGGTAGACCGCCCGTTCACCCTCACGTACGACGAGCTGCTGCAGCTGCCGCGCAGGTCCGTGCGCTGCGACATCCATTGCGTCACGCGGTGGAGCCGGCTCGACAACACGTTTGAGGGCGTGGCGGTGCAGCTCCTGCTGGAGCGCGCGGGGGTGCGGCCCGACGCGCAGTACTGCCTCGTCAGCGCCGAGCAGGGGTTCACCACCAACCTGCCGCTCACGGATCTGGATCGCCCGGACAACCTGGTCGCGTTCAAGTGGAACGGTGAGTGGCTCATGCCCGAGCACGGCGGGCCCGCCCGGCTGCTGGTGCCACACCTGTATTTCTGGAAGAGCGCGAAGTGGGTACGGGGTTTCACGCTGGTCGACCAAGACGTTCCGGGGTTCTGGGAGCAGAACGGCTATCACATGCGGGGCGACCCCTGGAAGGAAGAGCGGTATGGGGGACGAGGGCTTACGCAACACGATATCAACCGGCTGCGGAGTCTCAGCAAGACGCGCGTCTAGCGGAGGTCTCAATGCACCTGCATCCCCTGCTCGTGGCGCTGGCGGCGCTCGCCGGCACACCCCGTGACACGGTCCCCTTGTACACAGACCTGGGCGACTATCGCGTCCCGATCACGACCCGGGTCTCCCTCACCCAGCGGTACTTCGACCAGGGGATGCGACTGCTGTACGGGTTCAACCACGGTGAGGCCATTCGCTCGTTCACCCATGCCGCGCAGCTGGACCCGAACTGCGCCATGTGCTACTGGGGAGTGGCCTACGCGTACGGCCCGCACGTGAACGCCGGAATGGACTCGGCGGCGGGGCTCGCCGCCTACCAGGCTCTCCGGCAAGCGCAGTCGCGCTTCCGCCATGCGAGCCCGCGGGAGCAGGCCTACATCGGTGCACTCGCAAAACGGTACGCGCCGGTCCCACCGGCCGCGCGCGCGGCGCTCGACTCGGCGTACGCGGTGGCCATGGGCGAGGTCGTGAAGCGGTATCCCGACGACCTCGACGCCGCGACGCTGTACGCCGAGGCGCTGATGGACAGGCGTCCGTGGAACTACTGGGACAAGAAGACCGGGGAGCCCTATCCCGGGACCCGCGAGATCGTGGCGCAGCTCGAGCGCGTGCTGCGGTCCGACCCGCGCCACCCCGGTGCATGCCACTACTACATCCACGCGGTCGAGGCTGTGGCGCCGGAGAAGGCGGTGCCGTGCGCCGAGCGGCTCGCGGCGCTGATGCCTGGCGCCGGGCATCTGGTCCACATGCCCGCCCACATCTACATCCGGGTGGGACGCTACGCCGACGCGATCACGGCCAACGAGCACGCGGTCCATGCCGACGAGGTCTTCATCGAGGGGCAGAAGCCACAGGGCCTGTACCCGCTCGCGTACTATCCGCACAACCACCACTTCATGGCGTTCGCCGCAACACTCGCCGGAAAGAGTACGCTGGCCATCGAGGCCGCGAAGCGTACCGCCGCGACGACGCCCGCGGACGTGGCGAAGCAGGTGCCGTTCGTCGAGCCGTATCTGCATTACATCTATCTGACGCTCGTGACGTTCGGCCGCTGGGACGAGCTGCTCGCCATGCCGCTGCCCCCGGGGGACCTCCCGTACTCGCGGGGCATGGCCCAGTACGCGCGCGGCGTCGCGCTGGCGGCGACTCACCGCTTCGCCGAAGCGCAGGCGGCGCTCGACACGCTGCAGCAAATCGCCGGGAGCGGGACGCGGGGTTACGCCTCCGCCGGGTGGACCACGCCGAGCACGAATCTGCAGATCGCCACGCACGCGCTGTTGGGCGAGATCGCGGCGCGGCGCGGTGCGCTCGAGGAGGGCATCGCGCATTTCCGCGAGGCGATGAAGATCGAGGATGAACAACTCTATACCGAGCCGCCCGACTGGTATTACCCGATCCGCCACTCCCTGGCCACGGTACTGCTGCAAGCAGGCGGCGCGGTGGAGGCCGAGCGGTTGTATCGCGAGGACCTCAAGCGGTTCCCGGAAACCGGCTGGTCGCTCTTCGGGCTGGCACAGGCGCTGCGCGCGCAGGGGAAGACCGCCGAGGCGACGGACGTGGACGCCCGCTTTGCACGCGCCTGGGCCGGAGCGGATGTGACGCTCACGGCCTCCCGCTTTTAGGCCAAGAGCTCCGCGACTTCGCGCGCCGCCGCTTCCTGACGGCGGCCTTCCTCACCCATGTCGCGGACCAGCGCCGCGAGCGTCTCCGCCCCTTCCCCTTCGACCGTGGCCGCCTGCCAACCGCTCAAGGCGGCGCTGGCCTCGAGCAGTCGCTGGGTCAGGAGATCGCGGCCGCGCTCACAGCGGCTGAGTGCATCGAGCCACCCCGGCGGCGCGTCCACCAATCGATCGCGCCGCGCATCGAACGCGCCCAGATGCTGCTCGAGCGCCGCGAGATCACGCGCGGTGTCGCACGCCACGATCACGAGCTGATCGAGTCCGTTCGCTTCCTTTGCGGCGGCGGTGACCGCGTCGGCGCGGCGCAGCAAGTCGACCAGGAGGGCACGGGCCGCCCCTGCCGGCAGCGCCGCGAGCGCGCGCACGGCCGCCCGCTCCGCTTCCGCCGGCAGCGTCGAGCGGCGGGTGGACGACGGGTTCCACACGGGCGCCCGGCGAAGCGCAACGGCGAGCGTCACGAGGCCCACCGCGACCGCCGGACTCGTGACCAGCAGGACGGGAGTCGCGGCCGCGAACCCGGCGGCGGCGCCCGTCACCGCCACGATGCCGGCGAGCACCACGATCGCCGGCGGCACGGCGGCCCCCCACGAGGTGGTGCGGGACTCGGCGCGGGCCGGCAAGCCCTGCGCCTCGAGCAGCTCCACGACGCGGGCGCCCGCCTCGACGGGAACCCGGAGCAGGGGCCGTTCGCCGGCGGCAGCGGAGTCGCGGCCCGAGGCGGAGGCCCCGGTGCCGATCCGCTCTTCCAGCGTCTCGCGCACCGCGCGGCGCGCCGATCCCGGCGTGGTCCACTCGAGGAAAACCAGCACGTCGTCCCCGCCGGCAGCGCGGCGGGCGCAGCGAGGACAGACCCCGATACCAAACGGCTCCGCCGCGCGGCACAGCACGCAGCGCGCCTTGTCCGCGGGCGCCGAAGCCGCTCCCTCTTCGACCCCATCAGCGCCCCGCTCGAGGGCGTCTGCGAGGAGCGCGATCGCGGGAAACCGATCGTCGGGATCCGGCATCGTGGCCCGCCCCACGACGTCATCGAGCCAGGCGGGCACCTCGGGGCGCCGTAGCCGGGGGCGGTGGCGGACCCGGCCGGCGTCGGCGCCGCCGCGGGAAAGGACCCGGGCCGGGAGCTCACCGGTGAGGGCATAGTAGAGCGTCACGCCCAAGGCGTATTCGTCCGCCCGCGCATCGCCGCGCCCGCCGGCGAGCTGCTCCGGCGCCGCATAGTCGGCCGTGCCGACCAGACCTCCGGTCTGGGTGACGGTCTCCTGCCCCGCCAGCCGCGCCGAACCGAAGTCGGTGAGTCGCGCACGGCCGTCGGGGGCGAGCAGGATGTTCTGCGGCTTGACGTCGCGATGGAGGATGCCGCGGCGGTGGGCGGCGGCGAGCGCCGCGGTGATGTCACGCCCAAGGCGCGCCGCGGCGTCGGGGTCGAGCGGCCCGCGCTGCCGCACGCGCACGGCGAGGTCGGGGCCCGGGACATACTCCATCACGACAAAGCTCCACGGCCCGTCATCGACGACGTCGTACACGGCGACGATGTTCGGATGGCTGAGCTGCCGCACGACCTGGACCTCGCGGCGCAGCCGCTCGCGCGCGAGTCGCGCCGCGGCGGGCGGGGGCACCAGCAGCTTGATCGCCACATCGGCGCCGATGCGACGGTCGCGCGCGCGATACACGATGGAAAAGCCGCCCCGGCCGATTTCGTCCGCGATCTCGTAGCGATCCTGCAGGACGACGCCCGGAGTGAGATAGGTGGGCTCGGCCACCATGCGACGCTTTTGGCTAACGAAGACGCGCGAGAACGTCCCGCGCGTTCCGCGTCCAGCCGTCGTTCTCGTGATAGTACGAGAGAAAGGCCTTGAGGTGCGTCCGGGCGAGCGCCGGCTGCCCCAGCGCATACTCCGACATCCCCGCGTGGTACAGTGCCATGTAATGGTTGGGGATGTAATCGACCACGAGCTCCATGATGGGGCCGGCCGAGCGATCGTCGCCGGCATCGGCGACCGGATGCGCCACGTTGAACACGATCCCCGCAGCCTGGTAACGGTCTCGCGCCGCGAGGCGGTCGATCACGGCGCGAGCCAGATCGATCTTACCGCCAAGCGCGTAGCAAGCGGCACTGAATCCCTGCCCATCGAGAGTGGACGGCGCGGGGTGCTGCCGTTGGGCGAGCTCGACCTCTACGGCGTTGCAGTAGGGCTTGATGGCAGCGAACCACTCCCAGGCGGAGCCACCGAAGGACGCGGCGACCGGACCGGGTGCGGGAGGGGGAGCGTCCGACGGCCCCGCTCGGTGGCGAAGCACCACCACGCCGCAGATGGCGAGATAGCCGAAGCCGAGGAGATACAGGGGGCGGTGCATGGGTCGACGAATATAAGAGACGAGCGACCGGCACGACTGTGCACAGCGTCACAAAGACCGGAAGGCGTTGAGGGAGAACGTGGAGGGGAATCGTGGAGGAAATACGTAGTCCCTTCACGGGTTCCCTCCACGTCCTTCCTCAACGTCGTCCCTCAACGCCTCGTGCTCAGTAGCTCGTAGAATCTCCGGAACACCTGTATTCCGTCCCACAATTGCTTCAGGTCGAGCTTCTCGTTCGGCGCGTGCAACCGGTCGTCGGGGAGGCCGATGCCGGTGAGGATGACCGGCGCGCCGCCCTTCCCCAGCGCGGGGACCACCGGGATGGAGCCGCCGGCGCGCGCCGGCACCGTACCCCGCCCCACGACCTCGCGGAACGCTTGATCGAGCAACTTGAACGCCGGGTGCGTCACCTGCACCGTGGCCGGGTCGGCGCCGTGCAGGAACTTCACGCTCGCCTGGACGTGCTTGGGCGCGAACCGTCTCACCGCCGCCGCGAGCTGGCGTTCCACAGCCTTGAGCTTCTGATCGGGCACGAGGCGGAGACTCACCTTCGCCGTAGCTTCCGCCGGGATCACGGTCTTGGCACCGTCCCCCGTAAAGCCCCCGGTGATCCCGTGGATCTCGAAGGTCGGGAGCGCCCAGAGGCGCTCGAGCACCGAGTACGACTTGAGCCCCGTGAGCGCCTTCGCCTGGACGCGGTGCTTCAAGAACTCGCTTTCCCGGAACGGGAGGCGCTTCCAGGTGGCGAGCTCGACCTTGGAAGGACGCTTCACCGACGCGTACAGACCCGGCACGTGGACCTTGCCGTCGGGCGTCTTCAAGCGGCCGAGCAGGCGGGCGAGCTCTTCGTGGGCGTTGGGCGCCGCGCCGCCGAACTCGCCCGAGTGCAGGTCCGATTTCGCGGTGCGCACGCTGATCTCGGCATAGCACAACCCGCGC
This sequence comes from Gemmatimonadales bacterium, assembly GCA_035488835.1. Taxonomy (GTDB): domain Bacteria; phylum Gemmatimonadota; class Gemmatimonadetes; order Gemmatimonadales; family GWC2-71-9; genus AG41. The sequence goes on from DATHKX010000112.1 coordinate 43,615, forward strand.
AGCGTCGTGTAAACCGCGGGCCAGCGCGGCGCGATGTAGGCCATGTCGGCGATGAGCACGGCGTCGGCGCGCGTGCGCTCGGGCTCGCGGCGCAGCAGCTCGAACAACACGCGACTGCCGTACTCCTCCTCCCCCTCGATGAGGAAGCGGAAGTTCAGCGGCGGTCGGCCGCTCTGCGCCTCGATCGCCTTGAGCAGGCAGAACACCTGGCCTTTGTCGTCGGCGGCGCCGCGCGCGAACAGCTTGCCGTCGCGCACCGTCGGCGCGAACGCCGGCGTGGTCCACTCGTCGAGCGGCTCGGGCGGCTGCACGTCGTAGTGGCCGTAGATGAGGAGCGTCGGCGCGCCGGGCACCTCGGGTCCGACGCCCCACACCACCGGGTGCGTGCCGCTCGCGAGGAACTGTACCTCGCGACAGCCGAGCCGACGCAGCTCGCCGGCCACCCATTCCGCGGCCGCGCGGCAGTCGGCGTTGTGGGATGGGTTGGTCGAGACGGATGGAATACGCAAAAAGTCCGTGAGCTCGCGCAGCAGGCGGTCTCTGTTTGTCGGGTGCATGGCGCGAAGAATCTAGACGACGAAACGGCCGGACGTCCAGACGTCTCAACATGCGCGGCTAGCCAGCGACCGGGCAGCGGGTATATTCGCGCCATGCGGACGACCGCGTCATACGAGTTGTTCCCGGACGCGCCGAGCGAGCGCGCGATGGCGCGCGCCCGCTATCTCGTCCGCGAAGGGCGCGTCGCCGATGCCGAAAAGGCGTATCGCCAGCTGCTGGCGGAGCATCCCGATCTGAAACCCGGGTGGGCCGAGTGCTTCGAGCTGCTGCGCCGTGACGGGCGGACCGAGGACGCGCTGCGGCTGGCCGAGGCCGCACGGGCCCAGTTCGGCGATTCGGCGTTCTCGCTCGCGCTCAAGGGGGCGGCGCTTATCGAGCTTACGCGCTATCGGGAAGCCCTCGCCACGCTGGAGCAGGCGCTCGAGTTCGATCCGGACCTCGCGCTCGTGTGGCACGAGCTGGGCTACGCGGCGTTCCGGCTGGGCGACCGGAACCGTGCTCTGCTCGCGCTCGACCGGGCGTTCGGACTCGAGCCCCACACCGAGACGCTGCGGCTGCGCGGACGGATTCTGCGTGACGCCGGACGCTACCAGGCCGCGGAAGTGGCGTACGAGGGGGCCGCTCAAGCGGCCGAGCATCCGGAGCAGCGCGCCGCGGCGGAGCGGGAGATCGCCGCCACTCAACGCTACGGGTTTTACGCCCCGCGCCGGCCCGACGCGCTGACCCCCGCCGAGCGCTGGTTCGCGGAGACCGGCACCGTCGTGCTCGCCTCCGACGAGGCCACGGCGGTCCCCGACGATGCGAGTCTCGCCGCCGCCTTCGTCGACCTCACGCGGGATTCCCGGTGGCGGTTCGGCCAGATCGTCGCGCTCGGGCCCGCCCTGCCGGTGTGGCGCACCATGGCAGACGCGCTGGGAGCACCGCTCGTCACACGCACCGGGTTCGATCCAGCCGCCTGCCCGTTGGTGGTGGCCCAGAGTCCTCAACCTGCGGACGCCGGCTGGTCCACCCTGACGACCGCCGTGGCGGAGCACGCGAGCGGGCTGGTGTTCGTGCTCGAGCACCTCCCCGAGCCAGCTGCCACGGGCGCCGACGTGATCGGCGTGCTCGCCGACGCCGCGGGGCGGCAGATGCGGCAGCCGAACGTTGCCCACGCGCTGTCCGAAGCACAGCATCCGGCCGGCCGCTTGGCGAATCGCCGCCTCGTCCGCGAGTGAACTCGCGGCTCGGCCCTGCCCGTAAACGGGCGTGCAGGACGCCGCTTGAGCGGCAGTGCCGAGCCGCGGCTTCAGCCGCGCTCCCTCCCGGCCGGGTGCCGCCCCAACGAAGGAGCGTCCCATGACCGCCACCGGCCGACCCTCGCGCACGATGACGGGAAAGTCGATCGTCGACAGCCAGTTCGAGCGCGCCGCCAACCTGATCAATCTCGATGCCTACATGCGGCGCATTCTCCAGCGGCCGTTCCGCGAGGTCCAGGTGGAAGTCCCGGTGCGTATGGACGACGGGCGGATCGAGGTGTTCACCGGCTACCGCATCCAGCACAACGGAGCGCGCGGTCCCTGTAAGGGCGGCATCCGCTACCACCCGGACGCGGACCACGACGAGGTGTTGGGCCTCGCCACGATCATGACGTGGAAGACCGCGCTCATGGACATCCCGTTCGGCGGCGCGAAAGGCGGCGTCGCGGTGGATCCGAAGCAACTCTCGAAGCTCGAGCTGGAGCGCCTCACCCGCCGCTTCACGCAGCGCATTTCCATCGTACTCGGCCCCTACCGGGATATCCCCGCGCCCGACGTCGCCACCAACGCGCAGGTCATGGCCTGGATCCTCGACGAATACTCGAGCCGCCACGGCTACACGCCCGCGGCCGTGACCGGGAAGCCGATCTCATTGGGCGGCTCGCTCGGGCGCGAGGAGGCCACCGGTCGGGGCGTCATGTACGTGATGATGGAGTACTCGCGCGACTTCGGCATCCCGCTCAAAGGCAGCCGCGTCGTCATCCAAGGGTTCGGTAACGTCGGGGGGCACCTCGCGCGGTTGCTGCAGTCCGAGGCCGGCGCGAAAGTCATCGCCGTCTCCGACGTTTCCGGCGGGGTCGTGAACGAAGGCGGTCTCGACATCCCGGGGCTACTGGCCCACACCGCGGGGCGGAAACCCGTGTCGGAATGGAAAGCCGGCAAGGCGATCAGCAATGAGCAGCTCTGGACCATTCCCTGTGACTGGCTGGTCCCCGCCGCGCTCGGCAGCGTCATCACGAAGGAAGCCAATGCTCGAACCATCGACTGCAAGGTCGTGGTAGAAGGCGCGAACGAGCCCACCACCCCGACGGCAGACCTGATCCTCGAAGAACGCGGCATCTCCGTGATCCCCGATTTTCTCGCGAACGCCGGCGGCGTGACCGTCAGCTACTATGAATGGGCGCAGAATCTCCAGCAGTACCGCTGGACCCACGAGCAGGTGAATCGCGAGCTTCAGGCGACCATCACGAAAGCCTACGTCGGGGTGCGCGATCTGGCGAAGCAGAAGGGTGTGACGTTCCGCACCGCGGCATATGCGATTGCGCTGCAGCGCGTGGCGGAGGCGGAGCGGTTGCGGGGGAACTAGCAACGTTGCATATTGGAACGTCAGATGGGGCCGCGCCAAGGTTCGCGCGACCTAGCGAGGTGCTTCGATCCGTAGTATTCTGGCTGCGAACATCACATAGGGGCTGGCTATGCGACGCGGAATTTACTTGTTCGTAACGCTTGCATTCATCGGGTGCGCCAGTGAAGACCTCCCGAGCGAGAAGCTCGCCGGCACGCCCAGTCCGGGGGGGGATGTGTCGGGTGCGTGGACCGTGACGTGGGGGACCCTGGTCGGGACCAACACCTATCCGGATACCTTCGTGAACGCCGCGGGCAAGGACTCTATCGTCACGCGGACCGTCCGAGACACGTGCACCGGGACCGGCACGCTCAACCTCACGCAACACACGCCCGTCGCGTACGTGACCGGTCCGTACACGCTTACTCGCACCTGCAGGTCCCACTTCGTGGATCACCTTGGCCACGACTCGCTCTTTATCGGCTCGGCGGTGACCACGCCTGCCGACTCGGTGAGAAACGCCAACATGGGAAGCGGTCAGTTCGCGTTCGCCCTCGACAAGGCCACGGTGCCTCGTGAGGTGCAGCTCGGACTTGTCAGCGGAGGTGCCATGGACGGCCCGACACAATGGAACATCTTTATCGCGACGCGGCCCACCAAGGGCAGAGGGGTGGTACGCGGAACGTTCAGCGCGACGAAGCCATAACCGACAGCTTGAGCATCGGTGGTCGCGGGCGCCCTGGCGTGCTACTACGCCGGGGCGCTTTGGTTTGGGTCAGTCCGTCGACAAGCCCGATCTCGAATACAACGCCTCATACGGATCCTGCCCCGGCAGCGTGAACACGCGGACCTGAATCGCGCGGATGGTTTCCTTCAAGTCCGCCTTCGAATGGACGTACACCTCCTCGAACAGGTTCAGGTTCATCCGATACAGGCGCTGGGCGATCACCACCGCGTTGTTGAGCGGCGCCCGGGCGAACCAGCGCCAATCGTACGTCTCGAGGGATTGCCCCACGGGACCCGTGAGTTGCGCCCGCGCCCACGCGAAGAGGGTGGCACGTGCTCGTTCGAGCGCCGCCCCGGTCGGTCCCTCCGCGTATGCCGAGTCGAGGCGGCGGGCGAGCTCCGCGTAGAGCTGGTCGAGAATGCGCTCGTCCCGCCAGCGCGCGCCGGCGCGCTTCGCGTCGAGCGTGTCGCCGCGCGAGCGGAAAAACGCCTGGGCGCCGCGGTAGCCCACGAAGCTGGCGAAGCTCTCGTTGAACGGCGTCTGGCTCTTCAGATACAGCGTGTTGTGGGCCAGCTCGTGGATGACGGTGGCGACGAGCTCCATCGTGTCGCGCTCCATGACGGTCGACAGGAGCGGGTCCGAGAAATAGCCGAGGGTCGAAAACGCGCCGGCCGGACGGACGTAGGTGTCGAGCCCGTCGCGCTCCAGGTCCGCAGCGGCGCGGCGCGCCGCGGTGAAGTCGAAAAAACCCTTGTACGGCACGACGCCGACGATCGGGAAACGCCAGACATGCTCGCGCAACCGGTCACGGCGGGACGCGGAGAGCACGAGGAGGAGCGTGTCCCGCCCGACGTTCACGTAGCTCGTGTACGTCTCGCCAACGAGCAGACCCAGCGAATCCGCCGCAAACGCGCGGGCCGCGAGCACGAGCTGCAGGCGCTGGCGTAGCGCCGGGTCGGTTTTCGGATCGGCGACGAGCTTCGCGATCGCCCGCCGCTTGAGGAGGATCCGCGCCTCCTCGACGCCGGCGCGCGCGAGGTAGCGTGCGTCGGCACTCGCCACCAGCGCGACCGCGAGCAGGACGGGAATGCCGATCAGCACCCATGCCAGCAGGCGCCGCCCGACCCGGCCCCAGTTCGGCGGGCGGCGGTCGATCACGGCATCCATCGCAGCCCCACGCGGTGTCTCGCGCCGAGCGCATCGTCCGCCCGGAACGCGTAGTCGAGATGCAGGCGGCCGAGCTCCACGCTCGCACCCGCGGTGAACGGCGACGCGCTCGTCACGCCTGAGTGCCCGACGTATCCGATCCGGCCGAGCACCCCCATGCCGCGTGCCACCACGCCGCCCTCCATGCCCAGCACGACGAAGGCGCTTCCCCCCGAGGGCCACTGACCCTCGAGGGTCGTGAGGAGCCGCAGCGTGCCCTCAGGATCGACGTAATTGAGCGTGAACCCCGCGCGCTTGCGTTGTGGGAGGTGCGCCCCCCCGGCCGCCGGACCGAAGTCGCCTCCGATGTTCTGGACGCTGACGCCCAGCGCCGCCAAATCGAAGATCGCAATGGCGAGGCCGACATCCCCGGCCCAGGCGTCGACCCGGGCGCCGCCGAGCGTCTCACGCGCGTACTTGGCGGTCGCGCCGAGCGCCACCATTCCCGAGCGGAGCACGAGCGAGGAGGCACCGAGCAGATCGGCCGAGGTGAAGCTCGGCCCCAGTGCCGCAGCGCCGGCCCCCCACGTGAAGACGCCCACGCGCAGCGCCACGGCACCGGTGGCGAGGGTGCCGCCCGACGGATACGGTTCGTATGAACTTTCCACCGCCAGGTGATGCACGGTGGCGAGACCGGCGGGGTTCGCGAAGATGGCGCCGGCATCGCCGACGATCGCCGCCCCCGCGCCGCCCATGCCGGCCGCGCGCGCGGAGCCGGGGGTCAACGCGAGCACGGATCCGCTTTGGGCGGCCAGTCCCGACGCCAGGAATGCGTCGCAGAGAAGCGTCACGCATACGCGTCGCGAGACACCGTGACGCCCTTTCATTACTGAAGTCGAATCACATTCAGCCGCGGAACCAGTGTCGTGCGTAGCGCGCCACCGGCACTGTTGGAAAACAGCAGCGTGAACCCGGGCGCGCTCGCCGCCTGCTGCAGCCGGTAGTAGCTGCCCGACCCCGCGCGCAACATGCCGGCGAGCGCCGCGCTACCGTCAACCACGGACGGCGTGAGCGGGAACTGACTCGGCAGGTTGCCGGTATTGAAGAAGGCCCCACACGCCGTCTTCATCGTTTGATAGTCCGAGCGGAACTTCCACGTCACGTACTGCAGCTCGGGAGGGGCGGTGAAGCCGGGCAGATCGGAGACGTAGTTCGCGAGCGCCCAGCGCGCGAGGACGGTCGGGAACGCCGTGCCGCCGGTGGCGTTGGTCACGTTCGCCGCGCCGGTGAGCGATGTCCGGTCGAGCCGCCGCGTCACCGAGTCGGCCGACCCGAGCGTCGCGCCAACCTGATCCACCACGTACCGTACGAACAGCCAGTACGCACCGCGGTTCGCGAGGCCCCCGATACCGGCTGTGTCGACCAGGAAGTAGTTCTGCGGCGCGGTGAAGTACTGCGCCGAGTTGTAGAGATCCCCGAACGCGTAGCGGCAGAACGTGGCCGTGTCCGGCAGGAACGTGCGCCCGCCGTTCTCCTCCGCGTAGTGCGACAACCCCTCGTTCAGCCACAGATCCTCCGGGAAGTTGCCCCGCACGAGGAAGTGCTGGTTGAAGCTGATCATGTGCTGGAACTCGTGCACGAACGTCACCGGTACGACTTGTGACACGCCCGTGACGGAGTGCGAGCAGCTGAGCGTACCGGAGGGATCGGGCACGATCGAATAGAAAACCTCGCCGTTGTTCCCGGTCGCGAAGGGCGGCGTCGTGATCAGGTCGGCACCGAAGAAAAAGCCGGCGATGTACCCCGTCGTGTTGCATTGCGCCGCGGTCACCATCGAGTTGACTTTGGCGCTCATGAGCACGATCACCATGCCGTTGTTGTCGATGTCCGACTCGCCGCCGAACGCCAGCGTGTCCGTCTCGTACAGGCGCGTGTCGAAGACGCTGCGCAGGTTGTCCAGGTCCGCCTGCGACAGGCCAGGCTGAGGCGCGGCGTTGTCGACGTAGATCGCGATATGCGCTCCCACCTTGAGCGCGGTGGCCGTCACGGTCGAGAGCGTGGTCGGCTTGCGCGGGTCACAGCTCAGCGTGTTACACACCTTGAACGTACGGACGTTACCAGAATCCACCGGCGTCACGAGGGCGGGCGCCCGGGGTGGCGCCAGGAGCGGCCGCGGCAGCTGCGCCGCGAACTCCCGCTCGGCGAGGCGCAACCGGAGATCGAACTGCTGCGCCGCATTGGGCCCGAAGGTCGAGGCGAGCGGGGCGCCCGGCGCCGGCGGAGCGGCGAGCGGGTTCCCGCCCAGCTTGAACGCCTGCGAATCGTCCGGGATGCTGCTCGCCGACTGCGGCACCACGAGATACTCGATCGCAGATCCCGCCGGGTTCGCCGGGAACACGGCGCACCCCGCCGTCTGCGTCGGGTCGACCGTCGCGTAGGCGCCGACCCCCAGGGACACCTGCCCCGCGCTGGTCGCCGTGCACGGCGCCAGCGGCGGCTGGGTCCCCGGACTCGAGCTACAGGCCGTCGCGAGCAGCGACGACAGGCCCACCATCCACAGGCGTCTCGGCATCGCGTCTTTCCTCCGTGACTTCTCCGGCGCGCACCAGCGCCATGCGGAAGCAGATGGGCCCCGCCACCTCGTGAACACCAATCATCGCCACGATCAGGGTCTCAAGCGAGACCCCCCATTCCGGGAACGCCCGCCGGGCGAGCTGTGCGAGCGCCAGCGCCATCCCGGCCTGCGATATAAGCCCGAGCCAACCGTGCCGCGCCATGGCGGGCGTCACACTCGGATGCCGTCCAGCCCACCGCAGGCCGTAGCGCAGGCTCACGAGGCGAAGCCCGACGAGCAGCAGGATCCACGGCCACAGATCCGCCAGCACGCCCACCCGCAGCCCTGCACCTGTCAGGGCGAAGAACGCCACATACGCCGGCAGCGATGCTCGTTTCAGCTCGCGACGCAGCCGCTCGCCCTCGGCGGGCGCGAAGTTCTCGAGATAGAGCCCGGCCACGAGCGCGATGATCAGGGTCTCGAGCTGCATGAGCCGCGCCACCTCCGCGGCGACGAACGCCGTGGCCACGAGGAACAGCACCGTATCCCGCCGCACCAGACTCAGGTACCGGCCGAGCGCGAACCCCAGGAGGGCGCCCGCGACGGCCGAGCCGACGACCTGCAGGATGGCCGTTCCCGCGACCGCGACGTTCAGGGCGCCGGCGCTGGTGAGCGCCCGGCCGAAGACGAGCACCAGGGCGAAGAGCATGGCGACCGCGACGTCCTGCACCACGGTAACGCCCAGCAGCGTACGCGCCACGGGTCCGCGCGCGTCGAGCTCGCTCATCATCGCCATCGTGACGACGGGCGATGAGGCCGCGGCCAGCGTGCCGAGTACGAGCGCCACGACCACCGCGTCGCCCACCGGCTGATGCCGCGTGAGCGGGAACCACGGGCTCACCGACAGCAGCACGAGTGAGACGGCGAGGAAGGGAAACACGATCGCGCCGCTCGCGAGACGCGCGAAGGCGACGCGGCCCCCTCCCTGACGCAATGCGTCGCGTGTCAGCTGCGCTCCGGCGGCGAGTGCGATCAGCGCCACGGCGGCATCCGCGATGAATCGGAGCGCGTCCACTTCCTCGCGCCGCACGAGGCCGAGCCACGCCGGGCCCACGGCAAAACCGACGAGCAGGTAGCCGGTGAGGCGCGGCAGCCGCGCGCGCCGCGCGATTTCGCCGCCCACGTACGCGGCGAGCAGGAGGAAGCCGAGCGCCAGGGTCGCGCGGGCTTCGAGCGGACCGCCCGCGGTCACGCGATGAAGCAAGGCCATCATCAGGCCGAGTGCGAACAGCGTCGCGATTGAGCGCATGGGGCGCATGGGCCGCAAAATATCCGGCGACAACGCGCTTTTGACAATGCGCTGGAGCGCCGATATCTTCCCACAAGCCGTATGGCGTTCGTTCACCTCCACACGCACAGCGAGTACTCTCTCCTCGACGGCGCCAACCGGATCCCCGACTTGCTCGACCGGGTCCAGGCGCTGGGCATGGACTCGCTCGCCATCACCGACCACGGCAACCTGCACGGGGCGTGGCAGTTCTACTCCGAGGCCCGGGCGCGCAAGATCCGCCCCATCCTCGGCTTCGAGGCATACGTCGCGTTCGGCGACCGGCACAAGCGCGAGCGCCCCCCTCCCGACGCGCCGGGCCCGTATTCCCATCTCGTGCTGCTCGCAAGGAGCCGCACCGGCTACGAGCATCTCGTCAAGCTCTCGTCCATCGGATTCCTCGAGGGCTTTTATCGCCGGCCGCGCATCGACCGGGAAGTGCTCGAGCGGTACTCGGGTGGCCTGATCGGGCTCGCCGCCTGCCTCTCGGGCGAGATCGCGCTGTACCTCCGGCAGGGGAACTACGAGGCCGCGAAGGCGAGCGCCCAGTACTTCGCCGGCGTGTTCGGCCCGGACGGCTTCTGGCTCGAGGTGCAGGACCACGGCCTCGCGGACGAGAAGACCGTCACCGCCGGCATGCTCCAGCTGGCGCGGGAGCTCGGCCTTCCAGTGGTCGCCACCAATGACGCGCACTATCTGAGGAAAGAAGACGCCGAAGCCCACGACGTCCTGCTCGCGATCGGCACAGGCAAGGACCTGGACGATCCCAACCGCTTCCGCTTCTTCGGCCAGGAGAGCTACGTCAAGTCCGAGCGGGAGATGCGCGCGCTGTTCCCGAACCAGCCGGAGGTCGTGGCGGAAACCCAGCGCGTGGCGGATTTGTGCGAATTCGACTTCGCGAAGCGCTACTTCCTGCCGCAGTACCCGCGCCCGGCGGAGTTCGCGTCCGATAACGACCTGCTCGTGCACCTGGCGCGGGCGGGGGCGGCGGCGCGCTACGGGGACCCCCTGCCCCAGGCCGTCCACGAGCGGCTCGACTACGAGCTGCAGGTGATCTCGCACACCGGCTACGCCGGGTACTTCCTGATCGTCTACGACATCGTGAAGGCGGCAAAGGACCGCGGCATTCCGGTGGGGCCGGGGCGCGGCTCGGCGGCGGGCTCCCTGGTCGCGTACGCGCTCGGCATCACGGATATCGATCCCCTCAAGTTCGACCTGCTGTTCGAGCGGTTCCTGAATCCCGAGCGCATCTCGATGCCGGACATCGACCTCGACTTCTGCTTCGAGCGGCGCGGCGAGGTCATCCAGTACATCCGGGAGCGGTATGGCCGGGACTCGGTCGGACAGATCATCACCTTTGGGACCCTGAAGGCGCGCGCCGCGTTCCGCGACGTCGCGCGGACGCTGCGGGTCGAGCCGGGTGAGGTGGACCGCTTTACCAAAATGATCCCCGCCGGGCCCGGCATCTCGGTGACGCTGGCGGAGGCATCCGAGAAGTCCCCCGAGCTGCGCCAGCTCGCCCGCCAGGACGAGCGGGTGCGCAAGATCCTCGACCTCGGGACCCGGATCGAAGGGCTGGCGCGCCACGCCTCGGTGCACGCCGCGGGCGTGGTGATCGCTCCCGGCCCGCTGACCGACTACGTCCCCGTCTGCCTCGCGCCGCAGGAGGCGGAGGCGATCATCACCCAGTACGACATGGTGGCGCTCGAGCAGGTCGGGATGCTGAAGATCGACGTCCTCGGCCTCCGCACCCTGACGGTGATCCACGACGCGGTCGGGATGGTCGCGGAGCGGCACGGGGTCACCCTCGACATGAACGCGTTGGACCTCGCGGACCCGCAGGTCTACCAGCTGCTCGGCTCGGGCCGCACGGCCGGCGTGTTCCAGTTCGAGTCGGCGCTCGCCACCGACTGTCTGCGTAACATGAAGTGCGATCGCTTCGACGATCTGGTCGCGACCAACGCGCTGATGCGCCCCGGCCCGCTCGACACCGGGATGCATCTCGTGTTCATCAACCGCAAGCTCGGCCGGGAGCCGGTGCGCTACCCCCACCCCGCGCTGGAGCAGATCCTCCAGCCCACCTACGGCGTGATCACCTATCAGGAGCAGGTGATGCGCATCGCCAACGTGCTCGCCGGCTTCTCGCTCGCCGAGGCCGACGTGCTGCGCAAGGCGGTCGGGAAGAAGGACAAGGAGCTGATCCAGCAGGAGCTGGGCCGCTTCGTCGAGCGGGCCGTCGCCCTGGGGCACGAGCGGCGGGGGATCGAGGACATCGCGGCCCAGATCGAGACCTTCGGCCGCTACGGATTCAACAAGTCGCACGCCGTCGCGTACTCGGTGCTGTCCTATCAGACCGCGTGGCTCAAGGCGCACTACGCGCCCGAGTTCCTGTCGGCCCTGTTGTCGTCCGAGATCGGCAACACCGACAACGTCGTGCGCTACATCAACGAAGCGCGCGAGCTCGGCCTCGAGGTGCTGGCGCCGGACGTCAACGAGTCCGGGTTCAAGTTCACGGTGGTCGGCGACCGCCGGCTTCGCTTCGGCCTCGGCGCGATCAAGAACGTCGGCGCGGGCGCGATCGAGTCCATCCTCGCCGGGCGGACGGCGGGCGGGCCGTACCGCTCCCTCGTGGACCTGTGTGACCGGATCGACCTGCGCCTCTGCAACAAGCGGGTCCTCGAAGCCCTGATCGACGCCGGCGCCTGCGACTCCCTCGGGGGGCACCGCGCCCAGCTGGTGGCGACGCTCGACGATGCGTTCGGCGAAGCCCAGGCGCGGCAGGAGGAGCGCAACGCGGGTCAGGTGGCCCTGTTCGGGGAGCACGCCGCGACCCCGCATCCCCCCTCCCGCATCCCGGAGGTCGCGCCGTGGTCCGAGCACGACCGCCTGGCACGCGAAAAGGCCGTGCTGGGCTTCTTCATCTCCGGCCACCCCCTCGCGCGATACCGCGCGGAGGTGGAGCTTTTCGGGACCCGTACGACCGCGACCCTGAGCCAGTGGAGCGACCAGCGAGTGCGGGTCGCCGCGGTGGTGACGGTGGTGAAGCGGCAAATCTCCAAGAAGACGGGCGCCGAATACGCGCGACTCACGCTCGAGGACTTTCACGGCACCGCGGAGGCGCTGGTGTTTCCAGAAGCCTGGGCCAAGCTGAACAACGTGATCGGTACCGACCGCGCGCTGCTGCTCGCGGGGAGCCACAGCGCGCGCGACCGGGACGAAGAGCAGGCGCCGTTCATCGTGGAGACCGCGCAGGCACTCGACGAGCTGAAGGCAAGCGGCGCGATCGGCATCGCGCTGCGGTGGTCGCCCGGCGCGCCGCCGCCGGCCGACGCGACCCGCGCCGCCGCCGCCCTGTGCGCGGCCCACCCCGGTCCCGCGCCGGTGCTGGTGGAGTGGATCGCCGAACAGGAGAACGGGGATGGCGCGGTCCCCGGGCTTGGGCCCGGGGGCAGTGCCACCCGGCTTCGCAGCCGTTCCCTGCGGGTCGAGGTGGAGGACGATCTGCTCGTGGCGCTGCGCGCCCTGCTCGGGCCCGACCACGTGCACCTGGTCCGGACGACCTGACGATGGCGACCGCGACGCTGGACTTCGAGCGTCCGTTGCTCGAGCTGGAGCGCCAGATCGACGAGTTGAAGCGCGTGGCGAGCGAGACGGCGGTGGACGTCACCAAGGAGCTCGCCCCGCTCGAGAAGCGGCTGGCCGAGCTCCGCACCGAGATCTACAAGAACCTGACGCCGATGCAGCGCGTCCAGGTTGCCCGCCACCCCAAGCGACCGTACTCGCTCGACTACCTGAGCACGGTGTTCACCGACTTCGTCGAGCTGCACGGCGACCGGCTGTTCCGCGACGACCCCGCGATCGTGGGTGGCTGGGCGCGGCTCGACGGGATGAGCGTGATGGTGATCGGGCACCAGAAGGGACGCGATACCAAGGAGAACCTGTACCGCAACTTCGGGATGGCCCACCCCGAGGGCTACCGCAAGGCGCTCCGCCTCATGCATCTGGCCGAGCAGTTCCGCGCCCCCGTCATCACCCTGGTGGACACGCCGGGCGCCTACCCCGGGCTCGGTGCCGAAGAGCGAGGCCAGGCCGAGGCGATCGCGCGCAATCTCGTGGAGATGGCGACGCTCCGCACGCCGATCATCACCGCCGTGATCGGTGAGGGAGGCTCGGGCGGCGCGCTCGCCGTCGGGCTCGCCGACCGCGTGCTGATGCTCGAGAACTCGGTGTACTCCGTCATCTCTCCCGAGGGCTGCGCCGCCATCCTCTGGAAGGATGCCAGCCAGCGGGAGCGCGCCGCCGAGGCGCTGAAGATCACCGCCGAGGACCTGCTGGAGCTCGGGGTCATCGACGAGATCATCGGCGAGCCGCCGGGCGGGGCGCACGCCGACCCTGAAGCGGCGGCGGCGGCGCTGGGTGACACGCTGCGACGCCACGTGCGGCAGCTGCGCAAGGTCAGGATCGAGAAGCTCCTCAAACGCCGGGAGGAGAAGTACCTTTCGATGGGTGCGTTGAGCGAGAAGTGAGTTGACCGACGTCATCGAGGTCCGGTTCAAAGGGAACCGGAAAGAATTTTTCTCCTGGCCGTCCGCCGAGCCGCTCGCCCTGCACGATTCCGTGATCGTGGAGGTGGACCGGGGGCAGGATCTCGGCCGGGTGTCGGCTGTGGGCCCGGTCGCCGCAAAGAAGTGCGCCAGCAGCTGTAGCGGCTGCAGCCTGGCCGAGGCCGCGGGCACCCCTGCCCCGACCGACCCCGTCCATCGCATCCTCCGCCGCGCCACTGCCGACGACGCCGCCGTCGCCGAGCAGCTGCACCGCGAGGAAGAGGACGTCCGGCGCCGCGTGATGGAACGGGCCCGCAGTCACACCCTCCCCATGAAGGTCTCTGATGCCGAGTGGCAGTGGGACAGGAAGAAGCTGACCGTGTACTTCACGGCCGAGCAGCGGGTGGACTTCCGTGCGCTGGTGCGCGACCTCGCGAGCCTGTTCCACACGCGGATCGAGCTGCGCCAGATCGGCGCGCGCGACGAGGCAAAGCGGCTGGACGGCGTGGGCCGCTGCGGCCGCCAGTACTGCTGCTCGAGCTGGCTGCCGGAGCTGCGGCCGGTGAGCCTGGCGCTCGCCAAGGATCAACACCTGTCGCTCAACCCATCGCAGATCTCGGGCGGGTGCGGGCGGCTGCTGTGCTGCCTCCGCTACGAGCACGATTTCTACGTGCAGACGCGCAAGCGGTTCCCCAAAGAGGGGCGAGTCCTGCGCACCGCCGTGGGGGCCGAGCGCGTGTTGGCGGTGGATGTGTTCCGCGAAACCGTCACGCTCCGCACCGACGGAGGCGACACGCGCGTGGTGTCGCTCGAGAAGCTGAAGGGCGAAGTCTCCGGAGCGGATGGCTAAGTTCTATCTGACGACCGCAATCGACTACTCGAACGGCGAGCCGCACCTGGGGCACGCGCTCGAGAAGATCGGCGCCGACTGCATCGCGCGCTATCACCGGCTGCGCGGGGACGACGTTCATTTCCTGATGGGGATGGACGAGCATAGCCAGTCGGTGATTCAGGCGGCAGCGCGTGCTGGGGTCAGCCCACAGCAGTGGGTCGACCGCATGGCGGCCACCTTCGCCGACTACTGGCGCCGCCTCCACTGCACGAACGACGACTGGATCCGTACCACGGAACCGCGGCACGCCCGTGCGGTGGCGGCGCTGCTGGAGCGGATCCAGCAGCACCACCCGGCGGATCTGTTCGAGGCGGAGTACGAGGGGCTGTACTGCACCGGGTGCGAGGAGTTCAAGACGGGTGCGCAGATCGTCGACGGGCATTGCGTGGAGCATCCCACACTCGAGCTGATCCCGACCAAGGAGCGGAATCATTTCTTCCGCCTGAGCGCGTATCGCGACGCCGTGCTCGAGCGCATCCGCTCGGGCGCGCTGAGCGTGCAGCCCGAGATCCGCCGCAACGAGGTGCTGCGCCTGCTCGAGGCCGGCCTCCAGGACATCTCGATCTCGCGGCAGCGCCAGCCCTGGGGCATCCCGTTTCCCGGCGACCCACAGCAGACCGTATACGTCTGGTTCGACGCGCTGATCAACTACCTCTCGGCAACCGGCTTTCCGGAGGCCGGGTATGACCGCCTCTGGCCCGCCGATCTGCACGTCGTGGGCAAAGGAATCACGCGCTTCCACTGCGTGATCTGGCCCGCGATGCTGCTCGCAGCCGAGCTCCCACCCCCCCGCGCCGTGTGGGCGCACGGCTACGTGCAGTGGTCGGGCGCCAAGATGAGCAAGACCGCCGGCACCGCCGTCACGCTCGGCGAGGCAATCGATCGGCACGGCGCCGATGCCTTGCGCTACTTCCTGCTCCGCGAAGTCGGCTTCGACAACGACGGCGACTTCACGTGGGAGCGCTTCGACGCGCGCTACATCTCGGAGCTCGCCGACACCATCGGCAACCTCGTATCGCGCGCGCTCACGATGATCGTGAACTACCGCGGAGGCACGGTCCCGAGCGACCCACGCAACTACGACACGCCGCTCGAGGCCGCGGCGCGCGGCGCGCTCACGGCCTATTCCCGCGCCATGGACGCGAACCGCCTGCAGGAGGGCGCCGCCCAGCTCGTCACGCTCGCGAGCGCCGCGAACCGCTACGTCGAAGAGACGGCGCCCTACAAGCTCGCGAAGCAGCCGGGGAAGGCGGCCGAGCTCGACTCGGTGCTCGCGAACTTGGCCCGCACCGTCGCCCGGATCGCCGTGCTCGCACAACCGTTCCTCCCCGGCACCGCCGAGACCGTGTGGGCAACGGTGGGATCGCCCCCTCCAGGCCCGCTGGAGCGCGTCCGGCTGGGGGACCTGGATGCCCTGGAGCTGGGGGGGCGACAGGTCCAGAAGCCGCCCATCCTCTTCCCGAAGCCCCGTCTCGCCCCAGCGTAATGCCCACGGGACAGTGATTTTGGTCACAATCGGCCGTGTTGACGGCTTCCCAGGCAAACCGTACTTTAGACTTCCACTCGGGGACCGGACCCCACGCCCTGTCCGGGTTCTCCATTCGGCAGGTCCATGCAGGACCGGCGCGCGGTTTGCGCCGGGTCGAACCGTTTTCAGGCGAGGTCGTCCGAGAAGAGATGCGCAAGGAAGCGGAGCGCCGCTGGACCGTCATGGTCGTCCCTCACGGCTCGGGCTCGTCCCGCGCCGTGGAGGTCTCGCAGACGTTCGTCAAAGCGCTGGTCGGGATCGGCAGTGTGGTGGCGCTGACGTTCCTGGTGCTGGGCGTGGCCGCGATTTCGCGCGGCGTGAACATCACGCACAGCCGCGCGCTGGAGAATGAGAACCGGCTGCTCGCCGACGAGATCCAGCGGATGCGCGAGCGCATGACGGGGCTGCGCGACACGCTCAATCGGTTCGGCGAGCGCGAGCAGGAGCTGCGGCTGCTCGCGGGCCTCACGCCCACGGACACGAGCGTGCAACGGGCGGGGATCGGTGGCCCGGCCGGCACCTGGTCGGAGCGCGACAGCCTCAAGGCGCTCGGCCCGGGCGGCCAGCAGGCACTCGCCGCGCGGCTCGACGTCGATGCGCTCGCCCGGCGCGCCAATATTCTCGTGCGGTCGCTGAACGAGGCATACGACACGCTCTCCAGGAATCGGGCGCGTCTCGCCGCCACGCCTTCCATCATGCCGACTCAGGGCTGGCTCACGAGCGCGTTCATGCGCGAGCGGGTCCATCCGATCCTGCACCTGGCGCGCCCGCACGAAGGGATTGACGTGAGCGCGAAGATGGGAGCGGAGATCGAGGCGCCGGCCGCCGGCATCGTGACGGACGTCAAGTGGGAAGAGGGCTACGGGAACATGCTCACCCTGGACCACGGCTACGGTCTGGTGACGCGCTTCGCGCACTGCTCGGTGATCCTCGTGGCGCGCGGGCAGCGGGTGAAGCGGGGACAGGTGATCGCGAAGGTCGGCTCGACGGGGCTCTCCACGGGGCCGCACCTGCACTACGAGGTGTGGGTGAACCGCAAGCCGGTGGACCCACTGAAGTACGTCATGCCCGATGCGATCGTGGATTGACGGGCGGCCGGTCGATCGTGGTGACGGGGGGCGCAGGGTGCTGCGCCCCTCGCGTTTTTT
>DATHKX010000113.1:0-11653 GCA_035488835.1 Gemmatimonadales bacterium
GGCACGCGCGCGGCGCATCGTGGAAGCGCAACGCTGCCGGGGACTCTCGCCGCGGGGTGGGATCGCGGCCCGGTTGCGCGCGCTCCGCGCGCTCGCGTTGCCGCTCGTGCTGTCGGCGCTGCACGAGGTGGACGAGCGAGCCCTTGCGCTCGAGACCCGCGGGCTCGTTCCCGGGATCCGGCGCACGCCGCTCGCGCCGCCGCCCGACCCCGCGGTGGAGCAGGCTGCCCGCTGGGCCCTTCTCCTGGCATGTCTCGCCGCGCTGGTGCGACGGCTCATAGTCCCGCGGTTCATATGAGGTCCCTGACGCTCGACCACGCGAGCTTCTGGTATCCGGCCACCGCGTCGCCGGCGTTGCGCGACGTGTCGCTGGAAGTCGTGCAGGGGGAGGTCGTCGCGCTCGTCGGAGCGCTGGGAGCCGGGGCCTCGACGCTCCTGCTCGTGGCGGCGGATCTCGCCCCGCGGGTGATCGGAGGGCGGCTCGCGGGCACCGTTGCTCGCCGCGACCGGAGCGGGATCGTGCTACCGACACCCTGGACGCAAGCGTCTGGCATGGCCTTCACCGTGTGGGATGAGGTCGCCTTCGGCCCGGCGAACCTGGGGTGGCCGGCGCACGAAATCGCGCGGCAGGTGGATCGCGCGCTCGAGCGACTGGAGCTGGTTCCGCTCGCGTCGCGCGACCCGGTGACGCTGTCCGGTGGTGAATTGCAACGCGTGATCATCGCCGCGATCCTCGCCATGGACCCGGGGCTCGTGCTGTTCGACGAGCCGGCGGCGGAGCTCGATGCCCAGGGCGCGCGTACGCTGTGGCGTCTCATCCGGCTGTTGGCGAAGGAAGGGAAAGCGGTCCTGCTGGCGACGAGCGCCCTCGACGCCATACCCGACGTGGCCGACCGGGTCGTGTGGCTCGAGGACGGGGCGGTACGCGCCGTCGGGACGCCGGACTTGCTCGCCGACGTGGCTGCTTGCGACGCGGGGCTCGGCACGAGCGTGGCCACGGTCTGGCGGGCCAGCGGGCTGCCCGAGCCCTATCCTCTGACGGTTGCCCACGCCGTGCAGCGGTGGCGCTGACTCCCGTCCTGCGCCTGGACGGCGTGAGCTTCTCGTACGGCGCCGTGCCGGCGCTCGAGAACCTCTCGTTCTCGATCGCCCCGGGCGAGCGCGTCGCGCTGCTGGGCCGCAACGGCGCCGGCAAGTCCACCGTGGTCCGCCTCGTCGCGGGGCTCGAGTGGCCAGGCCAGGGAACCGTGTGGGTCGGCGACTGGGACGCTCGCGACTGCGCGCCGGAGCGGCTGGCGCGGCGGGTCGGGTCGGTGTTCCAGCACGCGGACCAACAGCTCTTTGCCTCCACCGTCCGCGATGACGTGAGCTTCGGACCGCGCGCGCTCGGCCTGGGGGAGCGGGAGGTCGAGCGGCGCACCGACGATGCCCTCGAGGACCTCGATCTCACGCCGCACGCCGCGCACCATCCGTACGACCTCCCCCCCGCCTTCCGGAAGCTCGCCGCGCTCGCGGGGGCGCTGGCCCTCGAGCCTGCGCTGCTCGTGCTCGACGAGCCGACCATCGGGCTCGATCGGGCACTGCGGGCGCGCGTCACGCGCGCTCTGCTCGAGCGATCCGCCGCGGGCGTGGCGCTGCTCGTGATCACCCACGACCTGACGTTCGCCGCCGAGACCCTCGAGCGCGGGCTGGTACTCGACCGCGGCCGCCTCGCGTGTGATGAGCAGCTGGCCGGCTTGGTCGGGGATGCGACGCGGCTCGAGCCCCTGGGGCTCGTACCGCCCCCGATAGCGGCGCTCTCCGCCGCCCTCGACCTTCCCGGCCGGCCCGTACGTGCGGCGGAGGTGGCTCGGGAGCTGGCGCGCGTTGCCCGGCATAGGCCGGTCCCCTAGATTCGACGGCCCCCATGCCGACCCTCGATACCCTCGCCACTCGGTTCGCACGCTGTGTGAGCCTGTTCCGCGATCCGACTGCTAAGAGCGAGCAAAAGAAGGAGTTCCGCGCCCTGGTCGGCCTCCTCCAGGACGCGGCTGTCACGCTGCGCGTCGGCGCCGGCGGGGTCGGCATCGAGCTGAACGGCGTGCCGTGCGAGGGGGAGGGTCTGGCGGTGCTCGTGGAGCGTCTCGACCTCCACGGCATCGGCGAAATCGCCCTGCCCGCCAACCCGCCTCCCGGCCAGCTGTTCGAGCTGCTCCAGGCTTTAGCCGACCAGCCCGGCGCGCAGGACGTCGCGAGCCGGCTGGCCGCGGCGGGCGCCGACGGCATCCGCATCACGCCTGGGGGTCAGCCGTCACCTCCTTCGACCGCGGCGCAGCCCGAGCCGGTGGCCTCCACCGAGGACTTCGGTGGACGCGAGCCCGTCGTTCCCAACCCGGACACGCCGGTCGACCGGAAGTCCGGTGCGCTCGGCACGGCAGGTATCCTGCGCGGCGAGTCAATG
The DNA here is from genome assembly GCA_035488835.1 of Gemmatimonadales bacterium. Classification (GTDB taxonomy): domain Bacteria; phylum Gemmatimonadota; class Gemmatimonadetes; order Gemmatimonadales; family GWC2-71-9; genus AG41. The sequence goes on from DATHKX010000113.1 coordinate 2,441, forward strand.
CGGGACATCAAGTCGGTGCCGCTCGAGGGCGTTCCGCTGGTCACGCACGACCCGCCGCTGCCCAAGGCGGCGGACGCGCTGCCGGGCGTCGTGGATCGTGCACGGCCGCCCCGGAACAGCGGTGCTGAAGAGCTCTTATCGCTCTCGAGCGAGCGTCACCTCGCGCCGGAACCTCCCGCTGCTCCGTCTCCGCCTCCAGCGGCACCCGCGCCTCCCGCGGCCGCCAAGCGCGAGACGACTCGCGCTCCCGCTGCGCGGGCGACTCCCACCGAGCGGGTGGCCCTGCCACCCGGTGCCGCCGAGACACTCGCCGAGCTCGAGCGCAATAGCACCTCCCCGAACGTAGGCGACCTGCTGGCGGCGCTGATTGACCATGCAGCAGCGGCGAGTAAGCTGGGCCGCTTCGAGCAGGTGCTCGGTGTGATCGCCGGTGTCATACGGGTGGAGGAGAGAGTTCCGGAGAGCAGCGGCGTGCGGCGACAGTATGGCATCGCGCTGCGGCGCTTCTACACCAAGCCGGTCCTCGAGGGGCTCTCCCGCCTGCTGGCGGCGCCGAAGCATCGGGCCGCCGCGGTGGGGGCACTGCAGCGGGGTGGCGCTGCCGGGGTGGAGGTCCTGATGGATGTCCTGGCGGCGGCGCCGACGGTGGGCGAGCGGCGCGCCGTGTTCGACGCGTTGAAGCACATGACGGAGGGGACGGACCAGCTCGTCCACATGCTGGACCATTCGGAGTGGTTCGTGGTGCGCAACGTGGCGGAGCTCATCGGGGAGTTGGGGATGGACGATGCCGTCCCGGCGCTGGGGAAGCGCCTCGACCATCCCGACGAGCGGGTGCGCAAGGCCGTGGGCCTGGCGCTCGCCAAGATCGGCACGCGCGGCGCGGCCGAGCCGCTGCGCCGCGCGCTGCGCGACCGCTCGCAGGAAGTGCGCATGCAGGTGGCGGTCGGAATCGGCGGACGCAAGTCGAGCGCGCTGGCGATGCCGCTCGTGGTCGCGATGGAAGAGGAGAAGGACGAGGCGGTGGTGCGCGAGCTGATCCTCGCGCTGGGCCGGATCGGGAGCCCCGACGCGGTGCAGGCGCTCATCAAGTGGGCGCAGCCGACTGGTCGATTTTTCGGGCGGAAGCCGAGCGAGCTGCGCGTGGCCGCAGTCGAGGCCCTGCGGCTCGCGGCCTCTCCAGCGGCCCTGGGCACCCTCGAAGGCCTGTCGGACGACGGTGACCGCGCCGTCCGCGAGGCGGCCAGCCGGGCCGTGACCGAGCTGAAGCGGAAGAAGGGCCGCTAGCAGCGGCTAAGACCACCTCGCGCTCGCCGCCCATGCCGCGAGCGTCGTAGGCTTGATGCCGTACCGCTTCGCGTTGCCGGGGATGTCGGCGTCGTAGCCGACGCGATCGAACCACTCCAGCATGAGCGCGTAGTCCTCACCCGCCTTCCGCACGTCCTCGAGCGGAACCGGCTGGAACGTGATGCTCCGCCCCGTCGCCTTGCTCAGGATCTGCGCTGCCTGGGGCATCGTGTGCGCGTCGCCCGCGAGGTCGATCTCCTTGCGGTTCAGCTCTTCCGCCCTTTCGAACGCCACCAGGCCGTACTTGCCGATGTCCTTCACGGCAATCATCTGGAGCACCGTGCTCGGCTTGAGGCCGATCATCAGCTTGCCCTGATCGATCCCCGGCTTGAACCACGGCGAGAGGAAGTTGTCCATGAAGAACACCGGCCGGAGAATGACATAGGACGGGAAGCCGAGCCCCCGCACGGTCTCTTCGATGCGCCACTTGTTGTCGAAGTGGGGGATGCCCGTCTTCCGGTGTGCCGAGCCGACGGACGTGTAGACGTAATGCTCGACCCCCGTCTTGCGGGCGAGCTCGGCGATCCGCTTTCCCTGGACTTCTTCTCCTTCGACGCCGGCTTCCCAGGTGTTCTGCACCGCGAACACGCCCCATGCCCCCTGCAGCGCGCGCCGCAGCGACTCGACGTCGTTCAGGTCGCCCTGCACGACCTCGGCCCCCTGCCGCGCGAGCGCCTTGGCGGCATCGCTGTCCGGCTTGCGCGTCATCGCCCGGATGGTGTGCTTGCGCGCAAGCAGCTCCCGGGCCACGGCGCCGCCTTGCTGTCCCGTCGCTCCCGTCACCAGGATCACGCCTTTGCCCTTGGCCATCGAATGTTGTCCTCAGGAGGGTATGAAACTGATCTTGGGATCGAGCCGCCGCGCGAACGCCGCCAGCAACCGCGCCGCGCGCTCCAGATCCTCCCGCGCCACCATCTCGTTCGGGCTGTGCATGTACCGGTTGGGAACGCTCACGAGTCCCGTCGGGATCCCCCGCAGCGCGTTATAGATGGCGTCGGCGTCGGTACCGGTGTCGTGCGGTGCCGCCTGGATGCTGAAGGGGATCTTCTCCCGCTCGGCGCACTCCACCAGCAGCTCGAACACCACCGGGCTCACCGCCGAGCCTCGCGCCAATACGGGACCGCCTCCGAGCTTGTGCTCGCCGGCGCGCTTCTTTTCGGCGCCGGGCCAGTCCGTCGCGTGCGTGACGTCCACCACCAGCGCGACGGTCGGCTCGAGCCCCACCGCGCTGGTGCGCGCGCCGCCCCCGGTCCAGGCGATCTCTTCGCGCGTGGTGGCCACGCCGAACACTCCGGCGTGTTTCGGCCGGTCTGCTGCGAGCAGGCGCAGCGCTTCGGCCACCACGTAGGCGCCGATGCGGTTGTCGATGCTGCGCGACACGATCCGGGCGTTGGGAAACTCCTGAACGCTCGCGTCGAGCACGCCGGCGTCTCCCAGGCGCACGCGCTCGAGCGTTTCGGCCTTGCTCGCGGCCCCGATGTCGATCCACAGGTCCGTGATCTTCGAGACTTTGTCCATGTCCTCGCGCTTCATCAGGTGCACCGCCTGTTTCCCGATCACGCCGTGCACCGGACCCTTGAGGCCGCCGATCACCACGCGCTGCCCCACGAGGACCTGGGAGTCCCAGCCGCCGATGCCGGCGAAATACAGATATCCCTCGTCGTCCACGTGCGTGATCTGCAGGCCGATCTCGTCGATGTGGCCGGCGAGCATGAGCCGGGGCGCGCCCTTGGGATTCAGCGCCGCCACCGAGTTGCCGTGCACGTCGGCCGTGACCTGATCGGCGAATGTCTTCACCTCCTCGCGCCACACGCGGGCCGGCGCCGTCTCGAAGCCGGACGGCCCGGGTGAATCGAGGAGTCGCTTCAGGAAGTCGAGGGAGTCTCGGGTCATGGTTTGGCAACCGTTGTGGGCGAAAGACGCACGCGAAGCCGGCGGCGGACGCTGTCCGCCGCGACCCCGGTCGCGAGCGTCGGCTGATGGCCGACGCGGACCGGAATGGCGGAGAGTCGGAGCCGCCGGTCGGGCGTCACCACGACCCGGAGAATCGCCGACAGGCGCGTCCACGGGTCGTCCTGCAGGAACACGAAATTACCGAGCGACTGCACGATTGGCTTGTGCCTGTACCACACGACCGGCTGCAACACATGGGGATGGTGGGCGAGGACCAGGTCCGCCCCCGCGTCCACCAGACCGCGCGCCAGGTCTTGCATGTGCTTGGGCGGCGTGTCGACGTATTCGGTGCCACCGTGCATGCTGACCACGACGAGGTCGGCCCGGGCGCTCGCCTTGAGCTCGCGAATCGCCGGGTAGATCCAGCCGGTGTCGCCCCAGGCGACGTACTGCGAGCCGGCGTGGCTGTGGAACGTGTACGGCGCCGGGTTCCAGGCGCGGGTGAGCGCGAAGAACGCAACCCGCCAACCCCGCCGCTCGAGGATCACCGGCTGCTCCGCCATGTCCCGCCCGAATCCCGAGCCCACGAACCGGACGCCGGCGCGGGTGAGCTGCCGCATCGTCTCCTCCAGGGCAGCGGGGCCGCCGTCCCAGGCGTGGTTGTTGGCCGTGCTCACCACGTCGAAGCCGGCGCGAGCGAGCGCGGCGGCGGCGGCTGGGGGCGCCGTGAATATGCCCCCCGAATCGGCCGTCGCCCTCGCGTCGGGCGCAATCGGGCTCTCGAGATTCCCGAAGGTGATGTCCGCCGCGGCGAGCGAATCGCGGAGCGCGAGGAACGGGTAGAGAGTGTCGCCCTCCAGCAGCCGCTCCTTCGCGAGCCGTCGGCCCAGGTTGATGTCCCCGACCGCGTAAAGGCGCAGCGTGTCGGTGGGCTGCTGACGCAGCCCCACGTTCACGTTGCAAGACGCCACATTGACCGAAAGCAACAGCACCCCGATCACGAAACCCTCGTTCGAGCCGTCAACCGTGTATCAACCGGGCGAGTAGGTCAGCCGCGTCCACGAGGCGGGGTCCCGGACGGGAAGTATACGCGTTGCCGTCGAGAAACTCGACGCGTCGCCCGAGCAGCGCCCGTGCCTGCGGGTCCGTGACGGCGGCAAGCTCCGCCTGGGCGCGGGGGATGTCGAACCCGCACAGCGCCACCACGACGACGTCAGGCGCAAGCGCCGCGAGCTCATCCCAGGGGCGGGGTCGCGATGGCTCGCCGGGCGCGCTGCCGACGTCTTGGCCCCCCGCGAGCGTCACGAGGTCGGGAACCCAGTGCCCGGCGACGTACGGCGGATCGAGCCATTCCAACACCAATACCCGCGGCTTCGGTAGGCGCGCGGCTCGGACGCTGACGCGTCGCAGCCGGTACCGCAGGCCCGCGTCGAGCTCCTCCGCTTCGTCGCGCAGCTCGAGGGCCTCGCCGACCTTGCGGATGTCCAGGAACACCTCGTCCAGCGTATGCGCGTGCAGCGTGACGACCCACGGCGTGGGCATGAGGGTTGTGACCAGGCGCGCCAGCTCGCCCTCGCCCACGGCGCAGACGTCGCACACCGACTGTCCGATCAGCAGGTCGGGCCGCAGGTGCGCCACCAAGTTGACGTCCACTTCTACAGGCGAGACACCGGTACGCTTCGCTTCCGCCATGGCGCGGTCGATGGCGCCCGACGGCATCGCGGGATCGACGCGGGTGCGGGTGACGCGGGGGAGCGAGCGCACCTCGGGCGGGAAATCGCACTCGTGGGACACGCCCACCAGCCGGCCCACGCCGCCCAGCGCGGCCACGATCTCGGTGGCGGCGGGCAGCAACGACACCACGCGCATGCTGAAATGTAGGGGTGCAGCATGCTGCGCCCCTACACGGACCCCGTCCCTACACCCCGCACCGTCACTCTTTGCGCAGGCCGATGCGATACAGGAGCGCGCCCAGCGCCGCGAACAGACCGAAGGCCAGCAGGTTCGAGTGTGCCACGCCGCCGAGCGCTCGGAACAGCGGCGCCTTCTCGGCAAGCGCGTCCGCTGAGCCCAGCACGCCCGCGATCGCCGCCAGCACGATCCCACAGATGGCGCCGCCCGCGATCAGGCCGCTCGCGAATAGCACTCCCGGCCCGGACTCGACCTCCGCGATCGACTGCTGCCGCGCCTGCGCGCGACGCTCGATGAGCCAGCGCACGACGCCGCCGGCGAACATCGCCGAGGAGGTCGAAATCGGGAGGTAGACGCCGACCGCGACCGGCAGCGCCTGCACCCCCATCAGCTCGATAGCGATGGTGATAAACACGCCGAGCAGCACCAAACCCCACGGGAGCTTGTGGGTGAGGATGCCGTCGGCGATGAGCGCCATGATGGTGGCCTTGGGCGAGTCGAGGCGGGGAATGGTCTTGCCGTGATATTCGTGAATGCGCCCGCCGATACCGGGATCGACCACGTAGCGCAGCTCGTGCGTCGCGGGGTCCATCAGGTACTTGCCCGCGGCCACGCCTTCCGTCACGACGTAGACGCGGACGACCTGATACGTGCTGCGGTCCACCGAGTCGCTGGCTGCGATGCGGAAGCCCGACGTCGTTTCGGGCAGGATCTCGACCGCTGCCCGGCTCGCCCCACCCGCCGCCGGCGCCAGCGCCTGCGCGCTGAAGGCGGGGTGTGTTTCGGGGACGGGGTAGGTGTAGGCACGATTGAGGAGGGTGAGGGTCCAACCGACCACCAGCGCGGAGCCGAGCGCGCCCACCAGGATGGCGATCTGCTGGCGACGCGGCGTGGCGCCGACCAGGAACCCGGTCTTCAAGTCCTGCGACGTGTTGCCGGCGTTCGCCGTGGCCACGGCGACGACGGCGGCGATCGAGATCGCTTGAACCCGGTGATCCACGCCGGTCCAGCCGACGGCGACGAAGATCAGGCACGTGCCCAGGAGCGCGGCGATGGTCATGCCGGAGATCGGGTTCGCCGAAGAACCGATCTGGCCGGTGACGCGGGAGGACACGGTGGCGAAGAAGAACCCGAAGATCACGATCAGGATCGCGCCCAGCAGGTTGACCCCAACCTGCGGGAGCAGGGTCAGCACGATCGCGAGGGCGACCGACCCGCCCACGGTGAGGGAGATCGGCAGGTCGTCTTCGGTCCGGAGCCGCGTCACGGCCTGGCCCATCCGAGAGTCGCGCAGGTCCTTGAGGCTCGAAGCGAAGGAGCTCACGATGGTCGGGAGCGAGCGGGCCAGCGCGATGATGCCGGCCGAGGCGACGGCGCCTGCCCCGATGTAGAACACGAAACTGGCGCGGATCTCTCCCGGACTCATGTCGCGGATCAGCTTGACCGCCGGGAACCCGAACGGCTCGGTGAGGCCAGACCCCACGAGTTTGATCGCTGGGGCGAGCACCAGGTAGGCCAAGCACCCGCCGGCGAACAGGTAGCCGGCGATCCGCGGGCCGATGATGTAACCCACGCCCAGGAGCTCGGGAGACGTCTCCGTGAAAACGGCGGCGCCAGGGTAGAAGCCGAGCGCCTTGCCCGGAACGTCCAGCCAGAACTTGAGCCCCCCCTGCAGGAACTTGTAGACGAAGCCCACGCCGAACGCCTGAAAGACGCGCTTGGCCTGGAGGCCGCGCTCTTCGCCGGCGATCAGCACTTCGGCGCAGGCCGTGCCCTCCGGGTAGATCAGGGTGTCGTGCTCCTTCACGATCAACGCGCGGCGCAGCGGGATCATCATCAGGATCCCCATCAGGCCGCCGGCGGTCGCGAGCACCGCGACCCGGCCGATGTCGAGGTCGTAGCCCATCAACAGGATGGCGGGAATCGTGAAGACGACGCCGGCCGCAACGGAGTCGCTGGCCGATCCCGTCGTCTGCACGATGTTGTTCTCGAGAATCGAGGTCCGGCCGAGGGCGCGGAAGATCGTGATCGAGAGCACCGCGATCGGGATGGAGGAGCTCACCGTGAGCCCGATCTTGAGCGCCAAGTAGACACTCGACGCGCTGAAGATCAGGCCGAGCAGCACGCCCAGGATCAGAGCGCGCGGCGTCAGCTCGGCGGGCGACTGGTTTGCCGGGACGTAGGGTTGGTGGACGTCGGGCATAGGGCGGGGAATGTGGCGACAGAAATGCGACGGCGGAAGGAGACCCGCGTCCGTGTGCTCGCCATCACCGTCGCATCGTTCGTATGTTGTTTCGCCCTCGTGACCAAATTGAGGAATTCGCGCGGAACCTCGTCTAGGCCCCTCGGGGTACACAGGCCCCGTGACCGTGACGACCGACCCGTTGCTACCGAATCTCCAACGCGCGCTTGCCGGGCGCTACGTGTTGGAACGACGCCTGGGACGCGGCGGCATGGGGGTCGTGTACCTCGCCCGCGAGCTGCGCCTGGATCGCCGCGTCGCCATCAAGCTCTTGCCGCCCGAACAAGCCATCCAGCCGATGGCGCGCGAGCGCTTCCTGCGCGAGGCCCGGACCGCCGCCCAGCTCTCGCATCCCGGCATCGTTCCCATCTTCGCGGTGCACGAGGTGTCGGACTTCGTGTACTTCGCGATGGCGTACGTGGACGGAGATACCCTCGGGCGGCGGGTACGTCAGCGGGGGCCGGTGCCGTATGACACCGCGGCGCGGCTGCTGGAGGAGGTGGCCCGGGCGCTCGCCTACGCGCACGATCGCGGCGTGGTGCACCGCGATGTGAAGCCCGACAACATCCTGCTCGACCTGGCGACCGGCCGCGCGCTGGTGTCCGATTTCGGGATCGCACGCGTCGGCTCGGGCATCACGACGGAGCCCCAGCGCGTGGTCGGGACGGCCGAGTTCATGAGCCCGGAACAGGCGCTGGGTGAGCGCGTGGACCCGCGGAGCGACCTGTATTCGCTCGGCGTGGTGGGGTTCTTCGCACTGTCGGGCGAGCTGCCGTTCGTCGGCCCGGACGACATGACGGTGCTCGCGCGCCAGGTGCACGACCGGCCACCCCCGCTGGCTTCGGTGGCGCCTGGCGTGCCGCCGCGCCTGGCCGAGACGATCGACCGCTGTCTGGCCAAGGATCCGGGCGCGCGCTTCCCGAACGGCGCAGCGCTCGCCACCGCGCTCGCCGCCGCGCTCGATCGGCGCGCGGCGGTGGCGGTGCGGGCCTTCGTGACCGAGGCGCGGCACCTCTCGACCTCGGCGTTGCTCTACGGCGCGTTCGCCGCCGTCGCCCTGCCGCTCTTGGCGGTTCGGTTGCTCGGGCCGGACGAGTCCCGGTCCGCGGTCGTCGCGGCGGCGGTCGCGATCGCGGCGGTGCCGCTCGTCATTATGGTCGCGCGGGTGCGCCGCCTGCGGAAAGCGGGATACGGGCAGGAAGAGCTCATCGATGCGCTGCGCGCGGAGCTGTCGCATCGGCGCGAGGAGCTGGCGTTTCTGTACGGGGAGGGGCCGTCGCGGCTGGAGCGCGCGCTACGACGGCTCTGCTACGCGAGCGTCGCGACGGCGGGTGGCATCGTTCTCGCGCTGGAGCGGCTGCCGGGGCTGGCGGGTGTGGTGGGGGTGCCCACGCTGCTCGGCGTCGCCATGGCGACGGCGCTGCTCGCCGCGGTGGTCGCGCGGGCGCGTACCGAGCATCGCACCGATCCCAAGGCCGAGCGGCGACTGCGATTCTGGAGCGGGCCGTTGGGTAAGTGGCTCTTCGCCTTGGCCGGGCTTACGCCCGTACCGGACGCGCGGGACGCCTGACGCGGGCGAGCCGCCGCGCCGCTTCGGCCAGCATCTCTTCCGTCTTACAAAACGCGAACCGCACCAGCCGCCGGCCCAGCTCTGGCCGGCTGAAAAAGCTCGAGCCCGGCACCGGGGCCACGCCGATCTCCTTCGTCAGCCAGAAGGCGAACTCGTCGTCCGGGAGCTCGGAGACCGCGGAGCAGTCCGCCAGCACGTAGTAGGCGCCCTGGGGAGGCGTACACCGGAAGCCGGCGTCGACCAGCGCCCGGCA
>DATHKX010000114.1:0-19411 GCA_035488835.1 Gemmatimonadales bacterium
GAGATTCGCAGCCGGGCACGCATCGCGCTTGACCGGGCGGACACAGCTCTCCATGATAGGCGGTCCCCCTCATGAGAACCTCACACAAAACTCACAGAGCTCGCGTAGCGGCAAAATGTTGACTCTCGAGCTTCTGGGAACGCTTTCCCTGCGCGGCGAGACTCACCCGGTCCCCGTAGCCGCGCAACAAAAGCGGCCGTTGGGTCTGCTTGCGATCCTGGGTATGGGCGGAAAACCGGGCCTCTCGCGCGACCGGATCGAGGCCTACCTCTGGCCGGAAAGCTCCGGCGCGCGGGCACAGCACGCGCTCGATCAAACGGTCTACGCGATCCGCCATGCGCTGGGCAGCGATGTCATCCTCGCGACAGCTCGAGAGCTGCGGCTCAATCCGGAATTGGTGCGGGTTGACGTATGGGAGTTCGAGCAAGCGATTCGGGCCAGTCAGTGGACAGCGGCGGTCGGCCACTATAAGGGGCCGCTCCTGGACGGATTTCATTTTGCAGACAGCCACGAGCTCGACTCGTGGATAGAGTCAAACCGATCGCGACTGCGACTTGAATATCAAAAGGCGATCGAATTCCTTGCCAACAGTTCGGCGGAGGCAGGCGACCATTCGCAAAGTGTGGCTTGGTCGCGCAGACTTGCCAACTCCGATCCGCTTTCAGCTGGCGCGACGAAAAAGCTCATGCTCGCTCTTGCCGCCGCCGGCGACCGCGCCGCCGCGGTAAAGCACGCGCGGCTGTACCAGGAGCTGGTACGACAAGAGCTCGAGATGGAGCCGGATTCCGAGATCGCAGATCTCGCCGCGGCGTTGAGCCGTCCCGCGATCACCGCGACCGCAGACCTTCCTGCGGCTCCGAAGAATCCATCGGTCACGCCGTCCGTCGCCACTTCCACGCCACAAGGCAAAGAGCACAGCCGTCGCGACAGGACGGTGTTGTACGCTGTGATCGGGCTCGCCATGCTGATTTCTGCTGGCGCGATCTGGGGTTGGATGCGTCCGGCACGGGCGAAGCAGGTAGTGCGATCCACCCTCGCGATGGACTCGACCGAGGCGATGGCTCCGGGTGCGCCCTGGTCGGGACGCGTTGCCATCTCGCCTGATGGATCGCGACTCGCGTACATCGGCGGTCCCCGATCGCAGCTCTTGATACGGGCTCGCAACCAGCTCCATGCGATCGCGGTGCCGGGGACCGAAGGCGCGAGTACACCGTTCTTCTCACCGGATGGTAGCAAGGTCGGCTTCCTCAGGGTGAAGGACGTTCAGATCGCGTCGATCAACGGAGCCCCGCCGATCACCGTGACGGACACGCTCACAGGAACGTCGGGCGCGTCATGGGGACCAGATGGATTCATTTACGTTGACGCGACGACGAACGGGGGAGGCCTGCTCCGGGTTGAAGCGAAGCCAGGGGCAAAGCCGAGCTGGTTTACTGTGCTGGACACCGCGAGCGGCGAGTTCGATCACACATGGCCGGACGTGCTGCCCAACGGAAAGGGCGTGCTGTTTACGATCAGGTTCTCGGCAAAGAACGGAGCAAAAGGCAGGACCTCGTATGCGATCGCTGTGGCCGACATCCCGTCAGGGAAGCACCGGGTGATCGTGGACGACGCGATGTACGCGCGCTACGCGTCGTCTGGCCACCTCCTGTACGTGACGGGAAACAAAACCTTGATGGTCGTCCCCTTCGATCAGAGCTCCATGAGAGTTACGGGCGAGCCGACCGTGCTCAGCGAAGGCATGCGATTGGGACTCTTGGGCGGCTCGGCTGACCTCGCGGTTTCAGCGACAGGGACGCTGGTATACGCGACTGGCGCGGGACAGGGTAAGCAGGAGCTCGTGTGGGTAACGCGCGACGGCAGAGCACAGGCGGTCGATCCTGAATGGCCGAGCGACTATTTGGGCTTCCCAGCCCTCTCACCGGACGGGAAGTGGCTCGCCGTAGCGAGGGTCGCTAATGCTGAGCCCCTTAATATCTGGATCAAGCGGCTGGACCGAGGGCCGAGCATCAAGTTGACGCTCGAGGGAAACGACAACTTTGGCCCCGCGTGGACACCGGACGGCCCGATCCGTGACGTTCTCTTCGGCCCCCGCGACCGGCGCCACTGATCTGTGGACCGAGCGGGCCGATGGCGGCGCACCGGCTGTGATGCAGCTTCATGAGAAGCGGAACTTGTACAATGCGGGCTGGTCTCCCGATGGGAAATGGCTGATCTTCCAGACCGACATCGGGTCACCCGGTTCGGGTGACATCCTTGCGATCCGGCCGGGGATCGATACCGCGCCGGTGCCCGTTGTGGCAACCACATTCACCGAAATGTCTCCAGCCCTGTCACCCAACGGGCGATGGCTGGCGTATATCTCGAACCAGACCGGCGAGGACGAGATATACGTGGTGCCATTTCCAAACACCGGCGCGGGAAAGTGGGCAATTTCGGCGGGCGGGGGAACGGAGCCGCTCTGGTCCCATCGCGGAGGTGAGTTGTTCTATCGCGCCGCCTCCGGGAACCTCGTGGCCGTCGCAATAAATACCAATCCGCGATTCTCGCTCGGCCGGTCAGCAGCACTCTTTCCGGCCGCGGGATTCACCTCTCTCCGATTCGGTCCGCAGTATGCTGTGGCCCCAGACGACCGGCGCTTCTTAATGATCCGGGCCGGCACGCCCGACAAACTGATCGTCGTCGAGAATTGGTTCGAGGAGCTCAGGGCGAAGTCGCGGAAATGAACTACTGGACGTCTGCTGTTCTATCGGGCATTCGAACGAGGAAGTAGCCGGCGCAGATCCACAGCAGCGTGACCGTGAGCCATGCCACAAGGGACGCGTTCAGGCCAAACGTGTTCGTGCCTCCCGGCAGGGCCGATGGGACGATGTCCTTCGCATTGTTCACCGCCGAATGCAGCAGCATGACCAGCAGCAGGCTCCCGTTGGTGCGCGCGTAGAGCCACGCCATGGCGACGGACAGCGCGGTCACCTGCAACCCATACACGAAGAACGACTGTCGGTACGTGTCTGCTTCGGGAATGAAGAACTGCGGCAGGTGCCAGCAGGCCCAGATGAGCCCGAGCAGCATACTCGCGCGCGCGAGTCCGAAGCGCGCCGCCAGGCGGGGCAGCGCATAGCCGCGCCAGCCGATCTCCTCTCCCGCCTGGAAGGGCGTCGAAACGGCGATCGCTCCGAGGATGACATACCACGGCTCATCGCCAAAGCGCGGCCACGCGCCCGTGGCCAGGCGATGGACGAGCGCGACGGTGAGCTTGATGACGGGAATGTAGGCGAGGGCGAACAGATACCATCGCGCAGCCACCCGCCACCGGAAGGCCTGACCCACCAGGGCCCGCACACCGCTGTCTCCCTCGGCCCGCGAGGTAAGCCAGAGGGCCACAAGGGAGGGCGCGAAGGTACCGAGCAGCGCCAGCACAGCACCGAGCGGGGCGTACAGGGGAATCCCCGCCGCCGCGACGGTAATGAAGCAGGCCCACATCAGGGCGTAGGTCAGCACGAAGAACCTGACGAGGGGCCCCCGCCCCCAGGGCTTCACGTCGGGTCCCTTCTGGCCAGCGTCCAGCGTCCGAATGAGAACAGCCGTCGACGCTGCGCCACCGGGCGGGTCGAGGCCGAAAAGATCATTTCAAAGTGGTCGAGGACGCGGTCCAGCCCGCAAAACTCATTCGGCCTGTTGTGGTGGAAGTAGGGCTCGGTCATGTACTGGCGATACAGCGCATCGCTTTCGTCGAGCTCGATGATCCTTTCGATCAGCCCGTCCTCGTCACGAAAGTCGAAGTAATTGAGAAAGCTCTTCGGGTTGAACTCATGGTCAATCAAGGGATTGCCCCAGTAGATTGGCAGGCAGCGCGCGGCCATGGGTTCGACGATCTTTTCGGTCGTGTACCCGGGAAGTGAGGCGTTTTCGAAGGCGATGTTAAACTTGTACCGCTTCAAGAACTCGATCTTGCCCAACGGCCCCCCCGACACCTGGTACCCGATGTTATTGAACGCGCGGCCGCCGGCATCCACTTTCTTGTAGCGGCTGAGGCGGTGAAAGAAGGCGTTGCGTTTGCGGGTGGTTCTTGGGTGACGCGTGTTGCTGGCGATGAACGCGCAGAAGTGAGTCTTGGCCGCCATGATCCTGTCGACATCACCGTTTTCTCGCAGGAGCACGTCTGGCTCGTAATAATAGGAGTACAGCGGCCAGCGCAGGTGGCGCGGATCGTCCAAGTAGTGACAGGTGAACGCGTAATCACAGGTCGAAAAGTCCGGACGGTGGGACTCGCCCGTGAAAAAAATGCGGGTGCAGGAACGCAGCCGGTGACGGTCTCCGAAGCTGGAATAGATCACGAAGTCGGGCCGGTCGTGCAGCTCCACGGCATAGCGCGTCTTCAGCAGGTTGTAAATCCGATTGTCGTCCTTGCGGAACCCGGGCCAGAAATCGCAGAAATCGATGCGGATGGTCTTCATGGCCGGTAGGGGCTGCTTCACGTCGGAGCGGGGGCGGTGGGCCCCATGGCGGCGTGCTCACGCAGGTGGCTGAACAGGTCCAGCCCGGTTTTCAGGACGACGAGCAGGGCGAGGGGGATCAATTGTGACCCGAGCAGTGTGACGAGGAAGCCGCCGCCCAGAATCACGACGTGCAGCACCATGACCCGACCGTAGGGACGGAACATCAGCGCCGGGACCAGCGCCGACTTGTATTCGCCAGTGCCGATGTAGTTGAACGCGAACGACACTCCGTGGCTCAACGCGAGCCCCCAGGCTGCCGGGGCGATCCCCGCGACCTGCACCGCGTGGGCGAACGTCGCCGCCGTGGGGAATCCTCTCCCGGTAAACCCACCCCCGAACAGCGTGAGCACGAAAACTCCGTGCACGGTGGCGAACATGCCGTAGTGGAACGTGAAGAACGGGATCATGAATAGCTTCGCCGCCCACATCGCCCCGATCTGTGGCTGTGCCACGAGCATGCGCAGGACGTTGAACGCGCCCACGATCACGTTCTCCACCCAGAAGAGCAGCAGGGTCGCGAATACGGTCCAGCCGAGGAACAGGACACCGCCGAGTGGGACGAGGTTCGCCGCCACGAGCGCCAGGGCGCTGGGCGAGAGCCGCAGGGTGGGGCGGTCCGGTACGAGCGAAGTCACCGTGTCCCTACGATGTCGAGTGGAGGGGGCGCCGCCAAGGGCTTGCCGGCCCCGCCGGCGGGGAGGATCTTGCCGGCGTGAGCGCTTCGACCACAGGCCTGGTCGCCGTAGGGATCTCCGGCAGCCCGTCCGCGACGTCCAAGTCGCGCGTGCTGGTGGAGTACGCGCTGGCGCAGCTCGCGGCGCGGGGGGCAACGACCCAGCTGGTGGACCTGGCGGCGCTCCCCGCCGAGCCGCTGCTCGGCCGGGGCACGGGTGCCACGGTGACGGCGGCGCTCGAGGCGGCGACGCGGGCGCGGATCATCGTCGCGGGGACACCGGTATATCGCGCGACGTACAGCGGGTTGCTGAAGGTGTTCTTCGACCTGCTGCCACAGGACAGCCTGATCGGGAAGGTCGGCGTGCCGCTCGTGACGGGGCACGGCGCCGCCCACTCGCTCTCGCTAGACCATGGGATGCGGCCGCTGTTCGCCAGTCTCGGCGCCACGGTGGTGGCGAGCGGGGTGTACGCGACGAGCTCCCAGTTTCAGGGCGGTAAGCCCGGCCGCGAGCTGCTCGAGGCCGTGGAGCGGGCGGTGGGTGAAGCACTGGCGCTCGCTACGGCCGGGCTACCAGGACCAATCCCCCGACGAGACTGATGCGCCAGCCCTACGAGTCTCCACCCGGCGCGTCGAGCACCTCGCGCACCTTGCGTGCCAGAGAGTCCGGTGTGAACGGCTTCTGGAGGTACGCCGTCCCCGCCTCGAGGATGCCGTGCCGGACGACCGAGTCGTCGGTGTACCCTGAGGCGTACAGCACCTTCAGGTCCGGCCGTACCAGCGCGAGCTGCTCCGCCAACCGCCGCCCACTCAACACCGGCATCACCACGTCCGTCAGGAGCAGGTGGATCTGGCCGCGATGCTTGTGTGCCACGTGCAGCGCCACGTCGCCGTCGGGCGCCTCGAGTACCGTGTACCCCTGGCGCTCGAGCACCTGCTTGGCGACGGCGCGGACGGCCGCAGCGTCCTCGACGAGGAGAACAGTCTCGGTCCCACGCGGTACGCTGACGCTCCCCGCGGTCGTTACCCCCTCAACGGGCGCGTCGATCCGCGGCAGGTAAATCTTGAAGCTCGTGCCGTTCCCCGGCTCTGAGTACACCCAGATGAAGCCACCCGACTGCTTGACGATGCCGTACACGGTGGCGAGGCCCAGTCCCGTGCCCTTGCCGGATTCTTTGGTCGTGAAGAACGGCTCGAAGATCCTGGCCTTGGTCGCCTCGTCCATGCCGACGCCCGTGTCGGTCACGGCGAGCATCACGAACCGACCCACAGCGGCCGCCTCGCGCTCCAGCCCGTATTCGGGCTCGTGCTCGACGTTGGCGGTCTCGATGATGAGCTTGCCTCCCGTAGGCATTGCGTCCCGCGCATTCACGGTCAGATTCATCAACACCTGCTCGAGCTGCCCCACATCGGCTTTCACCGCTCCAAGATCGGGGGCGAGCGCCGCGGCCAGCTCGACGTCCTCTCCGATCACCCGTCGCAGGATCTTTTGGAGGCCTTCGACCACCGCGTTCAGATTGACGACTCGGGGCGCGAGCACCTGCTGGCGGCTGAACGCGAGGAGCTGGCGCGTGAGGGACGCGGCGCCATCCGCGGCCTTGAGCACCTGCTGGACATCATCCCGCTTGGGGTCATCCTTCCCGAGGTCCTCGAGCAGCAGGTCACTGTAGCTTGTAATCACGGTGAGGAGGTTGTTGAAGTCGTGCGCGATGCCGCCCGCCAGGCGCCCGATCGCCTCCATTTTCTGCGCCTGCACGAGTTGCTGTTGTAGGCGTCGCTGCTCGGTCACATCCCGCACGAAGGTCTCGTAGTACTCGACTTGCCGAGCCGCGTTCCGCACCGCACGGACGCTGAGCTGCACCGTCAGGAGGCGACCGTCCTTGCCCTTCCACGTTGCTTCCACTTCGTCGTATTCGCGATCAGTGTAGGAATCCCGATCCACGAGACGTTGGCGCTCGGCGGGGTCTGCGTACACGTCGCGCGCCAAGTCGAGCCGCAGCATGTCGGCGGCGGAATCGTAGCCGAGGATCCGGACCAGGGCCGTATTCACGGAAAGGAACCTGCCGTCCAGGCTCGAGCGGTAAATGCCGACCGGGGCATGCTCGACCAGCGTCTCGTAGCTGGCCTCGGCCGCGCGCAGCGCCGCCCGCCCTTTCGCCTCTCGCAGCTCGCGCTCGATCGCGGGGAGTAACCGCTTGAGTTGCCCCTTCGTCACCCAGTCGTTTGCGCCCGCCTTCATGGCGGCGACTGCGACCTCCTCGGTGATGGTGCCGGACACACAGATGTAGGGGACGTCCAGTCCGCGCTCCCGCACCAGCGCCAATGCCTCGACGCCGCTGAACTTCGGCATGCTGAAGTCACCAATCACGACATCCCAGACCTGGCGATCGAGGGCCGCCTGCATCGCGGGGGCCGTGTCCACCTGCTCGTGGGTCACCTCATAGCCACCGCGCTTCAGCTCGCGCGCGAGTAGACGCACGTCGTCCTCAGAGTCTTCGACGATCAGCACACGCAGGGGGATGCCCATTTCTTCAGACTGCTCCTATCGGCAGCGGCCGTCGAATCCATCATGTCCCGCCAGCCCAACAACTTGGGGGTTCGAGGGCGTGCGGGAGTGAGCGTGATCACGTGCCCGCTCTGTGACCACTGGGAAGGAACATGGCGGCCGGGCAGAGGGGCACTAGGGCGTTTTTGCGGCACCGAGGGTCAAAACGCGACACAATCACCACTTACGCGCTCGCGCAGCGTCCCTCAGATTACAAGCATGTCCCTTCAACCCTCGCCCCCGGTCAACCCCCTGGCCGGTCGACTCATCAGGGATCGGCGTGGTGGTGTCGATCGGCGCGCAGCGCCCCGGCGGGCGACGGTGACGAGGTCGTCAGTGGAGCGGCGCTCCAAGGTGGATCGGCGCCGTGGTCCGGAGCAGCGCAGCGGTCGAGACCGGCGTAGCTGGTCCGGTCGTAGCGCATTCACTGAAACTCCGCGGGAACACCTGCGGAACGCGCTTCAGCTGCTCGGCCAAGCGAGTGACAGCTCCAGGTTGGATCCCGAGTGTCGGGCGGATCTGACGGCGGCCGTGGGGCGCATCCATCATGCGTTGAGCCTGCTGGAGCAGCGTAGCCCCTGACGTGTCGCACGGGCGCCCGTCCGTGTCGCAAAATCGCCCTACCCCCGCCGTTGCGGCCCTGCCATGTTGCGGACATACCGGAGCATGGAGATAGAGTGAGCCGTCGCGACCCCACCGAGCGCGAGCGGGCGCAGCAGTTGCAAGCGGCCACGTACCGGATCTCGGAGGCCACGAACGCCGCCGAGGACCTGCCCCAGTTGTTCCGAGCCATCCACGGCATCATCAGCGAGTTGATGCCCGCCAAGAATCTCTACATCGCGCTCCAAGACACGACGTCGGGAGTGCTCAGCTTTCCTTACTGGGTGGACGAGCACGACCCCCCGCCGACGCCTCATCGACCCTCGCGCGGCCTGACGGAATACGTGCTCCGGACGGGGCAGCCGCTGCTCGCGACCCCGGAGGTGCACGAGGACCTGAGTCGCCGGGGAGAAGCTGAACTGGTCGGAGCGCCGTCGCTGGACTGGATCGGCGTGCCGCTGAAGACCCACGACCGAACGATTGGCGTGCTCGTGGCCCAGACCTATACCCAAGGCATTCGGTTCGGTGAGCGCGAGAAGGACATCCTGCAATTCGTGTCCACCCAGGTGGCCATGGCCATCGAGCGGAAACGGGCGGAGGAAGCCGTCCGCACGTCCGAAGGACAACTCAAGGCCCTGCTCGACAGCGCGCTCGACGCGTGCGTCACGATGGACGAGACCGGACGGCTCACGAGCTGGAGCGCGGCCGCCGAAACGGTGTTCGGCTGGCGCGCGTCGGAGGCAATCGGTCGGAGCCTCGCGGAGACAATCATCCCGCAGCAGCACCGGGAGGGGCATGCGCGCGGGCTCGCGCGGTTCCTCGAGACGGGGGAAGGGCCGATCCTGCGGCAGCGCATTGAGATCACCGCCTTGCACCGGAACGGACGCGAGTTCCCGGTCGAGCTGACGGTCACCCCCATCCGGCTGGGCGATCACTGGCTGTTCGGGGCCTTCGTCCGCGACCTCACCGAGGAGAAGCACGCGGAGCAGGCGCTGCGTCGCTCGGAGGCGAGCTACCGCGGCCTCGTGGAGCATGCCGCGTACGGCATCTATCGGGCGACCGCCCACGGCAAGTTCCTCATGGTGAACCCGGCGCTGTTCACGATGCTCGGCTTCCCGTCGGCGGACGACTTGTTGAAGATCGACGCCAGCCGCGACGTGTACGTGGACCCCGCAGCGCGCGCCCGCATCCTCGCCCGGTGCGAGCAGTTCGGCTCCGCCATTGAAGAGGTCGCCTGGAGGCGCCGGGACGGCAGCGTCATCACGGTGCGTTTGAACGGTCGCCCGGTGCGGGCCCCGGACGGGACGATCGAGTGCTTCGAGTTCATCGTCGACGACGTGACGGAGCAGCGCGCGCTCGAGGAGCGCTTGCGCCAGACGCAGAAAATGGAGGCTGTGGGCCGCCTCGCCGGCGGGATCGCCCACGACTTCAACAATCTGCTCACCGCCATCCTCGGCTCCGTGGACTTCCTGCGCCAGGCGCTCGGCCCCGAGCACCCGGAGCACGCGGAGACCGAGGAGATCCAGAAGGCGGCGGTCCGGGCGGCGGACCTGACGCGCCAGCTCCTGGCGTTCAGCCGGCAGCAGGTGCTCGCGCCCAAGGTCCTCGACGTGGATGCGCTGGTGACCAACCTCGAGAAGATGCTGCGCCGCCTGATCGGCGAGGACGTCGAATTGCGCTTCGTGGCCAAGGCGTCCCGCGCCGCCGTCCTGGCCGATCCCGGGCAGCTCGAGCAGGTCATCGTGAACCTGGTCGTCAACGCGCGCGACGCGATGCCGCGCGGCGGCAAGCTCACGATCGAGACCGCCACCGTGGATCTCGACGCCGGGTACGCGTGGGAGCACGGGACGGTCGAGCCGGGCCGCTATGTGATGCTCGCCGTGACCGACACCGGTGTCGGCATCGATCGCGCGGCGCAAGCACGGCTGTTCGAACCGTTCTTCACCACCAAGGAATTCGGCAAGGGCACGGGGCTCGGGCTCGCGACCGTGTACGGCATCGTGAAGCAGAGCGGCGGCTACATCTGGGTGTACAGCGAGCCGGGGCAGGGCGCCACGTTCAAGGTCTATCTGCCCCGGGTCGAGCCAGCTGGCGAGCCGGTCGCCGCACCCCAACCACCGGCCCGGGCGCTCGGCGGCACCGAGACCATCCTGCTCGCGGAAGACGAAGCCGCGGTGCGGACCCTCGCGCGCCGGATACTCGAGAAGCACGGCTACAAGCTGCTGCTCGCGGCAACGGGGCGGGACGGCGTTCAGGTGGCGGAGCAGCACGCCGCGCCGATCGACATCCTGGTGACCGACGTGGTGATGCCCGAGATGGGGGGGCGCGAGCTCGCCCAACGCCTCACGGCCCTGCAGCCGGGCCTCAAGGTGCTGTACCTGTCGGGATACACCGACGATGCCATCGTGCACCACGGCGTGCTCGACGCGGGCGTTGCCTTCCTCCAGAAGCCGTTCAAGCCGGATGACCTGGTCCGGAAGATTCGCGCGGTGCTGGACGGGACCTAGGCTGTCGCACGAGCGCCCCACCGTGCCGCAAAAACGCCCTATCGCGGCCTCAATGGTCTCGCGATGTTGCGCAACCGACCGTGATTACCGCAATTAGAGGCATGTCTCGAGACCCGGCGACGCTCGTCGCCGACGAAGAGCCGCGCGTCGAAGCCGAGGTGAAACGCGCGGCGGTCCGTCAGCTCCTGGCGGGCGGCCCGTTCGCCGAGTCCCTGCACATCCTGCTCGTCAGTGTGGTCGCCGCGCTGGTATGGAACTCCCTGCCTATCGAGGTCACGATCGGATGGGTTGGAGCGGTCGCGGCCGCCGCCGGGTTGCGAGCCTGGTGGCGGGTGCGCGCCCGAGGGCGCAGCCTCTCCGCCGACGAGGCCCTGCGGGGCGTGCGGCTGACCGTGGCCGGCGTTGGCCTGGCATGGGGGTTCGGAGCGGCTTCGGCGATCCCGGCGCTGGGCCTCGACCAGGCGGCACTCATCCTCGTGGTGGTGGCCGGAATCGTGGCCGGCGCGACCGGCACGCTGGTCGGCGACCGGCGCAGCTTTCACTACCTCCTCATCACCGTCCTCGCTCCGCTCCCCATCGGCATCCTGTTGCAGGGCCACTCCCGGCCGCATCTCCTGGCCATCGTCCTGATCGCGATGTTCGTGTGGGGGATGGACCGAGTGCATGGGCGTGCCCACCGGACGTTCGCCGAGCGTGTTCGCGCGGCGGCGTTGCTGGAGCGGTCCACTCAAGAATTGGCCCGTCAGCACGCCTACCTCGATGCCCTGATCGCGAGCACGCCGGTGGCCATCGCGGTGCTGGACGACCAGCGCGTCGTGCGCAGCGTGAACCCGGCGTTCGAGGACCTGTTCGGGTACGCCGCGGCCGAGGTCGTCGGCGCCGGTATCGACCGGCTGATCGTGCCGGAATCCCTGCGCTCCGAGTCGAGTGACCTGGAGACGCGCGTCCGGCGGGGTGAGACCGTGCGCGTGGAAGTCGAGCGCATGCGCAAGGACGGCGGACGGATCCAGGTCCGCCTTTCGGCGGCCGCCGTGAAGGCCGCCGCCGACGGCGCGCTGGTCGCGCTGTACGAGGACATCAGCGATCGAAAGGCGGCGGAAGAGGCGATGCGCGCGGCACGCGACCTCGCGGAGCGCGTGGCCCGGGCGCGGAGCGCGTTCCTGGCCAACATGAGCCACGAGATCCGCACGCCGATGAACGCGGTCCTCGGCTTCGTCGAGCTGGTGCTCGACACGGAGCTGGCCCCGGAGCAGCGGCGCGCCCTGGAGCTGGTGCGTACCTCGTCCGAGGCGCTGCTCACCATCCTCAACGACATCCTGGATTACTCCAAGATCGAAGCCGAGCATCTCGAGCTCGAATCGATCCCGTTCGACCTGCCCAAGGTCGTGCATGCCACCGCCACGCTGCTCGCGGTCCGGGCGCGCGAGAAGCACCTCGAGCTCACGGTGGACGTGCCGCCCGACGTGCCGCAGATGGTGCGGGGCGATCCGACCCGGGTACGCCAGGTGCTCATGAATCTGATCGGGAACGCGATCAAGTTCACCGAGGAAGGTGAAGTGGACGTGTCGGCCAGCGTGATTCAGCGCGACGGCGACCGGGCGGCCGTACAGTTCCGTGTGCGGGACACGGGCATCGGCATCTCGCAGGAGCAGCTGGGCACGATCTTCCAGGAGTTCACACAGGCGGACGCGTCGATGACACGCCGCTACGGCGGTACCGGACTCGGCCTCGCGATCTCGCGGCGCCTGGTGGCGCTGATGGGCGGCGAGCTGGCGGTCACGAGCGAGGTGGGCAACGGCAGCGAGTTCAGTTTCGCCCTCACCTTCCCGCTCGAGGCGGCGCAGGCCGCGGCTCGCGCGACCGTGTCCCTCGGCGGACGCCGGCTCCTGGTGGTGGACGACAATGAAACGAACCGGCGCATCCTCCGGGACATGCTGGGGGCGGAGGGGATGGCCGTGCACGAAGCATCCCGGGCCGACACTGGAATGGAGGCACTCCGCCGCGCCTCCCGAGCGGGAGCGCCTTACGACCTCGCGATCCTCGACGCCCAGATGCCCGACCAGGACGGTTTCCAGCTGGCCACCGCCGTCCGCGCCGATCGCGCGCTGGCGGCGACGCGGCTCCTGATCCTCACCTCGGCGGGGCAGCGGGGCGACGGCGAGCGATGCCGGCAACTGGGCATCCAGGCGTATCTCACCAAGCCCATCGCGCGGGCGGATCTGGTGGAGGCCGTGGGGACGGTGCTGGCGGGCACCGCGTCGGCGCCAGGCGAGGTCGACCTCGTCACGCGCCACTCGATCGCCGAGTCGCGCCACGCGCTGCGGATCCTGCTGGCGGAGGACAACCCGGTGAACCAGCAAGTGGCGACGGCCATGCTCTTGAAGCGGGGCCACCAGGTGGACGTCGTGAGCAACGGCCGCGAAGCGGTGGACGCCGTCGCCCTGGAGGGTTACGACGTCGTCCTCATGGATATCCAGATGCCCGGGATGGACGGGTTCGAGGCGACGGAGAAGATTCGTGCCCTGCCGCAGGGCCGGACGCTCCCGATCATCGCCCTCACGGCCCACGCGCTCAGCGGGGAGCGCGAGCGCTGTCTGGAGCGTGGGATGAGTGGCTATCTCGCGAAGCCGTTCAAGGCGCACGACCTGTTCGCCGCCGTCGAAGGGCGGGGCGTCCAGCCGGCCGATACCGCTGCGGCGCCGTCCCCCGCGGTCGACCTCGCGGCCTTCCGACGCACCATGGAGGAGGCGGGGGCGGCCGAAGCGGTGGACGGGATCCTCGAGACCTTCGTGGCAACGCTGCCGCAGCGCCTGGAGGCCCTGGTGACGGCGGCGCGCGGTACCGAGGCAGAGCCGCTGCAACGGGCGGCGCATGCGTTCAAGTCGGCCGCGGGGACGATCGGCGCGGGCCACCTCGCCGCGCTGCTGGAGGACATGGAGCGCGCCGCGCGGGATGGCGATGTGGCTGGGGCGCGTGACAAACTTGAGCACGTACGCGGCGAGGCGCAGGCCGCGCTCGACTGTCTTCGTACGGCAACGAAAGGCGGGGCGGATGCCTAACGCGATTCCCGTGCTGGTCGTGGACGACGACCCGGTAGCGAGCGCCCAGCTGGGCGCGCTCGCAAAAGCGGCCGGATACGAGGTCAGAAGCGCACCCAACGGCCGCGAGGCGTGGGAGCTGCTCCAGCTGGCGCGTGTGCCCATCATCATCTCCGACTGGTACATGCCCGAGATGGACGGCCCGGAGCTGTGCCGCCGCATCCGCGCCCGTACACGCGAGCCGTACATCTACTTCATCCTGGTCACGGTGCGCGGCGGCAAGCAGCAGTACCTGGCGGGCATGGAGGCCGGGGCGGACGATTTCATCGCCAAGCCGGTGGACCCGGACGAGCTGCGCGCCCGGCTCAACGTCGCGGAGCGCATCCTCGGGTTGCGCAAGGAGATCGAGCAGCTCGAGGTATTGCTCCCCATCTGCTCGTATTGCAAGCGAATCCGCAACGACAAGGAGGAGTGGGAGCCGCTGGAGCAATACATCGAGGAGCACTTCGAGCAGCTGCTCAGCCATGGCATCTGCCCTGACTGCTACACCAGGTACGTGCAACCGCAGCTCGATCGCGGCAAGTCTTCGTGACGGAACCCGCCACACAGCCACTGCAGGCGCAGCCATCGGCCGGCGGCTTTTGGGCCACGGTGCGGGAAGCGCTGCGTGGCTCGCACCACGACTACACCTCCGGCCCCCTGGGCCGGGCGATCGTGCTGCTCGCGATTCCCATGGTCACGGAGATGATCATGGAGTCGGTGTTCGCCGTGTGGGATGTGTTCTGGGTGGCCCACATCGGGCCGGATGCCGTGGCCACGGTCGGACTCACGGAATCGCTCCTGACGCTGATTTACACGGCCGCGATGGGGCTGTCGATCGGCGTCACGGCAGTGGTGGCTCGGCGCATCGGAGAAAAGAACGCCGAGGGAGCCGCGGAGGCGGCGGTGCAGGGAATCGCGCTAGGACTGATCGTGGCCGTCGTGATCGGCGTGGTGGGCGTGGCGCTCGCGCCCCGCCTGCTGGCCGTGATGGGCGCGAGTCCCGCGGTGCAGACCATGGGGGCCACGTACGCGCGGGTGATGCTCGGCGGGAACGTCGTGATCGTCATGCTCTTCCTGATCAACGCCATCTTCCGCGGTGCCGGCGATGCGGCGATCGCGATGCGTGTGCTGTGGCTCGCGAACTGGATCAACATCGCTCTCGGCCCCTGTCTGATCTTTGGTCTCGGGCCGTTCCCCCGTCTGGGCGTGACCGGCGCCGCCATCGCCACGACCATCGGACGTGGCACCGGCGTCTTGTATCAGCTGTACCGGTTGTGGCGCGGCGACGCGCGGGTGGTGATTCGCCGTGCGCAGCTCAGGCTGCGACCCGCTGTCATGCGCACCATGCTCCGGCTCTCGGGCACGGGCACGCTCCAGGTGTTGATCGGCACCGCGAGCTGGATCTTCCTGGTGCGGATCATTTCGAGCTTCGGGACGGAGGCAATCGCGGGGTACCAGATCGCGATCCGGATCATCGTGTTCGCGCTGCTGCCCTCGTGGGGACTCGCCAACGCGGCAGCCACGCTCGTAGGGCAGGGGTTGGGCGCGGGGAACCCGGAGCGCGCCGAACGCGCCGTGTGGCTCGCGGCGTTCTACAACATGCTGTTCCTCGGCAGCGTGGGGACCCTGTTCGTGGCGTTCGCCGGGCCGATCGTCAGCGTGTTCACGCATGACCCGGCGGTCGCTCCGATCGCGGTGCTGACACTGCGGACCATCAGCTATGGGTTCCTCTTCTATGCGTACGGGATGGTGATCACGCAGTCGTTCAACGGGGCGGGCGACACGTGGACGCCCACGTGGATCAACCTGGGGTGCTTCTGGCTGTGGGAGATCCCGCTCGCGTACCTGTTGGCGCGCCGCGCGGCGCTTGGGCCCCGCGGCGTGGCCCTGGCGGTGACGATCGCGTTCTCGACGGTCGCGGTCGTGAGCGCTCTGATCTTCCGACGCGGCCGCTGGAAGCTGGGGCGGGTCTAGCGGCCCGGGCGCCGCTCCGCACCTGTTGCGTCGACGCATCGCCCCCCGCCGCTTGACAGGGGAACGGGGAAGAACACAACCTGGTACCAGCAACCAACAATCGGTTCGTCGGAACTCACCCGGCCCCGTTGCGCCCGCGATCAGGCCAACGGGGCGCTGTGTCGCAGGAGGGTGTATGGAAGCCAAGGAGCTGCTCGACAGCCTCGACGTCGGTGTATTGGCGATGGCTCCCGATTGGACGATCGCCGAATGGTCGGCGGCGGCGGCTCGAATCACCGCGCTGCCGGCGGACCGGGTGCTGGGTCGGAGCATTTGGATCGCCTTCCCGGCGGCGAAAGGCACCGAGCTCGAACGGGTGTTCGGAGAGGTGCTGGCCGACGGCAAGCCCCGCACGTTCCTGGCGCCCGCGGGGGTGCCGGAAGTCGCAGGGATGGTGCTAGAGACCCGGGTCACCCGCGGGCCGGGGGATCATCTCACCCTGGCCTTCCGGCCGGTGCACGAGGAGCTCGCGCCCGAGTCTCGCGCGGCGCAGCTCTTGAGCGCGCTCGAGGCCGAGCGCCGGCTGTATCTGCAATTGTTCAGCTCGCTGCCCACGCCCGCCCTGGTGCTCGCGCCGGACGGTCAGATACTCGATGCGAACCCTGAGGGAGCGAAGCTGTTGGGCGGTGCGGACGCGGCGGCGTTGCGCGGCCGCGTACTGACGGAGTGGACTCCCGCGGCACAGCAGGGGATGCTCGCCGCCGGGCTACGGCACGCCGTCACCAAGCGACAGGACGTGGCGCTCTCCTTCGAATTCGCCGGTGAGCCGGCGCGGGAGGTACGCGCCGTCGTCGTGAACGTGGATCCCGTGCGTGCGGCACCGAAGCTCCTGTTCCTCGCCCTCGACGTGTCGCGCGAGATGCTGTTGCAGCAGCGGCTGCTCCAGGCCGACCGGCTGTCGCAGCTCGGCGCCCTGGTGTCCGGTGTGGCGCACGAGCTCAACAATCCGTTGGCGGCGATCGCCGCCTTCGGGGAAGCGCTGGCGCTGGATCCGCATCAGGCCGATCTGGAGGAGAGCGCCGAGGTGATCCGGAGCGAGGCGATGCGGGCCGGTCGTATCGTCCAGACCTTGCTCGATTTCGCGCGCCAGCGGCCGCGGATGCAGACCGCCGTCGATCTCGGGGAGATCGCCGAGCGCGTGCTCGCGCTGCAGCGCAGCGCGCTCAAGAAAGCGCGCATTCGGACCACGGTGTCCGTCCCGAACGACGTGCCCGCCGTGGCGGGCGACCCGCAGGAGCTGCAGCAGGTGATGCTCAACGCGGTGGTGAACGCCCGGCAGGCGATCGAGAGCACCGGCCGCCCCGGTCAGATCGTGATCGCGGGTCGCTCGACCGACCACCACGTCCTGGTGACGGTCGACGACACGGGCCCCGGCGTCCCGCCCGAGATCCTCGACCGCGTGTTCGAGCCATTTTTCTCGACCAAAGCGGAGCACGGCACCGGGCTCGGTCTGGCGATCAGCTTCGGGCTGGTGCGGGGGATGGGCGGTCGCATGTGGATGCAGAACGTCGAAGGGGGCGGGGCACGGCTCTCGTTCGAGCTCCCCGTGGACGCCGGCAGCCCAGACGCCGCGGCACGGGCCGCCGGCCGGCCGGCCGCGCGGCGGCTCTCAGTGCTGGTGGTCGAAGACGAAGAGGCGGTGCGCCGCGCCATGGCGCTGCTCGCCAAGCGGCTCGGCCACGAGGTGACGACGGTGGGTCGGTTCGCCGAGGCGACCGCGCGTCTCGCCCAGCCGGGCGCGCGCTACGATGCGCTATTGGTGGATGTGCACCTGGACGAAGCGCACACGGGGTTCGACCTGTTCGATCACTTGCGGACCGACGGTCAGGGGCTGGAGCAGCGCATCGTGTTCACGACGGGGGATTCGATCTCGACGCAGACACGCGACGCGCTGGAGCGCGCCGACCGGCCCGTACTGCGGAAGCCCTTCAGTCTCGACGAATTGCGTGAGATGCTCGAGCGCGTGGCGGCCGGCTGAGCGAGCGACCGAAGCGGTCTCAGGCCGCCTGCACCACCGCCCGTGGGCGCCGGCGCCGCTGCTGCTTGAGGCTCTCTCGGTAGTACGCGACCGTCTGCCGCAAACCCTCGCGGAAATCCACGACCGGCTGGTATCCCACGAGGTCGCGCGCCTTGTCGATCGACGCGAGCGAGTTGCGGACCTCACCGGGCCGGCCCTCCGCATACCTTGGCAGCACCGGCACGCCGGCGAGCTGCCGGATCTGCTCCCACAGGTCGTTGACGCTCACGCTCTGACCACAGCCGACGTTGAACACTTGGCCGGCGATCCGTGCGGCCGGCGCGCGGGTGGCGAGCAGGTTCGCATGCACGACGTTGGCGACATACACGAAGTCGCGGGTCTGGCCGCCGTCACCGTAAATGGTGGGTGGCTCGCCGTGTAGCGCCGCGGCGATGAATCGCGGCACGACGGCGGCGTACTGGGAGTTCGGATCCTGGCGCGGCCCGAAGATGTTGAAGTACCGCAGCACGACGGTTTCGAGCCCGTGGGCCGCGTGGAGCGCGGAGCAGTACTCCTCCCCCGCGAGCTTGGACGCCGCATACGGCGACAGGGGCCGTGTGACGTGATCCTCGGCGTTGGGGAGCGTCGCGGCGTTTCCGTAGGCCGACGTGGATCCGGCGTAGACGACCCGGCGCACGCGCGCGTCGCGCGCCGCCAGCAGGATGTTCAGCGTCCCGGTCGCGTTCACCTCGTGCGCGGCGAGCGGCGCGTCCACCGAGCGCTGGACCGAAGTGACCGCGGCCTGGTGCAGCACGTAGTCGACCCCTTCCACGGCGCGGCGACATGTGCTCAAGTCCGTGACGCTGCCGCGGATGAAGCTGACCCGCCGCCGGACCGCCGCGAAATTCTCGCGGCGGCCCGAAGACAAATCGTCCAGGATCACGACGTCCTGCCCGGCGGCGACGAGGCGTTCGACCAGGTGCGAGCCGATGAACCCTGCGCCGCCAGTGACCAGATACCGCATCTGAAACGCCGACTTCGATGAGTTGCTGAGGCGCCTTTGCAAAACTCCAGCCACACGCTCTGGAGTTGAAAAGCAAGGGCGGGAATGCCGCGTTGCGGCAACAGGTGTTTCTCCGGGCGCGCGCCGCGAGCGATCGGCCGCGGCGCGCAAGCATCACTTGGCGCACTCGCCAGCGGGCAGGACTGCACGCACGCCGAGGACGGTACACCACCTGGGTGGGGCGCTGCGTTTGAGGGCATCGGCGAGAGTGCGGTTCTCCAAAAGGAGGCATGTGGGATCGATTTCCGACACGACGCGAATGGCATAACTCCTGCTTCGTGTCGGAGGCGAAGCTTGATCATGAGCGACTCGCGTGAAGCGGTCTCAGCTAACCTGGATAGAGGAAACAGCGATGGCCCTAGTCCTGTGGCTCGCTGTTCTCCTGAGTGTTTCGTGGGGGTCGAGCCGCAGTCGAGACTGATCGTTGGCGATCGCATGCGCTCGACACGAACGGTGAGTCTTGACTGAGTTCCT
>DATHKX010000115.1:0-2224 GCA_035488835.1 Gemmatimonadales bacterium
CGGCGCCGTAGCCAAGTGGTAAGGCAGAGGTCTGCAAAGGGCCTCCGCGTTGCTCCTTACCAATACCTGGCAGTCCTAACAGATGTCGCTGCTTCGTCTTTGTTGCATACGGTTGTTCCGCTGCAGTCCTGTTCTAGCTGCCTTTTCCGGTTCAGTCTGCCACCACTTTTCCCACCAGTTCGGGTGACCCCCCAGGAACGACGACGGAGCCGCCAGGCCACCGGCGCGCCCATCTGTGTGCACACCCCATGTCAATCTCGACCCTCAGCGCACGGTAGTAGTTCTGTGGAAACGCCGGTACTCTCCTGACCCAGGGTTTGTGAGCGTCCGCGCGATCTCTCCGGTTCCTTCACTGCGTGGCGAGGGCCGCATCCTCCGCAGGGTAGTCGAACCCCGCCGGGCTGTATTGAGCCGGCGGATGCGCGCGCTCCCAGGCGATCGTCCGGCGAATCGCCTCTGCCCGCGGCACGGGCTCTGTGTAGCCGAGCTCCGTGCGAATCCGGGACGTATCCGCCACCCAGTCCTGGTCAAGGTTCCCCGGGCGCTTGAGGTGCGCTGGCGCCCGATCAGCCGGTAAGGCCACGACCCGCCCGCCCCAGCCCACCGCCTCGGCGATCAGTTGGGCCCATTCCAGCTCCGAGACGGCCTCCGCTTCGCCCACGTTCTCCACGTACCCCCGCGGCGACCGCCAGCGGGCGACGCGCTCTTCGAACAGGATCAGGAGCCTTCCGTCGAGCATGCGCTTGAGCACCGGGAAGCAGCGGTGCAGGGGATGGCCCGGACCGTAGACCATCGGGAGCCGCAGCACCGTCGCGGCAAGATCCGGGTCGCTCCGCACGGTGCGTTCGACCGCAACCTTGTCGTAAGCGTCGTCGAGCCAGCCGAAGAGTTGCTGGAACGTGCGGATCGCCTCGGCGGGGTACGTTTTCGCGATCGTTCGGAGGGGGGAGTCCTCGGTCAGGGGCAGGGGCTCGATAGGCCCCGGCTCGAGCTCATGGAGGACAGCACACGAGCGATACACGTCCATGCTACTCAGCACGACGACGCGCCGGGCGGCGCCGCGGAAGGTATCCATCATCGTGCGTGTTTGCGCGCCGGAGCTCGCGATCATGTCAATCACCACGTCGGGCGCGAGGGCTCGGAGTTCATGCTGGTGGGCGAGGAGGTGATGCCGTCTGCGCCTTGATAGGTCGCTCTGCTCCGGCTGACCGTCTGCGGATTCCGGGGGTACTAACCCCTTAGCAGAGGACGCTCAGCTTCGGTTGTGGTGGCTGAGTGGGCAACAGGCGGGATCTGTAGCGGGCCCCCTTGGGGGGTCCGGGGTGGGCATGTCTTTCGCATGACGCGAACGCGCTAGCCGATCGCGAGCGGCCGCAGCCCCGGACATGGAGGCTGCGGCCGCGGTCGTTTTTGGAGCGCGGGCTGGGTGAGCTCGAACTACCGAAAGGAGGGTGCGATGAATCCCGAGGAGAAAGTCTTATTGACGACTGCCTTCGAGGCGCTGGGACCCGAGCGCGTGACGCGGGGCCTCAAGGCGACCGGGCACCGCTGGAATGACTGCTTTCTGGCCATCGCCACGTACGGCGAGCCCGATGCGTTGGCGCGCGAAATGGAGAAGTCACGCCGGAAGAAGCACGTCGTCGCTGCCCTCATCGGCGTCCCGGTGCAGGTGGTGAACGAGGTCGTCCACGTGTGGGACCACGACGAGGGAGCGTTCCGGGCGCTCGCCGCCGAATGGCTGGAGCTGAACCGCATGACCGCACGGACCGAGCCGGTGGTCGGCGCGTGACCAATGCCTGCGCGCCCCGTGGCTGCTGCTCGGCTGTTTCGATCGAAGTGGAGTGCGATAGGCAGGCCGAAGACTTAACAGGAGGGACCTATGGAAGCCGGCGTCACATTGCAGTCGCAGTCCTTTAGACTCAGGGAGAGGATGGAGGAGGCGAATATATCCCACGGCCAAGAGATCAGGGCCGATCTGCCCAACATCAGGGTACTCGCGCTTGCGGGAGGCGGAGAAGGTCAGGCCCTCTTCTGCACCATGGGCCCGATTCGGGTCAGGGAGATTCTGAATCGGGGAGATGATCGCCCATTGCCGACCGACGTCACGCTAGAGGGCCTTCGAGTTTCCAGTTCGGGAACCTATGACATCCTCAATGCCCTGGTCAGCTCGAACGGTAACCTCCGTCTCGTCGTGGACGGCCAGACGAGGGTTGTGCCTGCGGCC
>DATHKX010000116.1:0-2472 GCA_035488835.1 Gemmatimonadales bacterium
GCGCGCCGCGGCGTAATGGCCCGCCGCCTGCATCCCGAGACCAAGCCGCGCCTCCGCCTCCGCCAGCACGGCGAGGGCGGCGCCGTCGCCATAGTCCTCGAGCCACGGCTGGCCCACCAGCAGACTGCGCGCGCGATCGTAACGCCGAGCGTGGAGCTCGGCCTTGGCGCCCTCGACGATGAAGGTGGCGTTCAGCCGGGGCTCGCGGGCCGCAGCGGCGAGCAGGGTCTCCGCCGCGTGCCACGGCCGGCCCGCGAGCCTGAGCGATTCGGCGCGCTCGGCGGCGACGTAGGGAGAGATCTGCTGGGCCGTCGCGGCGGACAGAGGAGGGGCCACCGCGACGAAGAGCAGGAGACCGACCGCCCGCATCACTGCCGGCGGCGCTGCGCCACGGCGCGCTGGTACTCGGCTCGCGAGAGGGGCGTCAGGCGGTAGCGGCCGAATCCCGTATTGTCCTGAAAAAACAGTGTCAGCCGCGTCGCGTTGTAGGTCCAGCGTACGCCGCGCACCCCCGCGCGCGACACGTCCGTCGCGAAGTCGAACACGTCGTCGGGCTCACCCAGCGTGATGAACACCTCGCCCCGGTCCGTCAGCCAGCCGGGATCCCCCGACTCCCGAAAGCGCTGGTTCGCGATCTGGATGCGGCGGAAATACCCGTCCAGCGCCTCGTTCTCCGGCGTGATCTCGACGGGGTCGGTCGCCTTGTAGAACTCCCGCCAAACGGTGGGGCGCTCGTCCGGGGTCGCGTGGCGCAGCTTGTCCACCCAGTCCTGGCGCTCGAAATAGCGCAACAGGCTGATCATCTGGTCGTAGTTCGCAATCGCCAATTGATCCGAGAAGCTCACCAGGAAGGGCGCGGTGCGCGTCGCCCCGGATCCTGCCCCGATCCGCCCAATCTCGAAGCGCCCGGCGCCGACGGGCAGATCCCCCGGGCGAAGCAGCGCCAAGCCGGTCGCCAGCGCTTCCGTACCCGCCAGCGCCACCGTGTCGTGCCAGATCTCGTGGCCGCCCTGATCGAGCGCGCGCGCGACCAACCGGGTGCCGGGCCGCTCCCCGTACGCCTCGACGTAGAACCGCAATGTGTCCGCGCCGTACGACACGGTAGCGCGTGGGTTCACGAGCAGCTTCGGGACGTCGGACGCGCGCGTCCGCCCCGCGCTCTGATAAACGGCGAGCGGCGTGCTCATCCCCTGCCCCGCAAAGCGCGGCACCGTGTCGGTACGCTCCCGGTGCGATGCAGCGGGACCGTTCCGGTCCCGCAGCGTGACCATCACCCGGTAGATGCCCGGTGGCACGGCGATGAATTTCTGGTAGATCACACTCTCGTCGGCGCGCAGCGTCTCCTGGAAGGTGCGCACGCGCACCGTCTCGTCGCTCGCCAGCTGGCGCACGGCGCCGGTGTCGGCCCGGAAGGCGACCTCCACGTGGTAATGCGCGGTGAACGCGGGGCCATCACGTTGGAAGTTCAGCGCGTGATTCGCGAGCGACAAACCGAACACCGCGAGCGTGGAGTCGGCCGCGGCGTCCGCCATGTAGTTGAGCGTCGCGACGAAGGGGAGAGGCGGTCCCGCGACCAGCAGACCCATGGCGCCGTACACCGAGCCGGCATCGAACAGAGGGGAGACGACCGCGCCCGTCTCCGGACGGGGCCCAGAGACGGGCCGCTGTCCGGAACTGCACGCGGCCAGACCGGCTGCCAGGAATGCCATTGCCGCCGCTCGTCTCACTTGCTCAACCTCAAATCCGGGCGTTAGTTTCGCGCGTTCCCATGCCCAACGAGAACCTCGCCGGTCGGACCATCGCCGGCTACCGCCTCCTCGAGCGCGTCGGCGAGGGAGGCACGGCCGAAGTGTACCGCGCCCAACACCCGGAGCGCGGGACGTGTGCGTTCAAGGTATTGCGGTCGCGGCTCGCGAGCGACCCCACGGCGGTGAAGCGCTTCCTTCGGGAGGCAGGGTACGGCTCGCGGGTGGTGCACCCGGGAGTCGTCCGCACCTACGACTACGGCGAAGCGGACGGCCTGTATTACCTCGCTCTCGAATGGGCCGAGGGCAAGTCCCTCGCCGAATACGTACACCGCGCCGGCCCCCTCGCTCCAACGGTCGTCGTGAGCATTGTGCGGCAGCTCGCCGATGCATTGGCCGCCGCGCACCAGGCGGGCATCATCCACCGCGACCTGAAACCCGAGAACATCACCTACCACCCCGAGTCGCAGCGGGCCAAGCTGCTCGACTTCGGCATCGCCCGCGATGCGGAGCTGCCGCCGGAAGAGCGCCTCACGCGCACCGGGTTCTTCGTCGGCACCCTCAAGTACGTCGCCCCCGAGGCCCTGTCCGGGGAGTTGGTGGACGGTCGGGCCGACATCTACAGCCTCGCCACGATCGCGTACTGGATGCTCACCGGGCAGCACCCGCATAGCGGTCGCACGCCACGCGAGCTGTTCCAACAGCTGCTCACACAAAACCCGGTGCC
>DATHKX010000117.1:0-75988 GCA_035488835.1 Gemmatimonadales bacterium
GCCTGGCGCAGCCGGTCGAGGTCGGGAAAGTGCTCGGCGCCGAACCGGGCGACGAGCGCTTCGAGCGAGGCGATGCTCTGCTTACGCAGTAGCTGTTGCCAGGACTCCATGCGTCAGATCCTTGAGATAGATCACCAGGTCGTCGCCGGGGGCGTAGTAGCCCGCGAGCCGGGCCGCCTGGGTGTAGCCGCGCCGCTCGTAGAAGGCGCGCGTGGGTGCATAGTCGGGGCGCGACGACGTCTCGACGACGACCAGTCGTCCGTGGTCCGTCGTGAGTCTGTCCTCGACCGCCCGCAACAGTCGGGTGCCGACTCCCTCGCCCTGGCGGGCGGGATCCACGACGATCCAGTAGAGATCGAAGGTTCCCTCGGTGCCCGGCGTCGGCCCCCAGCACGCATAGCCGACGAGCCGGTCGTCCGCATATGCGCCCAGGAAGCGGTAGTCGTCGTCGCCCGCGAGGGCGCCGTCGAGCAGCTCCACGGCGATGGCGACCTCGTCCGGCCGGAACAGGCCGGTGGCCGCCGTGAGCCGCTCAAGCGGTGCGCGTTGCGCGCGGCCGACGGGACGGAGCGAGCAGCTCACGCGCCGCTTTGGCGCCCTGTGCCTCGCGGAGCGCGACCTCGGCGATCCGGCGCACCAGCTCCGCGTAGTCCCAGCCGGCGACCTTCGACATGCGGGAGAGGCCGGCGTCGTCGTTCAGGTCCGGATTGGGGTTGACCTCGAGCACCCAGGGGCGGCCCTGGTCGTCCACGCGGAGATCGACGCGGCCGTAGCCCTTTCCCTGCATGGTCCGCCAGGCGAGCTCCGCGATCCGGACGAGGCGATCGGCGAGCTTCTGCGGAATGGCGGCGGGGCATATGGGCATTGAGCCGAGGTCGTCGGCGGAGCCGATCTCCCACTTGCCGGCGTACGTGAGGATGGGCCAGGCGCCCTCGGGCATGCGGCTGAAGTCGATCTCCGCGATCGGCAGCACGCGGCTCCCGACGAAGCCCACGTTGAACTCGCGGCCGCCGATGTACTCCTGGACGAGCACTTCGTCGAACTGCTCCGTCATGGTCGCGAGGCGCGCGCGCAGCGACTTGCGGTCGCTCACGACGGAGCCGCGGTCGAGCCCAGCGCTCGCGTCTTCGGTCGCGGGCTTGACGATGGCGGGCAGCGGGAAGTCGTCCTCGATCTTGCCCTGCGCCACCGTCCAGCGGGGAATGGGGAGCCCGGCCTGCTGGAGCAAGGCATTCGCGATGGGCTTGCGGCGGCACGCCGCGAGGGTCCAGAGGCTCGCGCCGGTGATGGGGATTCCCGCGAATTCGAGGGTCCCCACGACGTGCTCTTCCCACTCACTCTTCCCGTGGACGCCTTCGCACAGATTGAACACGAGGTCCGCCCGGCGCGCCACCTGGAACCAGCGCATGTCGTGGCGAACCGGAACCTTGCGGATTTCGTGGCCCATCGAGGAGAAGATCGCGCCGATCTCGTCCACGGCCTTCATCACGCCCCGGATGTCCTCCGGCGTCCAGTCTTCGGCCCCCGGGTCGAACAGGATGGCGACCTTCACGCGCCCACCGCGGCCGGTTGGTGCGCCGAAGCGGCACGGCGGGGCCCCGCCCCGACGGCGAGCTCGCGTCCCGTGAGCCGGCGCCACGCGAGGCGGACCACTTCCTGGATCAGCTCGTCGTAGCTGAACCCGGCGGCGCGAGCCGCCTTGGGGAAGCAGGAGTTCATGGCCGGATCGGGAATAATGCCCGGCAAGGGGTTCAGTTCGAGGACGTTCGGCACCCCGAACCGGTCCACCCGGAGGTCCACGCGGCACCAGTCGCGGCAGCCGAGGGCGTGGTACGCCTCGAGCGCGGTGCGCTCGATCTCGCGGTACAGCGCCGGCGGCACGCGCGCCGGGCACTGGAAGATCGCGAGCGGTGCTTCAGGCCGGTCCCACACCCACTTCGCCTCGTAGCCGTACACCGGCGCCGCGCCGTCGGGAAGGGTCGAGAAATCGAACCCAATCACCGGGAGACAGTACGCGTCCGGGCCGTTCCCCAGGATCGCGACGGTGAACTCGGGACCCGGGAGGTAAGTCTCGACCAGCACGGGCTCGGCGTAGCGCTCGAGCAGGAACCGGGCCCGCTCGCGCAGCGCGGTGGCGTTGGCGCACAGATTCGTCGCGAACACACCCTTCCCCGACCCCTCGGCGACGGGCTTGACGAACACGGGGTACGGCAACGCCATGCGCTCGACCTGTTGGACCGTCTCGATGCAGGTGAACGGAGCCGTGGGGACGCCGCGGTACGCGAGCGTCTCCTTGGTTCGACCCTTGTGCAGCGACAGCGCCAGGGTCAGGGGGTCCGAGCCCGTGTACGGGATGTTCAGGTACTCGCAGATCGCGGGGACGAGCGCTTCGCGGCTCTGGCCGTGGAGCCCCTCAACAATGTTGAAGACGAGATCGGGGCGCGCGAGAACGACGTTCTGCGGAAAGAATTGATCGGCTTCGAGCCGGACGACGTGGCCGAAGAGGCCGAGAGCCTGCTCCACCGCGGTGATGGTGGATGGGTCGTCCCATTCGGCGAACGCGTCGCCGGTACCGTCGGATTCTGCGGCGGGCGCGGAATCGGGTTTTTCGTTGTATGCGAGACCGATTCGCATGTGGTCTCGGGTAACCTCCTACAAAAAAGGCCGCTTGTGCGGTCTGTGAATCGAAACGCGTTGTCGAGTAGAGAATAAGAAAGACTGAGGCGATGCGCAATAGGCAAGTCGGAAATTTTTTCGGCGTCGACGCGTCAAACTTTGTGATACGCGACGCGCGCGGCGTCGTGTTTGTCGTCAGCGAGATAAATCTCGAAATCGGCGAACAGCGCCGGCGCCTCGCGCTGCAGCACGCGAAGGCACGCGATCGCCATCCGCCGGATCTCGAGCTCCGCGCCCTCGCTCGAGCGCAGCTCGAGCATCGTGCGCCACGCGCGGGCGTTCCCCGACACGACGATCTTCACCTCGGTGGCGTTGGGAAGGACACTGCGCGCCGCCTCGCGCGCCACTTTGCGCCGGTGCACCTTGTCCGCGATCCCCGCATAGCGTTGCATCAGCGCCTCCACCGCCCGCACGTACGCCGCCTGGGCGTCCGCCACTTCTCTTTCCCACTCCGACTCGAGCGCCGGGTCGCCGAGCATCGCCGGCGGAATGACGAACGCGGCGTGCGACTCGTCTACGTAGCGCTGCGACAGCTGGGAGTAGCCGAACCCCGCGCGGTGTCGCACCAGCTCGTGCGAGCAGGAGCGCGAGATCCCCTCGATCAGCAGCACGTAGACCGCGTGCTCCAGCACCGAGCCATGGCCCTGCTTCTTGATGTTCTCGAGGTAGTCGGCCGTCGACCGGTTTGCCGGGTTGTGCTGGCTCATGTAGCAGATCCGGCCGGCGAACTCGGCGAGGCGCTCGCCGGCAGAGGCGCTGCCCTGCCATTGCACCCGGAGGTGCTCGGGCTCGAGGAACTCAGGCCGGGCGATCAGCGTGACGCGAGGGGCGCGGAAGACTTCCATAGGGGCGAGGGCCTAGGGGTTAGGGGCTCGGTGTGGCTAGCTCGAGCTTTGGTGTCGCCCAGCCGGCGTTCCGTTCGAGCTCACGCAGGCGGCGGGCGATATCGTCGGGAATCGGCATCGCCTCCGGCCCGACCTTGAGATCGGCAAGCGGCGCCCACTCAGCCGAGGGGATTATAACACCCGGGTTGAGCGTGCCGCGCGGGTCATACGCGTGCTTCAGCCCGCGAAATAGCGCCGCCACCTCAGGGCCGTAGAACCGCTCCAACAGCCCGGCGCGCAGCCGCCCCACGCCGTGCTCGCCGCTCGGCGTCCCGCCCAACCGGAGCAGCAGCTCCGCTGCGTCGTCGTAGAGCGCCGCCAGCGCATCCCGCCAGCCGGCTACGGTCAGGTCGGGGAGCGCGTTCACGTGCACGTGGCCGTCGCCCGCATGTCCGAAGACCGCTACAGGAATGCGGCGCCGCTCCGCTGCCGCGCGGATCCCCGCGATATAGTCGGCCAGCCGCTCGAGCGGCACGCACCCGTCTTCCACCACCTGCAGCGAGCGTCGATTCTCCGGGAGGCGGGCCAGGGCGGGGCTCGCCAGGCGGCGCACCGCCCACAGCGCCTCGAGGCTCGCCCGGTCGACGGCGGTCGCGACGTGCGCGGTGTTGGCCCGCAGGCCGCGCACCGCGTCCCCGACCACCCCCCGCGCCGCCGCCTGAGTCTCACGCTCGAACTCGATCAGCAGAAGTCCTTCGAGCCCCTCGGGCAGGCCGGGGGAGGCGCCCGCCTCCCGCACCACGTCCAGGAGCGTCCGGTCCAAGAGCTCGACCGCCGACGGGTTCAGGGCCACGAGGTACGGGACCGCCTCGGCGAGCTGGTGCAGGTCCCCGAACCCGAGCGCCGCGCCCGCCACATCGGTGGGAATCGGCTCCAGCCGCCACTCGATCGCGGTGATGAACGCGAGCGTCCCCTCGGACCCGATCAGGAGATCGAGCTCATCCCCCGAGTCGGCAAAATGATTGAGCGCGTAGCCGGCCGAGTTCTTGCGAGTTTTGGGAAAGCGGGCCTCGACGAGGCGTCGCTGGTCGGCGGACAGCGTGAACCGCTCTCCGCTCCCCGCTCCCCGTACGACGCGGCGGGCCGCGCCTGCGGCGTCGATGATTTCGACGGCCTCGATCCAGCTCCGCACGCTGCCGCACCGCACCGAGCGCGGCCCTGCTGCGTTGGTGGCCGCCATGCCGCCCGATGTCGCGAACGCGCCGGAGGACGGGTCGGGGGGGAGCCGCAGCCCGAAGGGTCGCGCGGCCGCCGTCACCGCGGCCCAGGTCACGGACGCGCCGGCCCACAGCCTCCGGCGGGACCAGTCGGGCGCGGTCCAGTCGAACCCCTGGCTCATGTCCACGACCACGCCGCGCCCCACGCTCCCGCCCGCCATCCCGCTCCCGGCGCCACGCGGTACGAGCGGCGAGCCCGTCGCCCCGGCCCACCTGACGAGCTCCTGCAGCTCTTCCACGCCCCGCGGCACGGCGACCGCCGCCGGCACGATCCGATAGACCCCGGCGCCCTCGGCGTACGCCGCGCGGACTCGCGGGTCGGTCAGGAGACCAGGGACGGGGGACTGGGGACGAGGGACGGGCACTCGCGAACAACATACACGCCGGTTCTCAGCTTGACACCGCTGGGGGGGCGGGTGATGCTTGACGCGCATATGACCGCCGACGCTCCCCGCGCCCAACTCATCCACATCGAGACCGATCGCCGTCTCGGTCACGAGTGGGACGAGTGGGACGGGCGGCCCCTCCCCGGGAACGGGGACTTCTCGGCGCCGCCGGGACTCTTCTTTCGCTTCGCTGCCCTGACGATCGGCATCGGCATGGCGGTGGGGGCGGCGCTGATCTTCCTGCTTGGCCCACGACTCGGCACCCTGTGGTCCATGCTGCCCCGCACGCTGTGGCTCGCCCTGGCGGCGGCGGCCGCGGTGACATGGCTGTGGTTCGGGACGCTGCTCCTTTCCTTTTATGGGGGGGTGCTGGCCCTCCCGGAGGGCTGGCTCGAGCGGGGGCCATATCTGCGCCTGATGAGCCTGACCTCCTACGTTTCCCGGGCGTTCGGCCGGCGGGATTGGGTAGAGCACGCGGCCATCGATGTGTACAACGGTCTCGCGGAGCGGCGCCGGCGGACCGTCGGCAAAGGCGAGCTGCTGGTCCTCATCCCTCGCTGTCTGTCCAAGCAAGCGCTTGACGGCGTGCTGGCGATCGCCGGGCGTTACGAGGTGCCCGTGTTCGTCGCGACCCGGGGGCAGCTCGCGCGGCGGGTCATCCGCGAGCGCCGTCCCCGCGCGGTGGTCGCGGTGGCGTGCGAACGGGACATGATGACCGGGCTCCGCGACGTGGCTGGCCGGTTGCCGGTGCTCGGGCTCACCATGCGCCTCCCGAACGGACCGTGCCGCGACGCGATGCTCGACCTCGACATCATGGAGGAGTGGGTGAGGGGCTTGGTGGGGGCGTAGGGCGCCCCTCTTCCTGGGCGGCTTTCGGTACCCCGAATTTCTGCTTCAGCTTATCCACCAACCGCTGCGCGATCTTGTAGCCCTCGTGCTCCTTCGACGCGATCACCTCGAGATCGCGCTCGGGGCGTGACGGGTCGTAGCGGGGCCGGTACACCGGCTCGGTGGTGAGGCGGGTTTGACCGGGCACCCACGGATCGGCCCAGAACCGGATCTTCACTGTGGCGGCCAGATTCCTTATCTGACGCTCGTGATGGCGGGTGCGATGGGCCTGCGTGTCATACCACGCGGTCTCGACGTAGCCGTCCCGCACGTTGGCATGTGCGACCTCGAGGCTTTCGGCCGGCACCAGGCTGTCGAGCGCGGCGGTGATCCGCTCCGGTCGCGCATTGAGGGTGACGACGAGCGCACGCGGGTCGGGTCGGAAGTCGGGGCGGGTGGTGATGGGGGTGCAGGCGGCTACAAGAAGACAAAGGCGGAACGCGGAAGTCGGAACGCGGAACAGGTGTGCAGGTGTCCTGGCGCGCGACCTGGCCCTCCTGTTCCGCGTTCCGCGTTCCGAGTTCCGCATTAGTGTTTATGCGGCGGTGTGCCAGGCGCGTGGGTGTGAGGCTTGGTAGAGTCGGCCGGCGCGGCGCTTTCGTCGGCCTCGCCCGCCTCGTGGTGATGCCCGGCCTCCCGGTTCTCCAGCTCCGCCCTCATGGTTGCCGCCGGAACGCCGGCTGCGTGCTCGAACACGAGCTTGCCGCCCGCGGCCGCCGTGTACAGGAGACCGATGAAACCCAACACGCTGAGCCCGCGCAGCACCAGCTCCTCGACGCGGGGCACGTCGAAGCGGCGGTACAGCTTCCACAGGAGCACGACGGTGAAAAACCCCATGGTGACGAGTGCCTGTCGCTCGTGCTGCTCCATGAGCTCGTGAATCGCCTCGCCGTGCTCGATCACGTGCTCGGCCTGGAGGCCGGCGAGCACCGCTACCCACCCGCCGATCGTCCCGGCCCACAGGGTCCAGAGCGCCGCCGATTTGAGCGAACCGCGCTTCGTCACCCAGGCGCCGATGTCGAACAGCACCGTGACGAACAGCAGCGCCGCGGGGAGGTCGTTCACCGCCGCGTGGAAACGAGGCCAGTCGAAACCGAACATGCGGATCCTTGGGAGTGAGGGTCGGAGTGACGCGCGTCAGACGCCGAGCGCGAGCACCTTGGGTGGATCGACGGAATAGTCGTAGAAGCCCTTGCCGCTCTTCCGGCCGTTCATCCCGGCCAGCACCATACGCTTGAGGAGCGGCGGCGGGGCGTAGCGCTGCTCGCGGTACTCCGTGAACATGATCTCGGCGATCTTGTAGGTCGTATCCAGCCCGACGAAGTCGAGCAGGGTGAGCGGCCCCATGGGATAGCCGCAGCCGAGCTGCATCGCCTTGTCGATGTCCGGGACGCTCCCCACGCCACGCTCGACCGCTCGAATGGCGTCCAGCAGATAGGGGACGAGCAGCAGATTCACGATGAAGCCGGAGTTGTCCTTGGCGACCACGGGCTCTTTGCCGAGGGACTTGGCGAACGCGAAGGCCCGCCGCACCGTCTCTTCCGAGGTGGTCACGGTCCGAACGACCTCGACGAGGGGCATCAGCGGCACAGGGTTGAAGAAATGCAGTCCCACGAAGCGGTCACCGCGCTTCGTGGCCGCCGCCATCGCCGCGATCGTCAGGCTCGACGTGTTCGACGCGAAGATGGTAGCGGGCCCGCACAGGCCGTCGAGCTCCTTCCACATGGCATTCTTGAGGTCCAGGTCCTCCGTGACGGCTTCGACCACAATGTCGCACGTCTTCAGGTCGGCGGTGGTGGTCGTAAAGTGCAGGCGCTTGAGGATCGCGTCGCGGTCTGCGACGGTGACCTTCCCCTTCTCCACGAACTTGGCGAGCGACTTCTCGATCGTGGCGCGCGCTTTGTCCCAGATCTGCTGGGACACGTCCCGCACCGTCGTGTCGTAACCCGCCGCGGCAGCCACCTGAGCGATGCCGCTTCCCATGAGCCCCGAGCCCAGCACCCCAACCCGTTTGATGTCGGTCATATCTCGCTCAGTTGATTTCGAACGTCTTGCGGATCTCGTCAGCGATGCGGACGAACGGGCTCACCTTCTGGCCCGGCAGGGCATGCTCGGCCTTGATCTCTCCGCGCTCGAGCCGGTCCAGCACCTGCTCCAGCCCGATCTGGACATGCTCGTGCTGCATGCGGTGGCTGCGAAGAATCGCAGCGGCGGCCGGAGCGAAAATCAGGAGCGGCAGGAACGGGAAAGGCGCGAGCAGCCCCATCGCCCAAAGAGCGCCGGTCGCCGCGGTGCCCAAGCCCAGGACCGTTCCCGCGCCGCCGAGCCGCTGCCGGCGGCCGTTGCGCACGTCCGCGACCAGCTGGACGTGGCAGAAGCCGCTCTCGAGCGGCGTCACCTGGCCGGCTACTTCCGCCGCTCTCGCCAGGGCGAACCGCCGACCGCCCGCTCCGAGCGCCCGCTGAATCGACGCGAACGCGCCGACCTTCGGCTCCCAGGTGGTGCGGTCGGGGTAGTGTCGCTTCACCTGGAGCAGCTCCTCCTGCTGCATCCAGGCGCCCAGCGCGCGATCGACCGCGGCGGGCTCGCCCGCGACCACGCGCTGGGCGGAGAGCCGCCCGGGGCCCACCAGCCATGCCAGCAGGCCGCCGCGCCCCTCGACCGGAGGACGCGTCCGCTCTTCGAGCAATGCCTGGCGCAGGTAGCGCGACGGGATCCCGACGTCCTGGCCGAGCGCGAGCACCTCGGGCTCGGTGAGCCCCTCGCCGATGTCTTGCTCGCCGGCCTGCAGCTCCGCCGCGCGCTGGATGATGCGCTCGAGCGCCTCCCGGCGGATGAGCTCGCTCGCCATCGTTACGCCTTCAGCTTCCTCTTCTGTGGCGCGGCCGGGAGAGTTTCGCCCGAACTCCTTTCGGGAAGCGCGGGCGTCGCCGGTTTCCGAGCGACCGCCTCGAGGAATACCTTGAACATGTCGATCGGGATCGGGAAGAACGTCGTCGAGTTGTTCTCGGACGAGATCTCCGTCACCGTCTGCAGGTAACGCAGCTGGATGGCCGCGGGCTCGGAGCCGATGATGTGCGCGGCCTGGGCGAGCTTCTCCGACGCCTGCAGCTCACCCTCCGCGTTGATGACCTTGGCCCGGCGCTCCCGCTCCGCCTCAGCCTGTCGCGCAATCGCGCGCTTCATCTCGGGCGGCAGGTCCACGTCCTTCACTTCTACCGCGGAGACTTCGATCCCCCAGTCCTCGGCGCGCTTGTCGATGATGTTCTTCAGGATGTTGTTGATCTTCTCGCGGCTCATCAGCAGCTCGTCGAGCTCGGTCTCGCCCAGCACGGAGCGCAGCGTGGTCTGCGCCAGCTGACTCGTCGCGTACAGGTAGTTCTCGACGCCGATCACCGCCTTCACCGGCTCCCGCACGCGCATGTAGAGGACGGCGTTCACCTTGATCGAGATGTTGTCGCGAGTGATGACATCCTGGGGCGGAATGTCCAGCGCCACCACTCGGAGGGAGACGGTCTGCGTCTTGGCGAAGAGCGGCGGCACGTAGATCAGCCCGGGCCCCTTCGCGCCCCACGATCGGCCCAGGAAGAAGTACACCGCTCGCTCGTATTCCCGAAGCACCTTGAGGCCGCCGAAGAGATACAGCGCCAGGGCGCCGAGCACTGCCGTCACTACGATGTCCATCGCGACTCCTCTTCAGGCCGGGAAGGCTTCCACGATCACCGCCGCGCCCTGACCGCCACCAATGCAGGCGGAGCCGAGCCCGAAGCGTTGCTTCGCGCGGCGCAACGCGTGGAGCAGATGGATCGTGACGCGGGTCCCGGTCGCGGCGAGCGGGTGGCCGATGGCGATCGCGCCGCCATGCACGTTGGTCCGGGCGCGGTCGAGGCCCAGCTCCCTCTCGACTGCGAGATACTGCGGCGCGAACGCCTCGTTCACTTCCACCAGATCCATCTGCTCGAGCTTCATCGCGGCCTTCTGCAGCGCCTTACGCGCCGCCGGCGCCGGACCGATCCCCATGTACTTGGGCTCGACTCCCACCACCGCCCAAGACACGAGCCGGCCGAGCGGCTTCAGACCGTGAGCCTTGGCGTAGTCCGTGCTCGCAATCACGGTCGCGGCGGCGCCGTCCACGATCCCGGAGGCATTGCCCGCGGTGACGAGCCCGTCCTTCCGGAAGTAGGGCTTGAGGGAGAGCAGCACCTCGAGCGTCGTGTTGGGTCGCATGTGCTCGTCGGCACGATATTCGATCGGCTCACCTTTCTTCCCCTTCACGGTCACCGGCACCACCTCGTCTTGGAACACGCACGCGTCCCAGGCCTGTTTGGCGCGCTGCTGTGACGCGAGCGCCACCTCGTCCACTTCCTTCCGGGTCAGCTTGTACTTCTCCGCGAGGCCCTCGGCGGTCTCGGCCATGGAAAGGCCGCACTGCGGGTCCTTGAACGCTTCCCAGAGGAGATCTTCGAGCGGGGCGGACGGCCCGAGCCGCAGGCCCCAACGCGCGCCGCGCACCACGTGGGGGGCCTGGCTCATGGACTCCGTGCCGCCGGCGAGCACCGCTTGCGCTTCACCCAGGAGAATGAGCTGAGCGCCCTGGGTGATCGCTTCGAACCCCGAGCCACACAGCCGGTTCACCGTGACGGCCGGGACCTCGATCGGCAGTCCCGCCTTCAGTCCGATGTGCCGGGCGCAGTAGATCGCGTCGGCGGACGTCTGGAGGGCGTTGCCGAAGACGCTGTGGCCCACCTCGGCCGGCGGGACACCCGAGCGCTCGAGCGCGTGCTTCGCGGCGACGGCGCCCAGCTCGATCGCCGAGAGGTCTTTCAGCGTGCCCCCGAAGGTGCCGAAGCCGGTCCGGACGCCCGAGAGGAACACTACATCTGTATTTGAACCCTGGGTCTTCATTGGGGGGAAGCTCCACGTGAGACGAGGGGAATATCGGGGGGATGGGGGGAGGGCGGTAGGGCGCTACGACCTAAGATGTT
Organism: Gemmatimonadales bacterium; assembly: GCA_035488835.1. Lineage (GTDB taxonomy): Bacteria > Gemmatimonadota > Gemmatimonadetes > Gemmatimonadales > GWC2-71-9 > AG41. The sequence goes on from DATHKX010000117.1 coordinate 11,037, forward strand.
TTAGGGCTTCGGCCTGTACTTCCACACGAAGTACGCCGGCACCCCCGTCGCCACGATCCCGAGACCGATCAAGCCCTGCACCGGCCGGGCGAAAATCGTATTTCCGACGATCCCTGCCGCCGCGGCGATGAATAGCGCCGGCGTCACAGGATAGCCCGGGACGCGGAACGGCCGCAGCGCGTCCGGGCGACGCCGGCGCAGCACGAAGACACTGGCCGCGGCGAGCGCGGCGAATATCCAGCTTGCGAATACGACGTATGTGAACAGCTGCTCGAACGTGCCGCTCATCGCGAGCAGCATTGCCCACACGGCGCTGAAGCCGACGGCGAGGGCCGGGGTGCCGAAGCGGGGATGCACGTCCCCGAGCGATCGGAAGAACACCCGATCGCGCGCCATCGCGAAGTACATGCGCGGGCCCGTGAGCGCCATCCCGTTGGCGGCGCTGAAAATCGAAACGAGAATCACCAGCGTGACGAGCTTGGCGGCGCCGGAGCCGAACAGGGTACGCACAGCATCGGCAGCCACGCGGTCCGTCGCTGCCACCCCGGCAGCCCCAAGCGCCGCCACGTAGCCGGCGTTCGCGGTCAGATAGATCGCTACGAGCGCCGCCGTCCCGAATCCGATCCCGCGCGCGAAGGTGCGCTGCGGGTCTCCGGCCTCTCCCGCGGAGTTGGTCACGTTCTGCCACCCTTCGTACGCCCACAGGACCCCAAGCAGCGCCACGCCGGCGGCCGAGAGCGACGCGAGCGAAAGGGGCGTCGTGAAGGCCCGGACGTCGGGGCGGTGAAAGCCGTCGCCCAACGCGACGCCGGCCACGGCGAGGGCGAGGAGCGCGCCGACCTTGAGCGCCGTGCTCCAGTTCTGGACGCTGGCCGCCTGGCGGACGCCGCGGATGTTCACGGCGGCCACGGCGGCGATCATGGCGACCCCGGCCAACTTGTGCGCCGCCGGCGCGAGCGGGACGAGCTCACCCAGATAGTTTGCGAACGCCACCGCGAGCGTCGCGGTCCCGCCGGTGTTGATCGCCAGGAACAGCGTCCAGCCGAGCAGGAAGGCGGGGAGCGGGCCGAACGCTTCGCGCACGTAGGTATAGCTTCCGCCGGCGTCGGGCAGCATGGCGCCGAGCTCGCCGAACGTGAGCGCGCCCAGCAGCGCGAGCACGCTGCCCAGGAGCCAGACGAGCAGCGCCACACCCAGGTCTCCGCCGGACTGGCGCAGCACCGCGCCCGGCACCGTGAAGATCCCTGAGCCGATCGTCGTACCGACCACAATGAGAACCAGGTCGCGCAGCGTGAGCACACGGGCGAGCTGCTGCGGGGCCGCCGGCGCGGACACGGTCAGAGCTGCGCGGCGATGGCCGCCGCGACGTCGCGGGTTCCGGCCTTCCCGCCGATATCCGGCGTCCGCACCCCCGCGGCGAGCGTCGCCCGTACCGCCCGCTCGAGGTCGCGGGCCGCGCCGGGAGCGCCGAGCTGCTCGAGCATCAGCGCACCGGTGAGCACGGCCGCCATCGGGTTGGCGAGCCCCTTGCCCGCGAGCGGCGGCGCCGAGCCGTGCACCGGTTCGAACAACCCAGCTGCTCGGCGGCCAGGGTGGAGATTGGCGCTGGCCGCGAGCCCCAGCCCGCCGACCAGCGCGGCGCCCAGGTCGGACAGGATGTCGCCGTACAGGTTGTTGGTGACGATGACCTGGAAGCGCTCCGGCTCGCGCACCAGCTCCATCGCCAGCGCGTCCACGTAGCGGTGCTCGGCTGCGATCGCGCCGAACTCGGCGGCGACCCGCTTGAACGTCTCCTGCCAGATTTTGTGCGCGGGTACCGCGTTCGCTTTGTCGCTCATCGTAACGCGGGTCTTGCCGTGATCCTGCGCCCACGCGAAGGCGGCGCGGATGATCCGCTCCACGCCCTTCGCCGTGTTGATCTCTTCGGCCACGTACTCATCGCCGCCGATCCGCCCCCGACCGAGATACACGCCTTCGGTGTTCTCACGGAAGATCACGAAGTCGATACGCCGGCCGTTGCCTCGCAGGGGAGTGAGGTCGGGATGCAGCAGCGTCACCGGACGAAAGTTGACGTAGAGATCGAGGCGGAACCGGAGTCCCAGCAGGATGTCCCGTGCGTGCTCGTTGCCCGGTACGCGCGGGTCGCCGATCGCGCCGAGCAGGATGGCGTCCGCGTCGTCGCGCAGCTGGTCGAACGCCTGGTCGGGGAGTGTTTCCCCGGTCTTGAGGTAGTGATCGGCGCCGTACGGCAGGCGCTCGAACTGGAGCGCGATCGCGTGCTGCGACGCCGCGCGGTCGATCAGGGGGATCGCCGCCTCGATCACTTCGGGGCCTATCCCGTCCCCCGCAATCACCGCGATCCTGCAGCGTCTCACTCGAAGCCCGTCGCGCGGCCGCAGCTCACGCAGTAGCGCCAGCCCACGTCCATTTCGACGCCGCACGCCGGGCAGCGCAGCTCTCCCGAAGGCGGCTGCCCGCACTGGGGACAGAAGTTCACTTTGCGGCTGCCGGGCAGCGTCTCGCCGCAGTAGGGGCACTGGCGTGGCGTCTCACTCTGCTCGGCGAGCTCGAACGCCGCGCCTGCAAGCGAAGGCTTTTCGCTGTGATCTTCCTCCCCATCGGCCGCCTCGGCCGATTCGGGTGGTGGCGCCAGCGGGGGCGGCGGGGGCGGGGCGTAGGCCCGGTCGCCTCGCAGGAACCGCTCGGCGGCGAGCCGGTTGAGGCTCAGGATCGCGTCGGGGAACTGGCGGAACAGCGCGGTGTCGGGATTCGACTCACCCGCTTCGCGCTGCAGCGCGTCCTGCACCTCGGCCGGCTCGAGCGACGCGTAGCCGCGCTCGCCCGCCAGCAGCCGCAGCACCGCCATCTCGTAGTCTTGATGCGTCGCCACCTTGAGGATGGACCGGTTCGAGCGGTAGGGCACGAGCCGCTCATACACCTCGGCGGCGGGGAACGGCACGGCGAGTCGCCCCGGCGCGTCGTCCGCCAGGACGCTCACCAGCCGCTCGAACAACCGATCCAGGTCGTCCGGCATTACCGTACGATGACCGTGCCCTTCATGAAGGGATGCGGCGTGCAGTGGTACGTGTACGTGCCCGGCTTGTCGAAGCGGTGGACGTAGGAGCCATTCGGCGGAATCGGCGGCGATCCCGGCTCGGTGCCGTCAAACGTGACGGTGTGCTCCAGCGGGTCGCGGTTGGTCCAGCGCACCGCCTGCCCGGCGGAGATGGTGACGGTCTCGCCCGCGAACTTGATGGAAGCCATGTCGACCTGCGCCGCGATCGCGGCGCCGGCCGGCGCGCCGAGCGTGACGGGTTTGGGAGCGCGATGGAACCAGGGGCTGAACCGCTTCAAGTGGAGCGGGATCGTGAACTCGAAGCCGTAGAGAACGTTCTTCGGAGACGCGATGCCCTGAGATGCGCCCTGGATCGAGGCGCTGGTAGCGTTACTCGCATGAAACGAAAACGTGTGCGGGGACCCCGGAATCAAGAAGTTGATCGCCGCGCTCCAAGCCGCGCGCACAGTGGGGCTCACGAACGAGCCCACGTCCGCGCTGACACCGACGTACGGATTCAGGCGTGCGTTGAACCCGCCTGCAAACGCCGTCGCCCCATTTCCCGACTGCCCAAGGCGGCGCGACATAGCGCGAGCGGCGCCGTGCAAGGTCAGCGGGCCTTGCGTCCAATCGACTCCGACCTCTCCGTCCACACTCTTGGCGAGGAAGTTGTAAGCCGGCGTCACCGCGACAGCGAAGCCGGGCTGGCCTTCGGCGCCGTGTAGTCGCCAGCGGCCGTACACCTCAGTCTCATTGGTCGACTGGGCGCCGTTGCCCAGGCCAACAATCGACCTGGTCGCGAACTGTGCGCCGAAGGCCACTTGATGGCCGAAACCGGCCGCGAGGGTGAAGTTCGGAAAGTTGACCACCGCGTGCGAGGGCCCCGGGGCCACGTAGAAGCGGTGCACGAAGTTGAACTGCACCACGCCCGGGTCGGGGACCCAGGTACCGCCCAGGTTCGGCGGCCGGTACAAGAGCGATTGCGCGCGAAGCGGTGCGGCGGCCGCGAGCGCAAGCAGAGCCAACGAAACGCGCTTCATAACGTGAGCCTCCCTGGCTATGGACGTTCGATCAGACAGGTCTCCATCCCGCACTCCGCACTTCATTTACCGCCAGTCGCGAACCCATTTGTCGTACAGTACCGGGACGACGCCTCCCTGCTGGAGCACCTCGATGCCCGAGGGGTCGCGGTAGGCCTTCCGGTAGAAGGTGTGCGTCACGCCCGAGTTGATGATCAACTTCGCGCACATCACGCAGGGGGAGGCGCTCACGAAGACGACCTTGTCGCGCACGCTGCCCGGGGCCTTCACGAGCGCGTTCATCTCCGAGTGAATGCACCCGCAGCTTCCCGGCACCGCGGAATCACACCGGTTGGGCAGGCCGCGCGCGTTGCCGTTGTAGCCGATCGCGAGCACGTTCTCGAGCACCTGGTCCGTCACGACGGTCCCCACCTGCAGCCGCGCGCAGGTGGAGCGCTTGGCCAGCTCCTCGGCCATGCGCATGTACACCTCGTACAGCGGGATGCGGTCAACGGGCGGTGCGGCAGCGCCCTCGGGCAGCACGTTGAGGAAGTGCGTGTTCGCCGGCACCCCGTCCTTAAAGACACTCATGCAGCTTCCTGATCCGGATCGTAGTTCGCATAGCGTCCCCGCGCGCGCTCCTGGGCGAGCCAGCTGTCGAACCCCGACGGTACCAGACCGTTCGAGCGCTCTTGCCGCTCCGCGGCGCGGGTGGCGAGGACGTCGGCGTACTCGTTCTTGGCGTGACCCGCATGGCCCTCGATCCAGCGCCACTCGACCTGGTGTGCCGCCGCGGCTTGGACCAGTTTCTTCCAGAGCTCCTGATTCTCTAGCACTCCGCCCTTGCGCTTCCACCCGCGTGCTTCCCATCCCGCTACCCACTCGCTCATCCCCTTGACGAGGTACTGCGAGTCGGAAACGTACACGACGCGGGCGTGCCGCCACTGGCGGCGGATCCATTCCAAGGTGGCGATCGCCCCGGCCAGGGCCATCTTGTTGTTCGTCGTCTGCGGGGACGATTCGTAGAAGTCCCACCGCGCCACGCTGTCTCCGGCGGGCGCCTCGATCAGCGCGGCGTTCCCGCCGGGGCTCGGTTTGGAGCTGTCGTTGCCCAGGCAGCTCTCATCGGCGTGGACCAGGACGCGGGGCCCCCCCGCGGGCGCGCCGGCCATGTCAGGGCTGGATGACCACCGGAATGTCGGTGTGTCGCAGGATTTCCTCCGCGTGCGATACGACCACCTCGCTGGGCCGGCCCTCGACGTGACTCATGTGCGCCCCGGCGAACAGCGCGTCGCAGCGGATCCGCTTGATGACCCGGGCCACGACTTCGCCCGGCGTTCCCGATTCCACGTGCGTGACGAACGCCACCCGCTGCATCGACAGCGTCGCCTCCGCCACGCCCACGACCTTGAGCCCCGCCTCGTGATCGTCGCTCGCATGGATGAGGTGAACCGTGCTCCCGGCCACGCTCGCGAACTGCATCGCCACTTCGAGGGCCCTGCGGCTCGTGTCGCGCCCGTCGAAGGCGACCGCGATCGACTGCATGGGCGATGGCAGACCGCCGCACACGATGACGCAACGCTCGGCGATGCGGATCAGCGAGATCACGGTCGGACCGAGCGCGCCGCCCCTGGTGATCATCCCGCGACGCCCCACCAGCACCGCGTCCGCCGTCTTGGCGAGCTCGGCGAGCTCTACGTCCGCATCGCCGGTCAGCTCGGTCGCCTCGACGTGCAGGCCCGCCGCCAGCACCCGCTCGCCCGCCCGGTCGAGCATCGCGGGGCCGTCGGTCTCGTGTCCGTGGGGCTCGCGCACGTGGGCCACGATGATCGTGCTCCCGAACCGCTTTCCGAGCAGCACCGCCTGCTCGAACGCCGCATCGGCCCGCGGGCTGCCGTCGAGTCCCACCAGCAGACGCGTGAACACGGCTAGGGCAGCACCGCGAACGATTCGAGCTCGCGCAGCGGGAACGCCAGCACCTCACCCGTCATCGGCAACCTCCCCTGCAGCGCCTCGTCGCGCGCCAGCGTATTGAGTCCCTCGGCGACGACCACATACTCCGTCCCGCGGCGCCGCAGCGCTACCCTCCGCCGCTCCCGCACGGCCTGTTCGAGCGCATCGAGCGCGTCGGGAGTGAGACTCCGGAACTCGCGAATCGCGCTCTTCACGGCGGCATCACACCACGGTGATCGCGCCGGGCGTCCCGGTTACCACCCGACCGATCACCGCCGCCGCGGGGGTCGCTTCGCGGCCCAGCGCCGCCACGAGCGCGTCCGCGCGCTCCGCCGCCACGGCGATCAGCAGCCCGCCCGAGGTCTGGGCGTCCGCGAGCAGCACGCGCGCCGTCTGGTCCACGCCGGCCCCGAAGCGGACCGCGTCGGCGACGCTTGCGGCGTTCCGCTCGGTGCCGCCGGGGATCGCCCCACGCTCGGCGGCCTCGCGCGCGCGCGGCAACAGCGGCACGGCCGCCGCGCGCACCTCTGCCGCCACCCCGCTCGCCTCGAGCAGCGTCCGCAGGTGGCCCAGCAGCCCGAATCCGGTCACGTCGGTCGCGGCGTGCACACCGACGGCCAGCATGGCGCGCGCCGCGCCGGCGTTGAGCGTGGTCATCGCGGTGACGGCGGGCGCCACGTCGGCTTCAGTCAGCAAATCGCGCTTGAGCGCCGTGGTCAGCACGCCGGTGCCGAGCGGCTTGGTCAGCACCAGCGCATCGCCGGCTCGCGCGCCGGCGTTCGTGACGATCCGGTCGGGGTGCACCTCTCCGATCGCCGCCATCCCGTATTTCGGCTCGGGGTCGTCCACCGAGTGCCCGCCCAACACGAACGCGCTCGCCGCGCGCGCGACGTCGGCCCCCCCCCGCAGCACTTCGCCCAGCAGCTCGAACGGCAGCTTGTCGCGTGGCCACCCCACGAGGTTGAGCGCGAACAGCGGCGTCGCGCCCATCGCGTACAGGTCCGAGAATGCGTTGGTCGCGGCGATGCGGCCGAAGTCGTACGGATCGTCCACGATCGGCGTGAAAAAGTCCACCGTCGCCACGATCGCGCGATCCGGCGCCATCTGGAAGACGGCGGCGTCGTCGCGGCTCGAGGCGTCGACGAGGATCCGGGGATCCGTCGCGACCGGCACGTGGCGCAAGACCTGCGCCAACTCGGATGATCCGAGTTTGCAGGCTCAGCCCGCGCCGTGCGAGTAGCGCGTCAGCCGGATGGCGGTCATGGGTTCGGTAGACATGGGTCTACCGAAGATACCCTATCCGAGTCTCCAGGCGAGAATGGCGCCGGCGCCGACGTAACGGGCGAGATCGCCACAGGCTCCAGCGACGCGGGCCCGGCGCGGCAACTCGGAGGGGGGCGACAACCACATCGGGACAGTCGCGATCGCTCCGACGAGCAGGAATAGCAGCCACCAGCCACCGCTCCCGAGGGAGTCGAACCACAGCGAGGCGAACAGAGTGAGCAATCCGGCCTCGACGAGCCGCCACTTGAGGAGGGGGTGCGCCACGGCCACCCACACGCCGGACTGGCCGGCGGGCCTCCACACCGCGGCCACGAGCAGTGGGATCGCGTGCGTCGCCACGATGAACCATACGGCGACGGGCACCCACGCCAGCACCAGCCGCCCGAGCGTCACTTCTTGCCGCGCTGCTCCGGCGCCACGTATCCGGGCCCGCGCAGGCCGCGGCCGGGGCGCGCCGCCGTGAGCTTCCCGTGGTCCAGCACTTTCTGCCCGTTCACGAACACGTACGCAAACCCGACCGATGGCTGGTGCGGCTGCTCGAACGTCGCCTTGTCGGCCACGGTCGCGGGATCGAACACCGTCACGTCGGCCGCCATCCCGGACTTGAGCAGTCCGCGGTCGGACAGTCCGACGCGCTGAGCGGCCAGCGCCGTCATCTTATGCACCGCGAACTCGACCGGGAAGAGCTTTTCGTCGCGCGCGTAGCGGCCCAGGATCCGGGCGAAGGTGCCGTAGGCGCGCGGGTGTGCGGACTGCGTCCCCAGGGGTCCGTCCGGCGCCACGCCCGGGAAGTCGGTGTTCACCGCCACCCACCAGGTCTTCATGGCGGCCCGCACGTCCGGTTCGCTCATCAAGAAGTAGACGGCGTCCGTGCGATGGCCGCCCTCCGCGACCACGATGTCGAAGATGGTCTCGATGGGGTCCCGGTGGCGAGCGGCCGCGATCTCGCTGATCCGCTTTGCCTGCATGTAGCGGAGCGAGTCCTGGAACACGCCCGTGATCAGGATGCCACTGCCGCCGCCGGCTTCGTTGTAGAACCCCTCCGTCCCGTCGGTGGGGCGGAGCATCTCCGCGTGGATGCGTGCTCGTGTCTCGGGATCACGCAGCCGCACCAGCAGCGAGTCCCACCCGCCGCTCTCGGCCCACGTCGGAATCGTGGCATCGAGCGATGTCGCCCCCGCGATATAAGGATACTGGTCGGCGGTCACGTCGAGCCCCGCCGCCCGCGCCGAGTCGATCCGGGCGAGCACCCGGGCCATCCGGCCCCAGCTCGCGCGCCCCGCGAGCTTCAGGTGCGAGATCTCGGCGGGGATGTCCGCTTCGCGCGCGATACGGAATACTTCGTCCAGCGCATCGTCGATCCGGATTCCCTCGTTCCGCATGTGTGACGCGTAGATGCCGCCGTGGCGCCGGGCCGCCTTGGCGAGCGCGATGATCTCCTCGGTCTTGGAATAACTCGCCGGGGCGTATTCCAGCGCGGTCCAGACGCCCAGCGCTCCCTGCTCCATCAGCGTATCCACGATGGCCGACATGTGCGCGAGCTCGAGCGCAGTCGGCTGCCGGTTCTCCTTGCCCACCACCGCGAGGCGCACCTGGGTCGCGCCGACGAACGTCGCGATGTTCAGCGCCGATCCCTGCTTCCCGAGCTGCGCGAAGTAGCCGTCCAGGTCGCGCCAGTCCTCGCGATAGTGCCACTTCTTCATGGCATCCGAGTCGTCCACCACCAGGCGGTCGGTCAGGGGGGCCACGGACCCGCCTTCGCCGGTGACTTCGGTGGTGACGCCCTGGGTGATCTTGCTGAACAGGCGGCTGTCGATCAGGGCGTAGATCTCGGACTGGCCCATCATGTCGATGAAGCCGGGCGCCACGACCAGCCCGCGCACGTCCAGGGTCTCTCGAGCCGCCGCCCCGTTCAGGAATCCGACGGCCGCAATGCGGTCGCCCCGGATGGCGACATCGCCCCGGTAGCGGGGGTTGCCGCTGCCGTCCACGATCCACCCGTTCCGGAGCACGAGGTCGAAGGGACCTTTCCCGTTTCCCGCTTCCCGTTTCCCGCAACCACCGAGCACGACGATGGCGGCGAGAGCCAACGTCATTTTGTCCATGTTCTCCTCAGCGAATCGGGGTAGAGGATCCGTCCCCGGAGCATGACCCAGGCGATGCGGCGCGTGGCCGCGATGTTCGCCGCGGGGTTCGCGTCGAGCACGACCAGGTCCGCCACCTTGCCCGCAGCGAGGCGGCCCAGCGAGTCGGCGCGCAGCAGCTCCGCACCTTTCCGTGTTGCAGCGGTGAGCGCTTCGACCGGCGTCAAGCCGGCGGCGACGAGCAAGCTCAGCTCTTCGTGCAGCGAGAGGCCCGGCACCAGCAGCTGGTTCGCAGCGTCGGAGCCGGCCGCGATGAGCCCGCCCGCGCGCTTGAACTCGCGCACGAACTGGTTTTGGCGGGCGCGCGATCGCCGGAACGCCTGGAGGTCGGCGGGGCGCCACCCCGTGCGGCGCAGCAGCCCTGCGACATCGCGCACGCTCGCGGCGCCGGCCGGGACGTCCTCCATGCCCGGGCGCGACATCAGCGTCGGGTTGTCGAGTCGTGACAGCATCTCGTGCACCACGAGGGTGGGCACAATGGCGACGCGGGTGGCCGCGAGCGCGCGCGCCGTGCGTGCGACCGACCCGGAATCGAGGGCGGCCCAGCCCATCTCCTCGGTCGTCCAGCCGCGCAGGAACTGGTCGTGCGCCCTGAAGTACGGGGTCGGATCGCGACTCGCCGCGGCGACGACGCCGGACATGTGCTCGAGTGACGCCACGCCCGCCCTGGCGGCGGTGAGGGCGTCGATCTTGCCGAGGTGCGCGGCCACGGGGAGGCGAAGCGTGGTTGCCTCGTCCAGCAGCGGCCGCAGCAGGTCGGCCGTGAACTTGGTGTAGATCTTGACGTGGTCCGCCCCCGCCACCGCGCGCAGATCCACGGCTCGGCGCGCCTCGGCGGCTGTTCTCACGGCGGTCGCCGCCGCGTAGGTCGGAGAGGCGCCGTCGATCATGGCCCCCGAGGTGAGCATCCGGGGGCCCAACACCGAACCCAGGTCGAAGTCGTTTTTGATCGCGATGGCGGAGTCCGTGCTCGACGCGCCGAGATCCCGCACCGTGGTGACGCCCCATGCGAGGTAACGCTCCGCCGCCCAGCGCTCCACGTGCGCGTGAGCATCGATCAGCCCTGGGATGATCGTCTTGCCGATGAGGTTCACGACCTGCGCCCCCCGCGGCACCGGGATCTCGTTCACCCGGGCCACGGCCTGAATGTGCCCGTGCTGAACGAGCACCAGTGCGTCCTTGATCGGATCCCCACCGGATCCGTCGATGAGGGTCGCACCCTCGAGAGCGATCATCCCGTCGCCCGAGGATGAGCACGAGACGAGGAGCAGCGCGCAGGCGAGCAGCGAGCCGCTGGCGTGACGTCGCATCACGGCTTGGGATCGCTCGACGTGTGGTCGTGCAGGATCTGCCAGCGGTCTCCCCGCTTCTGCAGGAGCAGCGTGAACGGTCCACTCGCCGTCACCGTGTGGCCCCGCCGCAGCTCGAACCGCGCGGTACAGAGCGCGAGATCGAGCGTGAGGGGGCGCACGCGCACCTCGCCGAACGTGAGCGAGTCGCGGAACTTGCCGGGCGCGAAATAGGTGGTCTGGTACCGGTCGTACAGCGCCTGCCAGCCGTACTGTACGTGGCCGCTTGAGATGTAGCTCGTCAACGAGTCCTTGGCATAGTCATTCATGAAGCCCGCCAGGTCGCCGCGGTTCCAATCCGCGGCGCTCCGCTGGAGCATCGCCACGATCTCGGCCTGTGGATCTCCCGGGACGACTTTCGGGGCGGAGCAGGCGAGCAACAGCGCCGCGCCCAGGCCAGCGGTCCAGCACGCCACCCGCATTTTCATGGCTTCACCGGTTCGCTCGAGGGATGCCAAACGTGCCGCGGGAGCGCCTCGAGGAGATGGTCGAGCCATCCAAGAGGCGCTCCCGCGCACTGACGCTGCAAAAATCTCTAGCGGCGACGCTTCTTTGCCGCCTTCTTCCGCTTTGCCTTGCCGCCCCGCTTCGCCCGGGCCTTGGGCCGCTTCTTGCCCGCTTTCTTCTTGGCCTTGGGTCTCGACGGCTTCTTCCGTTTCTTCGCCGGCTTGGGCCGGGGCGCCGACATCGGCTCATCCCGCATCGGTGCGGGCGCCGGCGGCATTGAGGGTGCCGGCGGGTACATCGGCTCCATCATCCCCGAGCCGGTCCAGCTGCTCTCCGAAAAATCCGTTGACGCGAGCATCGGATGATCTCTCCTCGCTGGGTGTCGGTGGGCGTGGCCTATAGCTTACCCCGGGAATGCTGCCACGCAAGTGGATGCGGGTGAGATCACCACGGCTGGGACGGTGTCGCGTGTTTCGTGACAAGTTAGCTTGACAACGGCACTTACGCGCGCTTACCTTCGCGCCGCTATGACGGCACGGCGCAGCTTCCTCTTCACCGTCCTCCTCTATCCCGGGGCGGTGGCCGCACAGAACATCGCTGAAGTCCAGGTAGCCCCCCCCTCGGTCACAATCAAAATCGGGGAGCGGAGCGGGCTGCTCGCCACCGCGTTCGACCGCGTCGGAAATGTGATCCCCACCGTGCGCATCATCTGGTCGTCGAACAACGTGGCGGTAGCGCGGGTGGACAACAATGGGACAGTGACCGGCGTGGGCGGAGGCGTGGCAATCGTCGAGGCCCGGGCGGGCACGCGGAAAGGCCAGGCCGCCGTCCAGGTGGTGGGCGCTGCCCCCGCACCTCCACCGACGCCTCCCGTTGTCGGAGCCAGCCCGCCACCCGGCCCGGACGCCTTCGCCGGTCAGGTCGTAGGCTCCGGACCGGCCGCTGTGCTCCGGATCGAGCCGCCCACCGTGTATCTGCTGCCGTCCGAGAATACGCGCGTGTCGCCGCGGGCACTCAGGGAAGACGGCTCTCCTGCGGCCCCGGTGACTGTGACCTGGAAGTCGCTGCGTCCCGACATTGCGAGCGTCGACCAGAACGGTGTGGTCGTCGCGCTCGCCCCCGGTCAGGGGACGGTGCAGGTCACGAGCTCGGGTGGCCTCACCGCGACGGCCCCGGTCGTCGTGCAGCCGAGTGACATCGCGATTCAGGAACCGGTTCCTCTTATCATGTCACCGGGGGACGTCGACACGCTCCACGTGGTGGTACCGGCGCAGGGCGGCCGGTTGGTGAGCCCGCTCGCCCTGCAATGGTCCGCCGCGGATCCCGCCGTTGCGCGGGTGAGCCTCACCGGGGTCGTGACCGCGGTGGCTCCGGGCCGAACGACGCTCAGCGTCGTCGGGCTGCTGCAGACGAAGACGGCCGACATCCTGGTGCACAGGACGGTTGAGGCACTCACCGTTTTCCCGACCTCGAAGACCGAGCTCCCGCTTCCCATCCAGGGCACCGCAAAGTTCCAGGTGCAGGCGCTCACGGCCGACAAGAGCCCAGTGCCCGAAGCGCCGTTCCGCTGGACGGTCGGGGACACGTCGCTGGCGAGCTTTGATCCGGTGTCGGGGACCCTGACGGGGAAGCGCGCCGGAAAAACGACGCTCGTGGTCAAGGGCCCGGGTCCGGGACTGATGGTCACGTGGCAGATCCGCGTGATCGCGGCGGGCTTGAAGCTCTCCGCTGCGCGGCTCGGCCTGCCGCTCAACCGGCGGTACCCGCTGAAGGCGAGCTTCGCCGACGAGGCGGGCGTCGTGATCGGCCCCGCCACCGGGGTCACCTGGACTGCCGACAACCCCCAGGTGGTGAGCGTCGCTGAGGACGGCACCGTGTCGACGGCGTCGTACGGCCACGCGCGCGTCACGGCGACGGCGCCGGGTGGGAGGCGCGCCGTGGCCGAAGTATTCGTCCAGGGTGAGATCGTGGTGGCGAGCTCGCGCACCGGCCGCTTCCAGCTGTATGCGGCGGAGCGCGCCAACCTGGCGCAGCTCCGCAAGATCATGGACGACACGGCGGTCGCGACCGAGCCCGCGTTCTCCCCCGACGGATCCCGGATCGCGTTCACGTCCACGCGCGATGGGAACCCCGAGATTTATGTCATGGATGCGGACGGCACGGGCGCCGGGCGGCTCACCAACTCACCGGGCGCGGATGGCGATGCGTCGTTCACGGCCGACGGTCAGGCGGTGGTATTCCACTCGCAGCGCACCGGGCACCGCCAGATCTTCCTGCAGCCGATCACCAGCTCGGATGCGGTGCAGCTCACCCAGGAGCCCGCCGACAACTCACAGCCGACCGTGTCGCCGGACGGGGAGACCATCGCCTTCGTCTCGAACCGCGAAGGAAACAACCATATCTGGTTGATGTCGAAAGACGGCTCGAGCCAGCGTCCCGTCACCCGGGGCCCGCAGAGCAAGGAGACGGCACCCCGCTTCCTGCGTGACGGCTCGCTCGCCTATCTGGTGGAGCAGAAGGAGAGCGGCCGCACCGTCACGCAAGTCGTGAAGGTCGACCTCGCGACCGGGAAGGCGACCCCGCTTTCAGGCGTGGACCTCGTAGTCGCGGACTTTACGGTCTCGCCCGCCGGCGATCTCCTCGGGCTCGTCGTCGCGGTGCAGAAGAACGTATTCAGGGTGTACGTCCAGCCGGTCGGTGCGGCCGGGAGCGGCGCGCCCGTGCCGATCCCGACCACCGGCGCCGAGCAGATGGTGTCTCCCGCCTTCATGCCGTAGGCGACGGGCGCCCACGCCATGCGTGCCTGGGTGATCCGCTCTACCGGCGGCCTCGACCAACTCGAAATCGCCGACGTCCCCGATCCCGCAGGCCCGCTGGAGGCCCGGCAGGTTCGGATCGCGCTGCGTGCGGCGGCGCTGAACCGTCTCGATCTCTTCGTCGTGCGGGGGTTGCCCCACGAATACCGCTACCCCCAGATCCTCGGCGCCGATGGAGCGGGCGTCGTGCAGGCTGTGGGAGCTGAGGTACGCTCGGTCCGGCCCGGCGACCGGGTGATGATCAACCCGGGGATTCCCGACTACAGCTGCGACTACTGCCGCGCCGGCGAGCACTCGCTGTGCGTCAACTACGGCATTCTGGGCGAGCACCGGCCCGGGACTCTCACCCAGGCGCTCGTCGTGCCGGAGCAGAATGTCTCAGTCATCCCGACGTTGCCGACACCACTCACGTGGGCCGAGGCGGCGGCCTTCTCGCTCGTGACCCTCACCGCCTGGCGGATGGTCGTCACGCGGGCACAGGTGCGCCCGGGGGAAACCGTGCTCGTCTGGGGTGTCGGCGGCGGTGTATCCCTCGCTGCGCTGCGAATCGCGAAGCTCAAGGGCGCGAGAGTGATCGTTACCAGCTCCAGCGACGCCAAGTTGCATGAGGCACAGAAACTCGGTGCGGACGTGACGCTCAATCACACGACCCAAAAGATTTCCCAGGAGGTGCGCGCCCTCACGAACAAGCGCGGCGCCGACGTTGTAATCGAGAACGTGGGCGAGGCGACATGGGATGAATCGCTGCGCTCACTCGGGCGCGGCGGGCGGCTCGTGAGCTGCGGCGCGACGACGGGGCCGAAGGTCGGATTCGACATGCGCCGGCTGTTCTGGTATCAGTGGAGCATCATGGGCTCGACCATGGGAAACGACGCCGAATATCGCGAGATCGTGCGCCTGCTCGGGGCGGGCGAGCTGCGCCCGATTGTCGATCGGGTATTCCCGTTCGTCGAGGCACGGGCGGCGTTCGAGCGGTTGGAGCGGGGGGAGCAGTTGGGGAAGATCGCGATCGACATCGCGTCCTGATACCTCGCCGCGTCTCTTCCCACGCTGAAGCGTGGGCCCGACGAGGCATTGTCCTGAAGGACATCCGCTCGCCGCCGCCCGCTTCGCTCATTGTGCCTCAGCACAGCGTCTGCCGGGCCCAGGCTTCAGCCTGGGAACAACCTGTGGCGGCCCGATCAACCCACCGTCAACCCGTCCCGTAAGTGCCTCCCCCACCCCCAGTTAGCGGCGGTTATCGCGTTGCCTTTCACGACCTAAGTGATTATTTTTTAGCAACTTAGGCAGTCTCGCCGAGCCGTGCTGACACCCGACATCTAACACCTGACACCTGGTTTCATGACCGCACCGAACGCCCGCGAACGGATCGTCCCGCGCCTCATCGAAGACGAGCTGAAGGAGTCGTTCCTCGACTACTCGATGAGCGTCATCGTGCAGCGCGCGCTACCCGACGTGCGGGACGGGCTGAAGCCCGTGCACCGCCGGATCCTCTACGCCATGAACGAGCTGGGGCTCGTGCCGGGCCGCCCCTACAAGAAGAGTGCGACCGTCGTGGGGGACGTGCTCGGCAAGTATCACCCGCACGGCGACGTCGCCCTGTACGACTCACTGGTGCGCATGGTGCAGTCCTTCTCACTGCGCTATCCGCTGGTGGATGGTCAGGGAAATTTCGGCTCGGTGGACGGCGATCCCCCAGCCGCCTACCGCTACACCGAAGCGCGCCTGACCCGCATCGCGATGACGATGCTCGACGATATCGACAAGAACACCGTCAATTTCGTCCCCAACTTCGACGACCGGCTGCAGGAGCCCACGGTGCTCCCGGCGCGGCTGCCCAACCTCATCGTCAACGGCACCTCCGGAATCGCCGTCGGCATGGCGACCAACATCCCGCCGCACAACCTGGGCGAGGCGGTCGAGGCCATCAATCATCTGGTCGACCACCCGGACGCGTCGATCAAGGATCTGCGGAAGTTCATCAAGGGCCCGGACTTCCCGACCGGCGCGATCATCTACGGCCGCGAGGGCATCAAGGAGTGCTACGAGAAGGGGCGCGGCCGGATCGCGATCCGCGCGCGGGCCACCGTCGAGGAGCGGGAGTCGACCGGGAAGCAGCAGATCGTCGTCACCGAGTTCCCGTACCAGGTCTCTCCCGACCGCGTGATCGAGCAGATCCGCGACCTGGTGGTGGCGAAGAAGCTCGAGGGGGTCAGCGATCTCCGGAACGAATCCGACAAGGAAGGCATCCGGGTCGTGATCGAGCTGAAGCGCGACGCCGTCCCGATGGTGGTGCTGAACCAGCTGTACGCGCATACGCAGATGCAGACCACCTTCGGCGCGATCATGCTGGCCCTGGTCGACGGCGCGCCCAAGGAGATGAACCTGAAGGAGCTGCTCGAGCACTTCATCGAGCATCGCCACACCGTCATCGTCCGCCGCACCGAGTTCGAGCTCAAGCGCGCGCAGGACCGCGAGCACATCCTCGAAGGCTTGAAGATCGCCGTCGACAACATCGACGAGGTCGTCAAGATCATCCGCAAGTCGAAGGACACGCCGAGCGCGGACGCCAGCTTGCGCAAGCGCTTCAAGCTGTCCGAAAAGCAGTCGGCGGAAATCCTCAACATGCGGCTGGCGCGCCTCACCGCCCTCGAGATCACCAAGCTCGAGGAGGAGCTCAGGGAAGTCCGCAAGTTCATCAAGGAGTGCAAGGAGATCCTCGGGTCGAAGCCGCGGCGCCTCAAGATTCTCAAGGAGGAGCTCTCGGAGCTGGTGCACGGCTTCGGCGACGAGCGGCGCACCGAGATCGTCGCCGATCAGGGCGAGTTCTCGATCGAAGACCTGATCGCGGAAGAGGACATGGTGATCACCGTGTCCCACGCGGGCTACATCAAGCGGCTGCCCGTGTCCGCCTACCGGCGCCAGCGGCGCGGCGGGCGCGGGGTGATCTCCGCCCATACAAAGGAAGACGACTGGGTCGAGCACCTGTTCATCGCGTCGACCCACGACTACGTGATGTTCTTCACCCAGCAGGGGCAGTGCTACTGGCTCAAGGTGCACGAGATCCCGCAGGCGGCGCGAGCGGCGCGCGGCAAACCGATCATCTCGTGCATCGCCATGAAGCCGGACGAGCGCCTCGCGTCCCTGGTGCCCGTGCGCGAGTTCTCCGAGGACCAGTACCTCCTCTTCGCCACCAAACACGGCGTGGTGAAAAAGACGCGGCTGTCGGAGTTCGGCAACCCGCGCTCCGTCGGCATTCGCGCGATCAACATCGAGAAGGGCGACGAGCTGATCGATGTGCAGGTCACGGACGGGCGGAACGACATCGTGCTCGCCACGCACCATGGCATGAGCATCCGCTTCCACGAGAAGGACGTGCGCGACATGGGACGCACGGCCACCGGAGTGAAAGGGATCGAGCTCGACAAGAAGGACCAGGTGATCGACATGGTCGTGGTGCGCCGCAAGTCCACGCTGCTCACGGTCACCGAGAAGGGCATGGGCAAGCGCTCGGAGCTCGACGAGTACCGCGTACAGCACCGCGGCGGCCGCGGCATCATCACCCTGAAGCGCGCCGACAAGACCGGCAACATCGTCGCCCTCAAGGAAGTGCTCCCCGACGACGAGCTGATGATGATCACCAAGAAAGGGATCATGATCCGCGTGCCGGTCGAGGGCATCCGCATTTCTGGCCGCAACACCCAGGGCGTGAAGATCATGAACCTGACGCCGGGCGATCTCGTGGTGGACGTGGCCCGGGTCGTGAAGGAAGACGAAGCGGACGACGGTGAGGGCGATGCGGACGACGCCGATGCCCCGCGGGCACCCGCCAAGGCCAAGAAGGCCCCGGCAAAGCCGAAGAAGAAGAAAAAGTAGCGTGGTCAGCGCTCAGGACGTTCGGGACGCGGCCGCGGGGCTCGCCGGGGTGGCGGTTCGCACGCCACTGCGCTTCGTCGAGCCGCTCAACGCCTACCTGAAGCTCGAGAGCCTGCAGCCCATCGGCGCGTTCAAGCTGCGGGGCGCCTACAACGCCGTCCGACGCCTACCCGACCCCGCGCGTAACCGCGGGGTGATCACCTACTCGAGCGGTAACCACGGCCAGGCGCTGGCGTACGCCGCGCAGCTCGTGGGCGTCCGCGCGGTGGTCGTCATGCCCGAGACGGCGCCGGCGGTGAAAGTAGCGGGCGTGCAGAAGTGGGGTGGGGAAGTGGTGCTCGCGGGTCGCACCTCGGACGACCGGCAGCGCGCGGCCGAGGACATCGCCGCGCGGGACGGGCTTGCCATCGTGCCCCCATTCGACCATCCGGACATCGTGGCCGGGCAAGCGACTGTCGGGCTCGAGATCGCAGAGCAGCTTCCCGACGTCCGGACGGTGGTGGTGCCCGTGGGCGGGGGCGGGCTCATCGCGGGCGTGGTGACTGGGCTGGTGGCGGCGGGCAGTCGCGCCACGGTGTGGGGGGTCGAGCCCGTCGACGCCCCGAAGCTCAAGCGCTCGCTCGAGGCCGGCCGCCCGGTGCGGCTGGAGCGTACCGCCAGCATCGCGGACGGCCTGATCACGCTCGGCGTCGGTGAGGTCCCGTTCGCGCAGCTCGCGGCGCACCGCGACCGGCTGGCGGGTGTGGCGCTCGTGGACGACGGCGCGCTGCGTGAGGCGGTACATTTTCTCTGGCAGCATTGCCATCTGGCGGTGGAACCGTCGGGCGCCGCGACCACGGCCGCGGTGCGCTCCGGCGCCGTCGATCCCGTCTCCCCCACGGTGCTCGTGGTGAGCGGCGGCAACGTCGATCCCTCGCTGCTCGAGGACTGAAGATCCGATGCCCGAGCCCGCCGCCAAGATCCTGGTCGCCGACGACGATCAGTCGCTGGTGCGGACGCTGACCTGGATCCTGAAGGAGAACGGGTACGACGTCGTCACCGCGCCCGGCGGCGAGGGGCTCATCGGCAAGCTCGAGGAGGAGCGCCCCAACCTGCTGCTCCTCGACATCATGATGCCGAAGATGGACGGGCTCCAGCTGCTCGCGAGAATGAAGGCCGACGATCGCTTCCGGGACGTTCCCGTGCTGATGATCTCGTCGATGCCTCCCGAGGAGGCGACCGTCAAGGCGCTGGGCCTGGGCGCGGCGGACTTCATCTCCAAGCCGTTCCGGGTACGGGAGCTCCTGGCGCGCGTGAAGGCCCACATCCGCTCGGCGCAGGAGCTGGCCCGGGCGCGCGACGAGGCACAGAGCCGCGCCGCGATCGTCGACATCCTGCACGAGGTCACGGACTCCCTCAAACCCGACGAGATCTATCACATCCTGGTGCGGCGCGTCGCGCGCGTGCTGCAGATCTCGAAGTGCTCGATGGTGCTCGCCAAGCCCGGAGACCAGCTGGGCGTGGTCGTGGCGGCGTACGAAAACCCCATGCTCCGCAATCTCCAAATCGAGCTCGTCCGCTACCCTGAGATCCAACGGGCGCTGACCACCAGTCGCTCGGTGCTGGTCGAGGACGTGGCGGCGGATCCGCTGTACCAGGAAGAGCGCGTGCGGTGGCAGCGCGAGCAGATCACGGTGCCCACCCGCTCAGCGGTGGCGCTGCCGTTCTCCATGAAGGACCAGCAGCTCGGTGTGTTCTTCCTGAGGACCACAGGCGAGGACCCGCCGCTCACCCGCGCCGACGCCCAGTTCGCGGAGACGGTGATCCGCACGGCCGTCGCGGCGATCGAGAAGGCGTACGATTTCGAGACCGCGGTCTCGGACAAGAAACGGCTCGAGAAGCTCGCGGCGACAGACGCGCTCACCGGCTGTTTGAACCGCCGCGCCCTGTCGGAGGAGCTCGAGGCGGAGCTCGACCGCGCGCGGCGGTACAATCTCGCGCTGACGATCCTGCTCGCGGACATCGACCGGTTCAAGCTGGTGAACGACACGCGCGGCCATATCGCCGGGGATTCCGTACTGCGCCAGGTCGGCGAGATCCTGCGGCGCGAGGCGCGATCGGTGGACCTGGTCGCCCGCTACGGAGGGGAAGAGTTCGTCGTCGTCATGCCCGAGACGGCGCTTCATGGCTCCGCCATCTTCGCCGAGCGCCTGCGGCGGCGGGTGATGCACCACGACTTCGCCGACCCGGGCGAAGACCCGCTCAACCTGACGATCTCGATCGGGTTAGCGTCGTTCCCCGACGACCGCGTCACCAGCGCCGACAGCTTCGTGGCCCTCGCCGACCAAGCCCTCTATCGCGCGAAGAACGAAGGGCGCAACTTGGTGCGTCAATGAGCGAACGCCGCTGTCCCAAGTGCGGGACCGTGTATGCCGACAGCGCCCGGTTCTGCCCCCGCGACGGCAACATGCTCGCGGAGGTGCAGGCGAAGTCCGCGACGCCCCGGCCCCTGCCCGACTCCCCCTCGACGGGCGGCACCGGCGTCCGCACGCCGCCGCAGGCGAAGCCGGGGCTCGATCGCGCCTCCTCCCTCCTGGGAGAGGTGCTCGACTCGCGCTACCAGGTCCAAAAGAAGCTGGGTGAAGGGGGCATGTCGTACGTCTACCTCGCCCGCGAGGTGGCGACGGGGTACGACGTCGCGATCAAGGTGCTCTCCCCCAAGCTCGCCACCGACCGGAGCTCGGTGGAGCGGTTGCGGCGCGAGGCCGGGCTCGCCATGCGACTGGACCATCCGAATGTCTGCCGCATCCTGCGCCTCGGCGAGTCCGAGGACGGGCTGATCTATCTGGTCATGCCGTTCCTGAAGGGCGAGCTGCTCTCGGACCGCGAGGTGAAGGGCGGGCCGATGAATCTCGCCGCCGGGATCAACGTGCTGCGGCAGGTGTGCGCCGGGCTGCACCACGCGCACGAGGTCCAGATCGTGCATCGCGATCTGAAGCCCGAGAACATCATGCTCGTGGCCGAGGACAACGGCCGCGAACGGGCGGTGGTCATGGACTTCGGCCTCGCGAAGGAGCGCCGAGCCGACCCGGCCATTGCGAAGCTCACCGCGACCGGCATCATCCTCGGGACGCCGGAGTTCATGAGCCCCGAGCAGATCCGGGGCAAGCCGCTCGACGCCCGCTCCGACATCTACGCCCTCGGCATCGTCGCCTTCGAGATGTTCACCGGCAAGTTGCCGTTCCAGGGGCGGAACGCCCAGGAGATGATGATCGCCCGGCTGCGCGGGCAGCCGCAGCGACTGCGCCAGCTCCGCGCCGATCTCTCCGAGGGCCTGGAGGCCGCGCTGGCCCGGGCGATGGAAGCGAACCCCGACGGGCGCTACAACACCGCGCTCGAGTTCGCCGACGCGCTCACCGCATCCCACGCCGGCGGTTTTCTGTCGAAGATCAAGGAGAAGCTGAAATAAGGCGCTTTCCCGCCTTCGATCCGCCCGAGTACGTCGAGTGGAAGCCGGACCCCGCCCTCGTGCGGGGCTTCCGGGAGACGATCGAGCGGGATCCCGAGCGGGCCGCCGTCGTCGCTCGTCTCCCGGTCGAGACCAAGCTCGCGTTGTACGCCGGGCTGTTGCGCGCGCGGCTGCACGACATTCAGCTCAAGCGCTGGGTGCGCACCGGCGTGATCTCCAAGGCGTGGCTTGGGACCGGGGAGGAGGCGACGACCGTCGGCCCGGTGCACGCGCTCCAGCGGGGGACGGATATCGTCGCGCCCATGATCCGGAACGCCGCGGCCTGTTGCGAGCTGGGCCTGCCCGTCAGCGACATGCTGCGCGCCTATCTCGGCAGCGAGGACTCGCCGGCGCGCGGCCGCGACCTCCACGTCGGCGCTTGGGCGCAGGGCGTGCTGCAGCCCATCTCCCACGTGGGCGATATGGTCCCGGTCACCACCGGAATTGCGCTCACGTTCAAGATCAGACAGGAGCCGCGCGTCGCCCTCACCTGGGTAGGCGACGGCTCTACCAAGACCGCGGCGGCACACGAGGGCACGAACTTCGCCGCCGTCCAGAAGCTCCCCGCGATCTTCATCGTTCAGAACAACCAGGTCGCTCTGGGCACCCGGCTCGACCAGCATCACCTGCCCGGCAACTTCAACGACTGGGCGGCGAGCTATGGCATCCCCGGCGCCGCGTTCGACGGCAACAATGTGCTCGACGCCTATGCGGCGACGAAGCTCGCGGCCGAGCGATGCCGCCTGGGCGGGGGACCGGCGCTGCTCGTCGCCGAGACGTTCCGTATGGGAGGGCACGCGACCCACGACGAGCGCGAGGCGCGCGAAACCGTCTCCGCCGCGCTGTTCGAGCACTGGGGCAAGCGGGATCCGATCGGGATGTACGAGGAATACTCGAAGGCGGACGGGATCAGCGTGAAGCAGCTCGAGGAGATCGAGGCCGATGTGACGGCCG
This sequence comes from Gemmatimonadales bacterium, assembly GCA_035488835.1. GTDB lineage: Bacteria > Gemmatimonadota > Gemmatimonadetes > Gemmatimonadales > GWC2-71-9 > AG41. Next base: position 33,421 of record DATHKX010000117.1, read on the forward strand.
AGGTGGAGCAGGCCGCGGAGCAGGCGTTGCGAAGCCGCGAGAGGATGCCGCCCGGCGAGAGCGCGCTGCAGGGTGTGTACGCGAAGAACGGCCGGTAGCAGCGAAGAAAGAGACCGCCATGACTCGACTCCTCTGGCTTGCATCGGTCCTCCTCGCCTGCGCGGTGCCGGCGGGGGAGAACCCGCCCCCGCCCCCGCCGCCTCCTCCACCGCCCCCCCCGGCCGGGAGCCTGGACACCGTTCTCATCGCCGGGCACGCGTTGTACGTGCCGCGTGGCTTCACGGTCAATCTGTTCGCCGAAGGTTTGAACGGCGTCCGCTACCTGGCGCTCGGTCCCGGCGGTGCGGTGTATGCCTCGATGCCCGGCGCGGGCCAGATCGTCCGGCTCGTGGACGCGAACGGCGACGGCGTGGCCGACGCGCCCGCCCAGGCGGTGCTCGCCGGTCTGAACGATCCCTTTGGGATCGCGTTCCGCGGCGACACCATGTATTTCGCCGAGCAGACCGCCGTGAAGCGGCTCGACCCGGGCGCGACCACACCGGTGACCTTGGTGTCGGGGCTGCCGAGCGGTGGCCACACCACCCGTACGGTCGTCTTCGGTCCGGACAACTTGATGTACGTCGCAGTTGGCTCGTCGTGCAACGTGTGCGACGATGCGCCGCCGAGAGCAGCGGTCACGCGCTACAATCTCAACGGCTCGAGTCCCCACACCTTCGCCACGGGTCTCCGGAATTCCGTTGGCCTGGCCTTCAATCCCGTGACCGGCGAGCTGTGGGCGAACAACAACGACCGCGACAACCTCGGCGACGACACTCCGCCGGAGCACTTGAACATCTTGAAGGAGGGGAAGTGGTACGGCTGGCCGCAGTGCTACCTCCCGGGCAAAGCCAACCCCGAATATCCGGGAGCGGACTGCTCGGGCGTCCAGCCGCCCGCGCTGACAGTTCAGGCGCACTCGGCGCCGCTCGGGCTTGCGTTCTACACGGGCGCCATGTTTCCGGCTGACTACGCCGGCGACGCGTTCATGACGTACCACGGCTCCTGGAATCGCTCGGTGCCGACGGGCGCGAAGGTAGTGCGGGTGCACGTGCAGAGCGGTCGGCCGGCTTCGGTTGACGACTTCGTCACCGGGTGGCAGCTTGCCAACGGGTCGCGCTGGGGGCGACCGGTCGGACTCCTGGTGATGCCGGATGGAGCGCTGCTGGTGAGCGACGACACGGGCGATCGGATCTGGAGGGTGAGTTATGCGCGGTAAGGGGCGGTATTGGGCGGTACTAGGCGGTATGGCCGGTGCAGCGGTGGTCGGTGGGGCAGCGTACCGCTCGGACATCCACTCCGAATACGTCAAGTTTCCCAGCGGCCGCGACACCATTACCGCCTACCTCGCCTATCCCGAGCGCAAGGATCCGGCGCCGGTCGTCGTGGTGATCCACGAGATCTTCGGCATGTCGGACTTCATTCGCCAGACCACGGAGCAGCTCGCCAAGGACGGCTTCGTGGCCATCGCTCCCGATCTGCTGTCGCGCCGCGGCGGGACTCCCGCGTCCACGGACGACGCGCGCAAGCTCATCGCCGGGCTCGACCCCGACACGGTGACCAAGGATCTCGACGCCACGGTGGCGTACGTGAAACGCATCAAGGCGGCCCGGCCCAACCGGGTAGGCGTCATCGGGTTCTGCTGGGGCGGCGGCCAGAGCTTCCGCTATGCGACTAACAACCCGTCGCTCGGGGCATTCGTCGTGTGTTACGGGCCAGGCCCCGACGCCATGTCCATCGCGCGCATCCGGGCGAAGGGGCTCGGCGTCTACGCCGAGAACGACGCGCGTATCAACGCCGGCCTGAGCGACGTGGACGCGGCGATCCGGACGTACCACAAGACCTACCGGTATACCGTGTATCCCGGTGTCGGCCACGGCTTCCTGCGGGCCCGTGAAAAGCCGGAAGTCGCGGATAGTGCGTGGAAGGCGGTCGTGGGGTTCTTCAGGGAGAATCTGGAACACTAAGGCGGCGGCAGCCCGCCCTTGAGGTACTCTCGCGCCTTCTCCAGCGCCGGCTCGTTTCCCGCGAGCAGGTCGTTCACGGTCCGTATCACCACGATGTGGGGCTTCACTCCGACACCGGCGAACCCCGCGCCGTCGGGAGCCTCGTGGCGGGTGACCGAGAATTGTACGGCCCAGCTCTTCGGCAGCGCGAACGTTGCGACGTCTCCCGGGCTCCCACCGCTCGGCTCCCCGATGATGACGCCGCGACTCGCGCTACGGAACGCCGCCAGCAAATCTTCCGCCGCGCCCGCGGTGGCGCTCGACGCCAGCACCGCGATCGGCCCCCCGTATGGGGGATGGTCCGCGCGGGGCGCAACCGTTCCCGTCTCTGGTCCGTACCAAGTGGTAGCGGAGTCGCCCAGGTTCCACGCCCGGAACACGGCCCGATACTGGGGCGTTCTCCAGCGCACGGCGGAGAACGGGCGGTCGGTGAGCCGGGCGAGGATCTGGTAGGCGTATTCGGTCTTACCGTCGGCGGCGCGGCGCAGGTCGAGCACCAGCCCCTGCACACGGGTGAAGTCGGGAAACGCCCGGTCGAACTCGCGCACCACCTCTTCGTTCTCCAGGGAGGCGATCCGTACGAGGGTGACGCCGTCCGGTAGGGACTCCGTGGCGAACGCCGGCGGGTCGAGCGGCCAGCGGTCATTGAGCGACAGGCTGCGGGTGACGCTGAGACCGCGTGGTTCGGCGCCCGGCACGCGGACGAGGAGGTGGACGGTGGTGCCCTTGTCTCCCTGGAGCATCCACGCGACGGCGCGCTGCCAGCGGTCGGCCGCGGTGGCCGCCGAGACCTCCGGCAGCACGGAGTCCCGGATCCACTGCTCGGCCGGAACACCCTGGACGGCGAGGATTTCGGCGAGTCGCTGGGGGCGCGCCACGCGCATCTCGTCGTTCTCTGCGTAATCCAGGATGAAGGGCCGGCGCTCGACGCTGGACACGAGCAACGGCGGGCGCGCGATGCGGGAGCGCAGCGTCGGGGGCGCGATCACCGCGGCCCGCCCGTCGCCCAGCAACGCGACGAGACGCCGCAACCGGCGGTAGAAGAGCAGGTCCGATTGCGGCTCGGCGGCGAGCTTCAGGTGCGCGACGAGTCCCGAGTCCCAATCGGCCCGCACGCGGTCCCAGTAGGCGAAGTTGTAGCGCGCCTCCGCCCACACTGAGGCGACCGCCGCCGCACGCTCGGCGGCAGTGAGCTGTTGCGCGGCGACCGCCGGGCTCGGCGGAGACGCGAGTGCGGCCACGACCAGACACCCTAGGAGCCTCGACGGAGTGTTCACGCGCCTAATCTATCTCCTTCTGTTCGTCGCACCGCAGGTGCTGATCTATCTGTACCTGCGGGAGCGCCTTCCCGACCCCACCCGACCCCGCCAGGCGCACCGGGTGCGCGTCGCGCTGGCCACGGTCTTCATCGTCTTCAACCTCCCGTGGCTGGTCGTGGGCCAGCGCGTGTTGTTCGGCGGCAGCGTGTGGGGCGTGGGCCGGATCCCGCTTACGGGCCCGTGGATCGCGTGGCAGCTGCTCGGATGGATCTATTGCGTGCTCCTCACCGTCTACCTCCTTATCAAGCTTGTGGTCTGGGGGAGCGGGGAGCTGGGAGCGGTACTCTCCCGTGCAATGAAGGGCTCGGCGCCTCGGGGGGAACGGCTCCCCGCTCCCCGCTCCCTGTCTCGTCGACGGTTTCTTGCCCGTGCGACTTACGCGTACGCCGGAGCGGGCGTCGCGCTGTCGACTTACGGCATCTGGAGCGCCTACCGGGTCCCCCAGGTCACCCGTCGCACACTCGTGTTTCCCGATCTCCCACCCGGGCTCGACGGGCTCAAGCTGCTTCACCTCTCCGACCTGCACGCCGGCATGCACCTCGGCGAAGACGCGATGCAGGAGATCGTGGCGCGGGCGAACGCGCTCCGGCCCGATCTGATCGTGCAGACGGGAGACATGATCGACATCTCCCGCGCCTACATCCCGCCCTACGTGCGCGCGTTCCGCGAGCTCTCGGCGCCGCTCGGCGTGGTGACGGTGCTCGGCAACCACGACCGTTACACCGGCGAGCGCGAGGTCATCCAAGGCTGTCGCGATGCGGGCCAGGTGTTCGTGCAGAACGGTTGCCACGTGGTCGAGCGGCACGGGGCGGTGCTCGCCCTCCTGGGTATCGACGACCCGCACAACTGGAGCGCGGACGATCCGCAGCGGGCCGATGTGGACGCGGCCCAGCGCGCCGCGCCGCCGGACGCGTTTCACGTGCTGCTGGCCCATCGTCCCGGAGCGTGGGACACGGCCGCCCCGCGCGGTATCCCGCTCACCCTGGCGGGACACATCCACGGTGGCCAGTTCTACCTGCCGCTGATCGGCTGGTCGGCTGGGAGCTTGATCACCAAGTACGTGATGGGGCACTTTCAACGCGGGAACAGCCAGCTGTACGTGAGCCGCGGCATCGGCGTGGTGGGCGTGCCGATCCGGGTGTTCGCGCCTCCGGAGATCGAGTTGTTCGAGCTGCGACGGTCTGGCGGACCGGCGGTCGGGCGGTCAGAAGGCGCCTGAGGCGGTCGGGGTCTCGCGGAGCGACTGCGTATTTTTGTCGCGAAGCGAGGCCCCGACCGTCTCAGGCGCGCTGGGCGATCACCCGCGCGTCGCCGCGATCGCATCCCAGGCGCCGTCCAACGCCAGCTTCACGCCCGCGTGCGTCTCCGGCCACTCTTTGGCCGACACTCGGTCGATTACCAGCGTCACCACGCCGAGCCACACGCCGGCCCATACCTCGGCGGCCCCCGCCTTCACCGAGCCGTCAGCCTTTCCCTGCGCGATCAGGCTCTCGAGGCCGAGGCGGAAGTCCCGCGCGGTCTTGCGACTCTCCTCGTCCAACAGGTCCTCATGCCGCTGGATGAAGAACAGCCGGGCGACGGCCGCTTCGTGCGCCGCCCCCGTCACGAGTCCGCGGGCGAGCTCGGCGAGCTTCTCGCGCGGTCCCACCTTGAGCGCGTCGGCGTCTTTGACGAGCTGCCCCGCCCAGCGTGCCGCCGTGCGGTACAGCTCGTTGAAGCAGTGCTGCTTGCTCGTGAAATGACGGTAGATCGTGCCTTCCGCCACGCCGGCCTTCTTGGCGATCCGTGGCGTGGTGGTCTCGTGATAGCCCTGCGTCGTGAACAGCTCGAGCGCCGCGCGCACGAGCCGCTCGCGGGTGACGTCGGCTTGGGTCATCGGAGGCGAATCTAACGCGGCCTACCGTCGCCTGCCGGGACCGTCTAGCTTTCCGCCGCTCATTTTCCCGTTCATACGAGGCGGTAGCGCGATGCGCATGCTGGTGCTCGGTGCAGGACTCCAGGGATCCGCCTGCGCCTACGATCTGTTGCGGCAGCCCGGCGTCGAGCGGGTCACGATCGCCGACCTGAAGCCCGAGCGCATTCCCGGCTTCCTAGAAGCCCACGTCGGGAAGCGACTCGCGCTCCTGAAGCTCGACGTGCAGGATGGCGCCGCGCTGCGCGCGGCCATGGTCGGTCACGCGGCGGTCCAGAACGCGGCACCGTACCACTTCAACCTCGAGGTCTCCCGGGCCGCGGTGGACGCCGGTGTCCACTGCGCCGACCTGGGCGGCAACACGGAGATCGTGTTTCAGCAGAAGGAGCTGGATGCCGAGGCGAAGCAGCGGAACGTGTCGGTGATCCCGGACTGCGGACTCGCGCCGGGGATGGTCAACGTGCTCGCGGCCGAGGGGATTCGGCGGGTCGGCGACGCGGAGTCCGTAAAGATCTACGTCGGCGGGCTGCCACAGCACCCCGAGCCCCCGCTCAACTACCAGATCGTGTACTCGCTCGAAGGCGCGCTCGACTACTACACGACGCCGTCCTGGGTGCTGCGCGACGGCAAGCCGGCGCGCGTAGACGCCCTTTCCGAGCTCGAGCACGTCATGTTTCCACCACCGGTGGGTCAGCTCGAGGCGTTCCACACCGGGGGCGGCATCTCCACGCTGCCGTGGGCGTACGAGGGCAAGGTCCGCACGATGGAGTACAAGACGCTGCGCTACCCGGGGCACATCGGCATCATGCGGCCGATCCGCGAGCTGGGCCTCCTCGATCTCACGCCCGTGAAGGTAAAGGGGAAAGAAGTCGTGCCACGCGACGCGTTCATCGCCACGGTGTCCCCCAAGCTCACGAAGCCCGAGGGGCGTGACCTGGTCGCACTGCGGGTCGAGGTGCGGGGAAGAAACGGGAAGCCGGTCGCGTGGCAGCTGCTCGACTATTCGGATGAAGCGCACGGCATCAGCGCGATGATGCGGACCACCGGGTACTCGCTCGCCATCACCGGCCTCATGCAGGTGGACGGTCGCATCGCGGTCAAGGGCGTGCACACTCCCGACGAGGCGGTGCCGTTCGGCGAATACGTGGCCGAGCTCGCGAAGCGGGGCGTCGAAATTCGCGAGATCTAAAGACCGTCGGGGGTCCCACTCCGCGACAAAAAGACGCAGTCGCTTCGTGGGACCCCCGACGGTCTCATGCGACCCCCAAGGAACCCCAACGGCTATTGCGTCGTTAATGCGCAGTCATGAGTGATCTCGACTTCCGCGCGCTGTGGGACCAGGCGCTGACCTACGACGAGTTCGTCAAACAGTCGACCGAGCATTGCGGGCTGTGGACCGGGGTGTACCGGCTCGCGCACATCCCCGCTTGGGCGTTTGAGCGCGCCTGCGACCGGGGACGGAAGTTCCGCCTGCTCGCGCTGGCCGAGGACTGGTGCGGCGACGCCTCCAACACGATTCCTTACGTCGCGAAGCTCGGCGCCCAGGCGCACTGTCTGGAGATGCGGATCCTGCGGCGCGACGAGCACCCGGAGGTAATGGACCGCTATCTCACCGGCACTGCGCGTGCCATCCCCATCGTGATCGTGTTGGACGACCAGTGGCACGAAGTCGGCCACTGGGGATCGCGACCGACTGAACTCCAGGCGTGGGTGATGGAGGCGCGCAAGACGACGCCCAAGGACGAGCTGTATCCGCAGGTGCGCCGTTGGTACGCGAAGGACAAGGGCGAAACGACGCTGAGGGAGATCTTGTCGCTGTTGCCGGCGGGGTGACCCGTCGTGCGTCAATAACTCCAGCTGGTCCCAAACAAGAACCGTCCCCCATCGCTCCCGTGACCGTAGCCCATGCACAGGAGTGAGTTGCGCAGCAGGCGCACCGCCAACTCGGCGCCGCCGCTGCCGTGCAGGCCGGTGGTCGTGAGCCGTACCCCTTCGCCCGGCGCGAACACGCGACCGGCGTCGTAAAACACCACCAGCTTGACCTCCACCAGGCTCGGCACCAACAGCAGCGCGTAACGTGCCTCCAGCCCGCCGATCAGCTTGCCGGGCCCCGTGAACCGACCGTTGTAGTACGCCCGGAGCGAGTAGTAACCGCCCACCGCTACGAAGGGCCGCTCCGAGGACTCCATCAGCTCCATTGCGGCAAGGGGCGGGTTCCCACCGGTGCCCTCCGCCGCCAGCCGCCCCGCCAGGACGAGCCGCTGGAATGGATGCACATAGACCCGGGCGCTGGTCGTTGTGCGCGTATAACCCGTGCCACTCGCGAACAACACTTCCGCGGCAACGCCGCGATGCGGATCGATTTCGTGGTCCCGCGTATCCAGCACGACGCCGGCGCGGACCACCTTGTCGGTGAGCGGGATCGTGCCCGGATCGACCACCCCGGCGGCGAGATCGTCGTGAAACACACTCCGTCCCGGGAGGGCGCGGAAGTCGGAGTGGTCGATCGAAGCGCCGGCCAGGATCCGCAGCGGTCCGATCAGCCGGCGCTGCACGGTGGCGCGCGCGAACTGGGTGGTGCGGCTGACCTTGTAGAAATAGGACCCGGCGGTCGTGAGGCTGTCCCTCGAGTATTGCGTGTCGTTTCCCAGGCCGTAGTAGCCGAGTCGGTTCACGCGCACGGCCCCGAAGGTGAGTCCGGCCCGCCAGCCTGCCCACCACGCCGGTGCCTGGGCGTCCACGATGAACGCGTAGCTGCCCTGGGTACTGGCGCCTGCATCGAGGTTGATCCACGCGAAGTTCGGCTCCGGCCGCTCGGCGAAGCCGACAGGACTGTACCGCCCATAGTGGAGCCCGACCCACAACCCGTCGCCGGGGCTGTGGGACAGATTGGGGTAGAGGTTGCTGCGCCAGTACCGCTGCGCCGAAAGCGCCGGGGCGATGGCCGCGAGCAGCGCGAGCGCGACGCTAGCGGCTCGCAGCGGGCCGCTCGTACAGATACGCCGTGTCTCGGAGCTTCGCCTCTTTACCGTCGTGGGCGGCGTAGCTCGCGGGATAGAGCGACGCCGCACCGAAGTCGCCGCGCTTGTTCACCGCGTAGAACTTGAGGTCGAACTTCGGCTTACCATCGGGGCCCAGCAGCCGCGGCTCGGTGAGCTGCACCACGCGCTTCAATGTCTCGAGGCACGCATCGCTGGGCTTCATCCCCCGGCGCATGAACTCGACCGTCAGGAAGCCGCCGCACACCTTGATATTCGACTCGCCGCGGCCGGTCGAGCCGGCGGCGCCGATATCATTGTCGGTGTACTGGCCGGCGCCGATGATCGGGCTGTCACCCACCCGGCCAGGGATCTTGAACGCCAGGCCGCTGGTGGTTGTTACGGAGGAGAGGTCGCCCTGGGGGGTGACGGCGTCACAGTTGATGGTTCCCGTGGGCCGGACGGACATGTCCTGGGCCTCGGGCACGTCCAGGTAATCGTCGGTCGGGTTCAGATTCGCCCGCCAGTGCAGCCAGACTTCGCGCGCGTGCGGGGTGAGGAGATCTTCCTCCTTGAAACCGTACTGGAGCGCGAACCGCTTCGCGCCCTCACCCACCAGGAAAATGTGGTTCGTGTACTTGAGCACCAGCTTCGCGACCTCGGAAGGCGTCTTGATCCCCTCGAGCGCACCCACTGCGCCGGCGCGTTTGGTGGGTCCGTGCATGCACGAGGCGTCGAGCTGCACCACGCCTTCGGCGTTGGGCAGGCCGCCGTAGCCCACCGAGTCGTCGTTCGGGTCGAGCTCCTGGATCTTCACCCCCTCGATCACCGCGTCGAGCGTGTCCGCCCCCTGGAGCAGCATGTCGAACGCCTTTTGCACGGCCCGCAATCCGTTCGCGCTCGAGACCGCGACGGGCTTCGCCACCCAGCGGCTCCGGTGTGGGAGGGGCCGAGGTGGGCGCATCGGGAACGGGATGTCGCCGGCCCGCGTGGCCGCGACGCCGACGGCGGTGAGGAACGCGCGGCGCGACAGCAGATCGATCACAGCAGACTCCAGGTGAAATGCGCGTGCGTAGGTTGCGCCGCCGGGCGGGCGCTGTCAACTTGCTCCCCGTGGACGTCACAGATCCGCCGAGCGTGCGCGGGGTGGTGCGCGGGATCCTGGGCGCGGCCATGGTGCTCGCCGGCCTCGCGCTCGTCGTCGTATCGACTACGGCGGGGCACATCGAATGGCGGCTCGCCGCGTTGGTGCTGGCGCTGTGGGGCGCATGGGGCTTCTTCGACTCGTTGTTCGGATGGGTGCTCGAGCCCCTCGGCGAGTTCGTGGGCAACGCGCTGACCGGCGGGTCGATGCCGGGCGGCACCACGATCACCATCCAGGACGAAACGGCGATGCTCGAGCACCTGGTCGCCGCCGATCCCCCGCCGCCGCCCCACCGGGTGGTGCTCGCCGGCATCCGCCTCGCTGAGATCTACCGCACGCACCAGCACGACGCCGCGAAAGCGGAGGCCGTCATCGCCCGGCTGGTCAGCCGGTATCCCGACGCGCCCGAGCTCAAGTATGTCCGCCCCGGTTGAGCTCTCGCTGGTCGTTCCGGTGTACAATGAGCGCGACAATCTACCGGTCCTGGTCGAGGAGATCGGCCGGGCGCTCGCCGGCCGGGGTGAGGGGGGGCGCTACGAGATCGTGGCCGTAGACGACGGCTCGACCGACGGCTCGCTCGACGTGCTCAAGGCGCTGAAGCGGGAGCACTCCGAGATTCACATCGTGGCGTTCGCCGCGAACGCAGGGCAGACCGCCGCCTTCGCCGCGGGCTTCGGCGCGGCCCGCGGGCGCGTCATCGTCACGCTCGACGCCGATCTCCAGAACGATCCGGCCGACATTCCGGTCCTTCTTGCCGAGCTCGAACAGAGCGGAGCGGCGGCGGTCGCCGGGTACCGGGTGGATCGGCGGGACTCGAGCTGGAAGCGGCTGCAGAGCCGTATCGCCAACGGTGTGCGCAACCAGCTCAACCGCGAGACGATCCGCGATACCGGCTGCTCCCTCAAGGCGTTTCGCGCCGAGGCGCTGCGCGCGCTGCCGATGTTCAACGGGATGCACCGCTTCCTGCCGACGCTCGTCAGGATGCAAGGGGGTCGGGTGACAGAGGTGCCCGTGCACCACCGGCCCCGCCGCTTCGGGAACACGAAGTACGGGATGTGGAACCGTGTATTCCGCGCACTGGTGGATGCGCTGGCCGTGCGCTGGATGCAGCGCCGGGTGTTGCGCTACCGGGTGCGGGAGGAGCTGCCGTGAACCACGACGAATGGGTGCAGCAGATCGACCTCGAGCTGGACGGCGAGCTGAGTCTCCCCGAGCGCGCCGGGCTGGCACGCCACCTCGCGGCATGCCGGCACTGCGCCGAGGCGCGCGTGAGCCATCTCGAGCTGCGGGTCGCGTTCGCCCGCTCCGCCGGCGAGCCGCACGCGCGCACGGTACCGCGTCCGCGGATCCGCGGGCGCACGCTGGCGCTGTGGATGACGGCGAGCCTCGTCGCCGGCGCGACGGCGGGCTGGCTGGGACACATCCGGTGGGGCGGGCCGGGGTCGGAATCGATCGAGACCACTCGTGCGACCTTCCTGGCGCGCTAGCCTGGTCGTCGCGGCGCTGGGGGTGGGCGTGTGGGTAGGGGTCACCGCCGCGCCGCAGGCCCCGAGTTACCGCGTGACCTACCACCTGCGGGTGGTCGAGCGCGCGGCCGGCGAGACGCGCCTGCTCGCCAGCGCCGCGGTCAGCGGCCCGCCGGAGACGGACTTGCGCCTCGCGCTGCAGGCCCGTGCGACGGAGCTCCACGGCTTGCTCGGCACCCTCCCCGAGCCGGACACGGTGAGCCTGGGCGGCGTGTTCTTCACGCGGCGCCTGGTCGGCCGGTCGCGTCGCGGGCTGCCGCTGTGGGAGGAAGACAGCTACCGCCGGTGGTCCCGGATCCCGTGGGGCGAGACGACCCTGCTGTACCCCTTCGGGCCGCCGGCCGTCGGCCAGCGGCGGGTGGTCTGGGTGGAGATCACCGTCAGCCGCGGGTTCGCGGCGGGGGAGACGCGAGCGAGCGAGGAAGTGACCGTCATGGACAGTGGCGTCGGGTTCACCGCCCAGGCGGTGATCCCCCCGCGCCGCGTGATGGTTCGCATGACGCTGGTGCGTGGCGACACGGCGTCGAGCCAGCGTGCCGTCGATCTCGTGCCCGAGACGACCGGTCGCCGGGTCAGCTTCCAGCTGGGCCGCGAGACCTTCGACTTCGACGTCGCGCTGGAGCGGCCCGAGCCGCCCCGGACAGGCCGCGACAGCGCGCTCGCCGTCGCCATGGACGTCGTGTGCCTGCGGGTGATCGCGCCCGAGTCGCCCGAGACGGCGCGCGTCCGCTGCGGCCGGCTCGACAACATCGCCCGCCGCGTGGCCCTGGTCGGCGGCGACACGTTGATGGCCACGTTCGCCTGGCCACCGGCGCGCTGAGCACGGTATTATCCAAGGATGGTCCGGAAGCAACGGCTCGACCCTGCGATCTTCCACCTCCCCGTCGAGAAGATGCGGGAGGGCTACTACTCCGACAAATACTTCGTCCGCACACGCGAGCTGCTGCTCAAGGACGACCAGCGCCCGTGCGTGACGATGCAGGTGTTCGGCAAGGCGCCCGCTTTCCTCGGCGGCATCGACGAGGCGATCGCGATTCTCAAGCTGTGCAGCATGGAGTGGCCGGAGCTCGAGGTCTACGCCCTGTACGACGGCGATGAGATAGCGCCGTGGGAGACCGTGCTCCTCATCGAGGGCCCGTACGATGCGTTCGCCCACCTCGAGACCCTGTACTTGGGCGTTCTCGCCCGCCGTACGAAAGTCGGGACCAACACCCGCCGGGTCGTGGAAGCGGCGAGGCCGAAGCAGGTGATGTTCTTCCCGGCCCGGCACGACCATTGGCTGGTCCAGACCGGTGACGGGTACGCGGCACACATCGCGGGCGCCATCGGCGTATCGACCGACGCGCAGGCTTCGTGGTGGGGCTCGGAAGGCGTCGGCACGGTGCCCCACGCGCTCATCGCCGCCTACGGCGGCGACACCGTGCTCGCCTCGAAAAAGTTCGCCGACCTCATGGACGGGGGCATGCGTCTCATCACCCTCGTCGACTTCGAGAACGACTGCGTCGGGACGGCGCTCAAGGTGGCCCGCGCGCTGGGCGAGCGGCTCTATGGCGTACGGATCGACACGTCGGAGACCCTCGTGGACAAGTCGGTGATTCCGCAAATGGGCACCTTCAAGCCGACGGGCGTCAACCCGCAGCTCGTCTGGAACGTGCGCCGGGCGCTCGACGGGGAGGGGTTCGAGCACGTGAAGATCGTCGTCTCGGGTGGGTTTACCGTCGAAAAGATCCGGCAGTTCGAAGAGCAGGAGGTGCCGGTGGACATGTACGGCGTGGGGTCGAGCCTGTTCCAGGGCCGCTTCGATTTCACCGCGGACGTGGTGCGGGTTGAAGGGAAGCCGCTGGCGAAGGTGGGCCGGAGCTACCGGCCCAACCCGCGCCTGGAGCGCGTGGAATGATGTAGGCGCGCAGCATGCAGCGCCCCTACTTCAGGTGCTTGTCGTACCACACCAGATACCGCTCCAGCCGGTCGCGCCGGTAGCTCGGCTTGTTAATGGCGTGGTGTGTTCCCGGGTAGATCACCAGCTGGGTTTCCACGCCGAGGCTTCTGAGCGCCTGGTACATCTGCTCCGAGTTGAGGAGCGGCACGTTGAAGTCCTTGTCTCCGCACAGGAACAGGGTCGGCGTGTTGATCCGGTCGGCGTGCAGGAACGGGAATGACAGCCTGACCCAGGTGTCGACGGTCTTCCACGGCACGCCCAGCTCCCCCTCGTATTCCCGCACATACTGATCGGTGCCGTAGCCGGCCAGCACGTTGGAGATGCTCGCCCCGCTCACCGCCGCCTTGAAGCGGTGGTCCTGGGCGATCACGTAGTTGGTGAGGATCCCGCCGTAGCTCCACCCGCCCACGCCCAGCCGCGCGGGATCGGCGAGCCCCTGCGCCACCACATAGTCGACCGCGGCGAGCACGTCCTGGGCATCCTTGTTCCCCCAGTCCGCGAAGATCGCCGTGGAAAATTGCTCTCCCCGGCCGGAGCTGCCGCGCGGGTTCGCCACGACCACGAGATAACCGTGGCCGGCCAGGGTCTGGAGCTGGAAGTCGAACTCGTGCTGGTACTGCGACACGGGCCCGCCGTGAATGCGCAGGATCGTCGGGTATCGCTTTCCCGACACGAAGTCGGGCGGCTTCACCGCGAAGCCATTGATCGCCGTGCCGTCGCGGCTCTTGAAGCTGATCGGCTGCACGGCGCCCAGCTTGACCCGGGACAGCCACTCGTCGTTCTGGCGTGACAGCGGGCGCAGCGTGGTGCCGTCCAGCGCGAACACTTCGGCGGGCACGAGCGCCGTGGACGCGAGCACAGCGACCTTGCCGTTCGCGCCGGCGGCGAACGCGCTCACGACCCGGGAGCCCGATACGAGCCGCTCGATCGCGCCGCCTGCCGCCGGCACGCGCGCGAGCCCGACCGTCCGGTCGTCTTCGAGCAGGAAGTAGATGGATGACCCGTCGCCCGACCACACGGGGTTCGTCGCGTTACGATCGAGCCCAGCCGTGAGAATGCGGGGCGCGCCGCCGGCGGCCGGGACGACGGCGAGCTTCTGGACGGCGTAGTAGATGAGCTTGAGCGGGCCGCCCTGCAGGTACGCGATGGAGCGGCCGTCGGGGCTCCACGCGGGCCGGCTCTCGGTGTCGGGATCGTTGTCCGGGCCCTCGAACGTCGTGAGCTGCCGGGGCGCGACGCCTCCTCCCGGCGCGGCGTCGATCACATACAGGTCCCAATTGTTGTCGCGATCGAAGTCGGGACGTCGCTTGCTCACGAATGCGAGGGACTTGCCGTCGGGCGACCAGGCGGGCAAGACCTCGTCGTAGTCCCCCGACGTCAGCATCGTCGTCTTCCCCGACTCCACGTCGAGGACGTAGAGGTGCCGGCGTTGCTTGCCGAGGTAGCCCTCCTCGTCCTGCTTGAACTGGAACCGGTCGATCACGATCGGAGGCGGGGTCTTTGGCTTGGTGGTATCCGCGTCCGCCACGACCAGCGCGATCCGCTTGGCGTCGGGTGCCCACACATAGTCGTCCACGTCGCTCGGCAGCGTGGTGGCTTTGCGCCCCTCGCCGCCCAGGCGGTCGAGCAGCCAGATCTGTGTGTGCTCGTCCTCGCGGCTCGAGAGGAACGCGAGCCACCGCCCGTCGGGGCTCCACCGCGGCGTGTTCTCGCCCTGTTTCGACGTGGTGAGCCGGACGTTGCGCGAGCCGTCCCAGCTCGCCATCCACACCGCGCTCTTGTTCTGATCCTCGGCTGTGTCGGAGGTCGAGACCGTGTAGGCCACCCAGGCGCCGTCCGGCGAGATCTGGGGCTCACGCACGTCCCGGACGCGCAGCACGTCGTCCAGCGAGAACGGCTGGGGCGGAGCCTGCGCGCCGAGTGCCGGCACGAGCGCCAGCGCGGCGAGCGTCGCAACAAGCTTCTCGATCATGCGGGACGCTAACCCGGGTCTTGCACTTCGTGCCAGAGTGAATATTTTTCCGTAACGATGAATATTCATGCACAAGTCCCGGTGGGCGTGCTGGGGGCGTCCGGCTACGTGGGGCAGGAGCTGCTGCGGCTTCTCGCCGGCCATCCGCGGGCCTCGGTGGCGTTCGCGACGGCTGAGTCGGCCGCGGGCGAGTGGCGCGAGGGCGTCGAGCTCGTGCGCATCGAGGACGCCCCCATCGCGCGCGCCGAAATCGTGCTCTCGGCGCTGCCACACGGCGTATCGGCGCGCTACGTGCAGGAGGCCCGGGGCCTCGGCAAGCGCGCGGTAGATCTGTCCGCCGACTTCCGCCTGTCCCCCGACGCGGTCTACGGGCTGACCGAGGTTACCCGTCCCCATGTCGCGGCGGCGGACCTCGTGGCGAACCCCGGCTGCTATCCCACTGCGGCGCTGCTCGCACTCCTCCCGCTCGCTCGGGGCGGTCTGATCGACGAGGCCCGGGAAGTGGTGATCGACGCCGCCTCAGGCGTCACGGGCGCGGGCCGGACGCTGAAGCGGGACCTCCTGTTCGGCGAGGTGGCCGAGGACTACCGCGCGTATTCGGCCGGCAACGAGCACCGCCACTTGCCGGAGCTCAGGGCGGCCCTCGCGCGTGAGAGCGGTTTCACGGGCGACCTCGTATTCACACCCCATTTGCTCCCCGTCAAGCGGGGCATTCTCGAGACGATTCACGTGCCGCTCACGCGCGCCATCGATCGAGCCACGGCGGAGGGGATCTACGAGTCGGTGTACGCCAACGAGCCGTGCGTGGCGGTGCTGCATGGCGCGCTGCCGTCGCTCAAGGACGTTGTGTATCGCAATCGCGTGGCCATCGGCGTCGCGGCCGTAGCGAACGTCCGTCGGCCGCGTCTGACGGTGATCGCGGCGATCGACAACCTGGTGAAGGGTGCCGCGGGGCAGGCGATTCAGAACATGAACGTCATGCTCGGGCTGCCCGAGACGGCGGGGCTCACGTGCTGAGCACTCGCGTCGTCAAGCTGGGCGGCAATGAGCTCGATCACCCCGCGTGGCTCGCGGCGTGCGCTCGGGCGCTCGTGCGGCTCGACCCCGTCGTGGTGGTCCACGGCGGTGGGCGGGCCGTCAGCGCGCTGTCGCGCCGGCTCGGGCTGCCGGTGGAGCGGCGCGACGGCCGGCGGGTCACGACCGCGGAAGTAGCGGAAGTGGTCGAGCTGGTCATGGGCGGTCCCGTGAACCGGCAGGTGGTCGCGGCGCTGCGCGCCGCGGGACTCGATGCGGTGGGGCTGTCGGGCGTGGACGGCGGGTTGCTCACCGCCCAGCCCGCCCCCGGCGAGTTGGGGCACGTGGGCGAGATCGCCGAGGTGCGCGTGGCCTTGCTCGAGAGCTTCCTGCTCGCGGGGCTCACACCCGTGATCGCCCCCATGGCTCCGAACGCCTCCGGCGCGGACGGGCCACCCCTCAACGTGAACGCGGACGACGCGGCGGCGGCGGTGGCCGGTGCGCTCCGGGCCGCCGAGCTGCTGTTGGTCTCGGACGTGCCGGGCGTGGAGGTCGACGGGGCGATCCGGCCGGCGCTCGAGGCGGGCGACGTCGAGACGCTCATCGAGCTGGGTGTGGCGACCGATGGCATGGCGGCCAAGCTCCGCGCGGCGACGGCCGCGTTGCGTGCCGGAGCGCGTGCCGTCCGCATCGGCGACCTGCATCTCCTGGACGACGCCGGAGCGGGCACCCGGATTCTCGCTCCCGCCGTACAGCCGGCGTGACCGCCTTTCCCTCGGGCGCGTCGGCCACGCCGACGCCGCCGGCAACGCAGGCCGCGCAGGCCCTGCTCGACGTTTACGCGCGCGTCGGCCCTCTGTTCGTCGGAGGGGAAGGCGCCGAGCTCATCGCGGAGGACGGGACGCGGTATCTCGACTTCGTGGCGGGCATCGGCGTGAACGCGCTCGGATACAATCATCCTGCCCTCCGCGCGGCTTTCGAGCGGGCCCTCGGCTCGGGGCTCATCCACGTCTCCAACCTGTACCGCAGCGAGGCCGGCGAACGGCTTGCCGAGGAGCTGGTCGCGCGCTCGTTCGCCGACCGCGCCTTCTTCTGCAACTCGGGCGCCGAGGCGAACGAGGCCGCGTTCAAGTTCGCCCGCAAATGGTCCGGCAAGAGCGAGATCGTCGCGTTTTCGGGCTCGTTTCATGGGCGGTTGTTCGCGACCCTCGCGGCCACCGACCGTCCCGACTATCGCAAGCCGTTCGAGCCGCTCGTGCCGGGCATCCGCATCGTCGCGCGGGAGGACTGGGCGGCCGTGGATCACGCCGTATCAGCGTCCCGCACCGCGGCGGTCATCGTCGAGCCGGTGCAGGGGGAGGGCGGGGTGCGGCCCGTGGACGCCGACTGGCTGGGATTCGTACGCGAGCTGTGCGACTCCCGCGGCGTGGCGGTCATTTTCGACGAGGTGCAGTGCGGCCTGGGTCGCACCGGAACCCTGTTCGCCTACGAGCAGGCCGGCGTCGTGCCCGATATCCTGACGCTGGCGAAGCCGTTGGCCGGCGGACTGCCGATGGGGGCGGTCCTCGTGACCAGCGCCGTCGCCGCGGCGCTCAAGCCGGGCGACCACGCCACCACGTTCGGCGGCGGGCCGCTCGTCGCGGGCGTGGCCCTCGAGGTAGTCCGCACCATCGCCGATCCCGCGTTCCTCGCCGACGTGCGCCGCAAGGCGGACTGGCTGGGCACGCGGCTCGGGCGGCTCGCCGCCGGGGCGCCGCGGGTGCGCGAGGTGCGGGGGCGGGGGCTCATGTGGGGGCTCGAGCTGGCCGAGCCGGCCGCCCCAATCGTCGCGGCGGCGCGGGAGCGGGGCCTGCTGGTGGTCACGGCGGGGCCGCAGGTGATTCGCCTGCTGCCGCCGCTCGTCATCGCGGTGGAGGAGCTGGAGCGGGGCGTCGCGATTCTCGAGGAGCTCCTCGCGTGAGCGCGCTGCCGATCTTCGGTACCCTCCATGGCGGGCCGCAGCTCAGTGAGGCACCAGCAGGAACCGCTCCCCGCTCCCCGCTCCCCGGGGTCGCGCTGCGGGTCGCGGTCCTCGCCGACGTGCCGCAGCTCGAGGCCCTCATGGCCCCGTATGTCCAGACCGGTGACCTGCTGCCGCGCAGCAACTACGATCTCTGCCGGCACATCAAGGAGTACGTCGTCGCGGAGGGGCCGGCCGGCGAGGTCATCGGCTGCGGGTCGCTCAAAGTGTACTCCCGCGACCTGGCGGAGCTCGCCGCCCTCGCCGTGCGCGAGGATTGGCAGCGGGCAGGCGTCGGCGGTGCGCTGCTCGCGGCGCTGATCGCCGAGGCGCGGGCGCACGGCCTGGCCGAAGTACTCGCGCTGACTCGCAAACCGGCGTTCTTCCTGAAGGTCGGCTTCGCGCCCGCCGAGCGCGAGCATTTCCCGCTCAAAGTGTGGGCGGACTGCAACAGGTGTCCGAGGCAGACCTGCTGTGACGAGGTTGCGGTGGTTCTCAGGCTGTAGCACCTGTTCACCGCTGTGCGTCTGTGCGTCTATGCGTCTAGCCTTTGCTCTTCCTCCCTCCCTGTTGACACCTTCCTGTATCCTCGGAGAGATTTCCCCGCCATGGCCCGCGTCATCTTCTGGGATGTCGACACCCAATACGACTTCATGCACCCCGACGGCAAGCTGTACGTGCCGGAGGCGGAGCGGGTCATCACCAACCTGCAGCGCCTGACGGACTACGCGCACGGTCACGGTATCCGCATCGTGGCGAGCGCGGACGATCATGTGATGGGTCATCCCGAGATCTCCGATAAGCCCGACTGGCAGAGTACGTTCCCGGCACACTGTATGCGAGGCACGCCCGGCCAGAAGAAAATTCCCGAGACCGCGCTACGGGATCCGCTCGTCATCGAGCCGGCGAAGACCGATGCGAAGGCGCTGGCCGACCGGCTGCGGGCGCACCAGGGGGATGTCCTGCTCAACAAGCACCGCTTCGACGTATTCACCAACGAGAACGTGCCGACCGTGCTCGACGTGCTCGCGCCGGACGACATCGTGCTGTACGGGGTGGCGACCGATGTTTGCGACAGGGCGGCGGTCGAAGGCCTGCTCGAGCGCCGCCCCCATACCCGGCTGTTCGTGGTCACCGACGCCGTGAAGGGGATCGACAAGGATGTCTCGGAGCAGCTGCTCAAGGATTGGGGCGACGAAGGGGTTCGCCTCGTGAAGACGAAAGAAGTCGTGGAGGAGGGGCTCGTCGAAGATCTCGCCCGCGCCAGCGCATGACCGCACCCGTCCCGCCGCCGCCCGCGTTCGGGCGGTTTTTTCTGCCCGGTCCCACCGACGTCCATCCCGAGGTCCTCGCGGCCATGCAGAGGCCGATGATCGGACACCGCTCGGGAGCGATGGAGCAGCTGCTCGCTGGCATCGAAGCGCCGCTCGCCCGGCTGTTCCGGACGTCCCGTCCGGTACTCGTGGGTACCACGTCGGCGACCGGCTTCATGGAGATGGCGGTGCGGAACGGCGTGCGGCACCGCGCGCTGTCGCTCGTCAACGGCTCGTTCAGCGAGCGCTTCGCGAGTCTGGTGCGTGCCTGCGACAAGGAGTGCGTCCGGCTCGACGTGCCGCCCGGGTGCGCCGTCGAGCCCGACATGCTGCGCGACACGCTGCGCCGAACGCCGGTCGACGCGGTGACGCTGGTCCACTCGGAGACGTCCACCGGCGTCCTCCAGGACGTCGAGGCGCTCGCGGCCGTCGTGCGTGAGTTCGATGACGTGCTGCTGCTCGTGGACGCCGTCACGTCGCTCGCTGGCTCTCCCGTCGAGACCGATCGGTGGGGAACGGGCCTCGACTTCGTCCTCACCGGCTCTCAGAAGGCGCTCGCGCTGCCGCCCGGCCTGGCGCTCGCCGCCGCGTCCGATCGCATGCTCGAGCGGGCCCGAACCCTCCCCGCGCGGGGGTTGTACTTCGATCTCGTGAGCTTCCTGGAAGCCACGACCAAGCACCAACCGACCAACACCCCCGCGGTCTCGCTGCTGTTCGCCCTCGAGACCCAGCTCGGCCGGATCGAGCGCGAGGGCGGCGTGGAGGGGCGCTGGCGTCGGCACGACGCGATGCGCCGCCGCGTGGAGGAGTGGAGCGAGCAGCACGGCATCGCCTACCTGCCGCGGGAAGGGCGCCGCAGCTGGACCGTGTCGTGCCTCAAGGTGCCCGAAGGCAAGAGCGCCAAGCAGATCGTCGGGGCGCTGAAACAGGCGGGCTGGACCATCGGCTCGGGGTACGGACCCCTGAAGGAGTCCACCATCCGCATCGGGCACATGGGGGACCACACCGTCGCCGGGCTCGACCAGCTGCTGGACCTGCTCGCCGGGCTCGTGGCGTGACCTACCGCGTCGCTGTGGCGGACAAGGTGGCCGAAGCAGGACTCAAGCTGCTCGCGGAGACGCCGGGGATCGAGGTCGCGAACTGCGCCGGCAAGCCGCGCGAAGAGCTGGAGCGGGCGCTCGGGGGCGCGCACGCGCTCATCGTGCGGAGCGAGACCCGAGTGACGGCGGACCTGCTCACGCGTGGACCCAATTTGCGCGTGATCGCGCGCGCCGGGACCGGCGTCGACAACATCGACGTGCATGCCGCCACCCGGCGCGGCATCGCGGTGATGAACGCCCCCGGCGCCAACACGGTGAGCGCCGCCGAGCATGCCATGGGTCTGCTGCTCGCCCAGGCCCGCCACATTCCGTGGGCGGCGGAGGCGATGCGCCGCGGCGAATGGGATCGCAAGCGGTTCGAGGGGACGGAGCTCCGCGGCAAGACCATCGGGATCGTCGGGTTGGGCCGCATCGGCGGCCACGTCGCGCAGCTCGCCCGCGCGTTCGGGATGCACGTGGTGGGGCACGATCCCTACCTGTCGCCGGAGCGCGCGGCCGAGCTGCAGCTGAAGCTGCTGCCGCTCGACCAGCTGCTCGGCCAGGCGGACGTGGTGACGCTCCACGTGGCGCACACCGAGCAGACCCATCACCTGATCAACGCCGCGCGGCTGAAGCTCATGAAACCCACGGCGGTGCTCGTCAATACCGCGCGGGGCGAGCTCGTGGACGAGGCGGCATTGGCCGACGCGGTTCGCGACAAGCGCATCGGGGGCGCGGCGATCGACGTGTTCGCGGTCGAGCCGCTGCCCGCGGACTCACCGCTCCGCAAGCTCGAGCGCGTGATTCTCACGCCCCACCTCGCGGCCTCGACGGCCGAGGCGCAGGAGCGCGTGAGCGTCGAAATCTGCGGGGCCGTGCGCGACGCGCTGCTCGTCGGCGATCTCTCGTTCGCGATCAACGTGCCCGGTATCTCGGGCGATCTGTTGCGGCGGCTCGGGCCCCTGCTCGACCTGGCGCGCCGGCTCGGCCGCCTGGCGCTGGCGCTCGTCGACGGGCCGGTGACGGCGGTCGAAGTGGATTATGGCGGCAAGGACGACACGGCGCCGCGCCCGGTGCTGATGGCGGCGGTGGAGGGTCTGCTCTCGGGGATGAGCGTCGAGCCGGTGAGCCTCGTGAACGCGCTGCTCATCGCCGAGGAGCGCGGAATCCGCCACGCGCGCCGTACGGGAGCGCCGGAGCCAGGCTTCGAGACCACCGTGGGCGTCACGCTCCAGGCGGCGCGCGGCCGGGCTCGGGTGGCCGGCACCGTCATGGATAACGAGCACGGCCGCGTGATTCGGATCGACGACTACCACGTCGACGTCGCGCCCGAGGGTTGGATGTTGGTGATCCGGAATCGCGACGTGCCCGGGGTCATCGGCCGCGTGGGCACGCTGCTCGGCGGGGCCGGGATCAATATCGGCAGTTACCACCAGGCGCGCGTCGCCTTCCCGGGGCACGACGCGCTCGCGGCCATCACGGTGGATCAGCCGCTCACCAACGGCGTGCTGGACGCGCTGGCGAAGGTCTCCGACATCGCGCTCGTCCGGCTGGTGAACTTCGGGGACTAGGGCAGCTGCTCCGCCGTCGCCTTCTCGCGATCCAGGTCGGCGCGCATCTGATCCCGCAGCTTGCCGATGACCTTGCCCCGGATGTTGAACAGACCGGTCGGCAAGTCGTCGAACCGCGAGCGACGGAGCAAGACCAAGTAGATCCCCGGCTGTGCGGCGGCCGGTTCGCGGTCGACGACGGTCGTCAGGTCGAACCCGGCTTCGAAGTAGTGATTCGCGTAAATCTGCTTTCCCGCGACGAGGGTCACCCCGGGGAGCTCGGGTGGCGCATACACCGCCAGGTGGGTGACGCTGAGAATCGGCCTCAGGCGCGGCAGCCGGTCTTCCGACCAGAACAGCACCTCGCTCAAGCCGTCGAGCTTACTGCGCGGATACGTCGTCAGGTAGTTGTGGAATGACGGGACGTATTCGTACACGTACGGGGACTCGCCGAGCAGTGCGGCGAAGGCGCTGCTCGCGCGTACGTTCCCACGGTTGTCGTACACCACCATCGCCGTGTCACCGCGAGTGCGATAATCGGTGACGTACTCGAGCAAGCGCTGCCGGGCGTAGGCGTTCACCTGCATCTGCGGATCGGCTGCCGACCAGTCTATCTCTTCGCGCAACCGCTTCATGTCCGTCGCCGGCAGCTTGATCTTGCAGGCGTTCGGGTGGCAGTCCTTCACTTCCGAGACATCATCCTGGTCGACCACCAGGGCCTGCACGTCCGCCGCGGTCGCGGGGTCGCTGAAGATGCCGAAGCGGGTGCGGGTCGGTGTACCCAGCGAGCTCTGGAAATCCTGCAGGCGGGCGACGTACAGCTGCCGGGGCACGTCGGCGGTGATGATGCCGAACACCGCGACGTCCCGCTGGTTCTTGGTGTCGAGCACCTTCACCACCGCCGTGCCTCGCTCCACGGCGGCGAGCTGCGCCGAGTCGAGGCCGATGCTCTGCCGGAGGAAACGGAGGAGCGCAGCCGGGGTCTGTTGCCCCGGCAGCGGCGCGAACGCCACGAAGCAACCGAGCAGCGCGGGGCCAACCGCCCGGCGCGACGCCCGCATCAGTCGGCCGCCTGCTGCTGGGGAGGCGGCTCCTCGTCGGCCAGCAGGCGGAACGACTTCACCGCGCCGGTGAGCTTGTCGGCCGCTTCGGCGAGCTGGTTCGCGGAGGATGCGATCTCCTCGGTGGAGGCGCTCTGCTCTTCGCTTGAGGCGGCGATCTCCTCGGCGGACGCGAGCAGGGTCTCGGTGCCATGGGCGACCGACCCGAGCCGCGCGCTGATCTCCTCCACGAGCGCGCGCATCTCGCCCGCCATCTTGGCGATCTCGCGGCCCCACACGTCGTTCGCCTGCGCCTCCGCGGCCACCGTCCCGAGGCCCTGAGCCGCCGTCTGCGCCGCGTCCCGCGCGACGCCCGTGCCTTGGGCGAGCTGCGCCAGCCGGTCGCGCGTCCCTTGCACGCGGGCGAGCACTCCGCGCACCGTGTCGGCGGTCTCGGTCGCGCCCGCGGCGGCGACCGACGCGAGCTTCCGCACCTCATCCGCCACGACGGCAAAGCCGCGTCCCTGCGGCCCGGCGCGCGCCGCCTCGATCGCCGCGTTCAGGGCGAGCATGTTCGTTTGCGTGGCCACCGCCTTGGCCTGCGTCACGAACTTCTGGATTTCGGACGAGGCCCGCGCCAGCGCTTCGGCCTCCGCGACACCGCGGTTCACCTCTTCTGCCAGCGTCGCGAGATGCACCGTGCTCTGGTCCAACACGTCCTTGTTGCGCCGCGCCACCTCGGCGACGACGGTGTTGCGCCGCACCGAGTCGTCGGCGCCTGCGGCGAGGATCGTCGCGATCTGGAGGATCCTGGTCGCGTCGTCCGCCGCGGCGCGCACCAGCTGGGCCTGCTCCGCCGCCCGCCTGGTCAGATCCTGGCAAGTGGCGGACATCTCCTCGGTCGACGCGCTCATCTGCTCCGTGGAGGCCGAGATTTCGGTGGCCATCGCCGCGGCCTCGTCTGCCGCCGTACGGATCGCGCCGACCAGGCGGCGCAGCGCCACGACCATGGTGTGCACCGAGGACAGGAGGTCGCCCACCTCGGCCGTGCCGCTCCGCTCGGCCACGACGGTCACGGAGAGGTCGCCGCCCGCCACCCGGCTCGCGATCGCCCCTGCGGCTTTGACCGGCTCCGTCACGCGCCGATTGAGTCGGCGCCAAAACGCGAACAGCAACGCGAGCGTCGCGCCGAACAGCACGACCGTCCAGAGCACGATGTTCGCCGCCGTGGTGCGCGCGGCCGCGTAGGCAGCGGTCTTTGGCTGGCGGAACACGACCCACCACTTGCCGTTGTCGACCGGGACCGTCACCACCAGCTCCTCGCCCGCCGCGCCGGGCACCGTCGCCGTGACGGCGCGTTCCAGGCGCGGCACGGCGGCGGCATCGGGAATGGGGCGCAGCAGGTCGGCCTGATTCGGTTTAACCCCGCCCCCACCCCCTCCCACGATCAGCGTGCCCTGCGCGTCCACCACCTGCAGCCGAACCCCGGCACCCGCGTCGGCGGCCGTGAGCAGTTGGGACAGGCGATCGAGCGGGAGCACCGCCTTGAGCACCCCCACCGGTGTGCTCAGGCGCGGCGCCCGGATGGCCACGTCGTACTCGAGCGACACCGCGGCGGCCGACGAGTCGTACCGCGGCGCACCCTCGTAGACGCCATCCGCCGCCGCCCGCCGCCACCACTCCTCGTCCGACTGCACGAAGTCGGACGTCCGGTTCGAGGCGAGCACCGAATACCCGTGGCTTTCCGTGAAGAAGAGCTCGGCGAACTCGGACCGTTGGACGTAGTCGCGGAGGTAGGCGGCGAGGTCGGGATCCCCGCCCAACACGTGGCGCTGGTTGAACATCCGCTCCAGGGTGGGCGTGTCGAGCTGGGGCAGGCGCTGGCTGATCGCCTGCTGCGACCCGTCGAGCGCCGCCCGCACGACCGCGGGCGACCGCGCCAGCGCCTCCGCTTCCCGGCGACGCTCCCGTAGGTATATCCCGACCAGGGACGAGGCGTGCGTGGCCACGTCCTGGCCGCGCTCGTTGGCCTGCCGCTCGACGATGCGGGTGACACTACGGCTCGACAGCAGCGCGAACCCGGTCACGACGAGGGCGACGACCGCCCCCGTGAGGAGGAAACTCTGCCGGAACTGCTGGGTGCGGCTGGACATGTCGAGGGTCGGGAGCGAAGCTACGCAGGGTTACCCGGCGGGGCAAGCCTGTTTATTTTCATGGACTTATGACTCAGGTGCCCAGCTACGACCCGGCGGTCGTCGAGGCGCGGTGGCAGGAGCGGTGGGCGCGCGAGCACACCAACGAGCCCGACTTGGACCAGCCACGCCGGCCGTTCTACAACCTCATGATGTTCCCCTATCCCTCCGCCGAGGGACTGCACGTGGGGAACATGTTCGCATTCACCGGCGCCGACATCTACGGCCGCTTCAAGCGGCTCCACGGCTACGACGTGTTCGAGCCGATCGGGTTCGACGCGTTCGGCATTCACTCCGAGAATTACGCACTCGCGGTCGGCACGCACCCGGCGAAGCTCATCCCCCAGAACATCGAGACGTTCCGCCGCCAGCTGAGGCGCTTCGGCGGCATGTTCGACTGGCGTCACGAGCTCTCGACCACCGACCCCCGCTATTACAAGTGGACGCAGTGGATTTTCTTGCAGCTCTTCAAGGCGGGGATCGCGTTCCGGAAGAAGGCGGCGGTCAACTGGTGTCCGAAGGACATGAGCGTGGTGGCGAACGAGCAGGTGATCAACGGCTACTGCGAGCGCCATCCCGACACGAAGGTCGAGCAGCGGTTCCTCGAGCAGTGGTTCTTCAACATCACCCGGTACGCGGAGCGTCTGCTCAGGAACCTCGACGGGCTCGACTGGTCCGACTCGACGCGCACGCTGCAGCGTAACTGGATCGGCCGGAGCGAAGGGGCGGAGCTGATTTTCGAGACCCCGGCCGGCGCCAAGATCCCCGTGTTCACGACCCGCCCCGACACGGTGTTCGGCGCGACGTATCTGGTGCTCGCGCCCGAGCACCCGCTCGTGGATCAACTCACGGCCGACGAGCAGCGGCGCCAGGTGAACGCCTACCGGCGCGAGGTGCAGGGGAAGGACCTCGTGTCCCGCCGCGTCGGCGACAGGACCAAGACCGGCGTGTTCCTCGGCTCCTACGCCCGCAATCCGGCCACGGGTGAGGCGATCCCCATCTGGATCGCGGACTACGTGCTCATGGAATACGGCACCGGGGCGATCATGGCGGTGCCTGCCCACGACAAGCGCGACTTCGAGTTCGCGACCCGGTTCAACCTTCCGATCCGCGAAGTGGTGCGCACCGGCGAGCCGCTCCCGAGCGTGACGGAGGACGGGGAGCTGATCAATTCGGGGGAGTTCGACGGGCTCCCGTGCGGCGAGGCCAGGCAGCGGATCGTGGCATGGCTCCAGGCAAAGAGCCTTGCCACACCCCAGGTACAGTACCGCCTGCACGACTGGTGCATCTCGCGGCAGCGGTACTGGGGCCCGCCCATCCCCATCATCCACTGCGACCGCTGTGGTCCCGTGGGCGTGCCGGAGCGGGACCTCCCGGTCCTGCTGCCGCTCATCGAGGATTTCCGCCCCGATTCGAGCGGCGTGAGCCCGCTCGCGCGACACAAGGAGTGGTACTACGCGAAGTGCCCGCAGTGCGGCGCGCAGGGGCGACGCGAGACCGACGTCTCCGACACGTTCCTCGATTCGGCCTGGTACTATCTCCGCTACCCGTCGACCGAGTTCGACGACCGGCCGTGGGACCCGAAGCGCACCACGACGTGGCTTCCGGTGACGAGCTATATCGGCGGGAACGAGCACGCCGTTCTGCATCTGCTGTATTCGCGGTTTGTCACCATGGTGCTGCAGGAGCTCGGGCACGTGCACTTCGAAGAGCCGTTCCCCAAGCTCCGGGCCCACGGGCTGATCATCAAGGACGGCGCGAAGATGTCCAAGTCGCGGGGCAATGTGGTGATCCCCGACGCGTACATACAGCAGTGGGGCGCCGACACCTTCCGGATGTACCTGATGTTCCTCGGGCCGTTTCAGGAGGGCGGTGACTTTCGCGAGACCGGGATCATCGGCATCCGGCGCTTCCTCGACAAGGTGTGGGCCACCGCCCATGAGGCCGCGGAACTGACGCCGGGAACCCCGGGCTCGCGCCCGGGGTCAGTACTTCCGCCCGAAGTCGCGCGCAAGCTGCACCAGACGATCAGGAAGGTCACCGCGGACACCGAGGGCCTCGACTACAACACGGCGATCGCGGCGATGATGGAGTACGTGAACTTGCTGCGGGATGCGGGATGCGCGGCGCGGGATGCGGTCGAGCCCCTAGTCGTGATGCTGGCGCCGTACGCGCCCCACGTCGCCGAAGAGCTGTGGTCGTTGCTCGGACATGAGCGGTCGATCTTCACGGCGACGTGGCCCGCGTTCGACGAGCGGCTCGCCGTCGCCGGAGACGTGGAAGTGGTGGTGCAGGTGAACGGCAAGGTCCGCGGGCGGGTGACGGTGAGCCGGGGCGCGAGCGAGGCGGAGGTCGTCGCGCGGGCGATGCAGGACGAATCGGTGCGGAAGTTCGTGGACGGGAAGCCCGTTCGGAAAACGGTCTATGTTCAGGATCGCCTGTTGAACTTCGTGGTCTAGAAGATCTTCGCCACCACGTCGCCGACCAGGTACCCGATCGCGGCGACGCCCAGCCCCACCGCGAACATATCGATGCCGCTCCGGATCACGCCCCGCCCGGTGAAGACGCTGCGCGCCGCGCCGACCGCGAAGTGGGAGAGCATCGCGATCGTGAACGCCGTCCAGGCGGCCGTGCGCCCGCTGAACAGGAGGAACGGCGCTACGGGGATGAACGCGCCGACCGCCGTCGCGGTGCCGGTGACCCAACCCTCCTTGAACGGCGTCGCGTGGGCCTCACCGATTTTCAGCTCTTCCCGCACCTGCTCCTCGAGAGCCCGTTGGGGGTCGCGCATCACTTCGGCCGCCATCTTGCGTGCGACGGCGGCCTCGATGCCCTTCGTCTGATACACGAGCGAGAGCTCTTCCTCCTCCACCTCGGGCATGATGCGGATCTCCTCCTTCTCCATCGCGATCTCGTGGTCGTACACCTCTTGCTCGCTCTTCGCCGCGAGATAGCCCGAAGCGCCCATCGACAGCGCGTCGGCGAACATTCCCGAAATGCCCGAGACAAGCACGATGTGCGGCGCGACCTCGGCGCCGATCACGCCCGCCACCAGACCGAAATTCGCCGTCAGCCCGTCGTTGAACCCGTACACCACGTTGCGCAGGAAGCCCCCCGACCCCGTCTTGTGCCAGGGTTCCGCGGGCCGGCCGGCGAGACCCGCCAGCGTCTCGGCATGCGCCGCCGACTCCTTGGCGAGCTTGAGCGAGACCTCCCGCGCGTCGTCGAAGCTGGCCTGCTTGTGGAGGTCCATGTACCCCTTCACTTCCTGCCCCTCTTCGCGCAGCAGCAAAGGCAACAGGTAGTTGGGCCCGAAGCGACGCCCGAACCAGGCCCTCAGACGCGCGTTCAGGGACGGGCGCGGCCGGCCGACGTGGTGGCCGTGTTCGCCGAGCAGCTGCTCCCACATCTGCACGTGACGCTCCTCCACTCCGGCCAGCTTGATGTAGACATCCTTGCGTTTCTGGTCCGGCTCCTGGCCGGCCAGCACCAGGTAGAGGTAGGCGGCGTCGTATTCGTCCTGCCAATGGTGCAGCCAGGTGTGAAGCGTGGCTCGGTCGAGAGGCATGACTGAAAATAGCCGCAACTCATAGAATAGCAATCGGTTAGACGGCGTCACGGAGACAGCGTCACGTTTACGACGTCACGTGACGCCGTAATCGTGACGTCGTCCCGCGACGCCTTTCGTAGTTCACGCATCTTTCTCTTTCAGGAGATGACGATTTCTCTCGCCGTTCCAGACATTCTCGTTGCCCGGGCGAAGTCAGGCGACCTGGAAGCGCTCGAGGCGCTCTACCGGGCGTTCGAGACGCCCGTGTACAATCTCGCCCTCCGTGTCCTGCGGCGCCCCGAGGACGCCGAGGACGTGCTGCAGGAGACGTTTCTCGAGGTCGTCCGGAGCATCAAGCAGTACCGCGGCGAAGGACACCTGTGGGGCTGGATCCGGCAGATCGCCACCTCGAAGGCCCTGATGCGGATCCGGCATGACCGGGTACGCGAGACGGAGCAGTTGCACGAGGAGTCGGTGGTGGGGGCGGGGGGCGGGGCGGGGGCGGGCGACATGGCTGGAGTGGGGGTGATCGGAGCGTCGGCGGGAATGAGCCCGGGCAGCGTGCCTGCTCAAATCGATCTCGAGCGGGCATTCGAGCGGTTGAGCGAGACGTCGCGAGCGGTGGTATGGCTGCACGATGTCGAGGGCTACACCCACGAGGAGATCGCGGAGCAGATGGGCAAGACGGTGAGCTTTTCCAAGTCGCAGCTGGCGCGGGCTCACGTGCGGTTGCGGCGGATGCTCGATGAAGGAGTCTCACAATGATGCACTGCACGATGGACGACTTGTTGGCGTTGCGGGCCGGGGAAGGGTCCGCGTGGGCGCGGCAGCACGCCGCGGGATGCGCGGCGTGCCGGGCGGAGCTCGAGGCGCTGTACCAGCGCGTGGCGCAGTTGAAGGCGCTGCCGGCGCGGCGGCCGGCGCGGGACCGCTGGCCCGCGGTGCGGGATGGGGTTCTGGCCGAGCGGCGCCGGCGTCGCGGGCGGTGGGGCGTCTCGGGCCTCGCCGCCGCCGCGGCGCTCGCCGGCCTCCTCGTGTTCCGGCCGTTCTGGACGAAACCCGTTGACGCCGCCGAGCTCGCCCGCGTGAAGCAGCAATCGGCGACGCTCGAGCAGCAGCTCCAGCGCTACGATCCCGACGGACGGGTGACGAGCGGCCGCTCTGCGGCGCTCGCCGCCGCCCTGGAAGACCGCATTGCCGTTATCGACGGCGAGCTGGCACAGCTGGGCCCCTCTCGAGCCCAGGCGCGTCCTGCCGATCTCGTCACACTGTGGCAGCAGCGCGTGGAGCTCATGGAGCAGCTCATGACCGTCCACGTCACTCGCGCCGCTTACGTGGGGCTCTAGCGCCCCGGAGGGTTATCGCACATGCAGCAGAAGTGGATCATCGTCGCGGCGGCACTGGCCGCCTGGCCGGCCGGGCTCATGGCGCAGGGGACGCCGCGCCCGCCCCGTCCGCCGCGCGAGCCGCGCGCGCGGGCATTCATGTTGGGCGACCACCGCGGCCGGATCGGCGTCGTGGTACGCACCGACGCGAGCCCGGAAACCGACAAGATCGGAGCAAAAATCGAAGGGGTCACGCCTGGGGGTCCCGCGGACAAGGCGGGCCTGAAGGTCGGCGACATCATCACGAAGTTCAAGGGCACGTCGCTCGCCGCCGTGAAGGCGGAAGACGAAGACGAGTCCGGCCCCGGGAGGAAGCTGGTCGAGCTCGCCCGCCGGCTCGAGCCCGACGACACGGTGCAGGTCGAGTTTCGCCGGGGCACTGACACGAAACAGGCGACGCTCGTCGCCGCGGATCTGGGATCAACCTTTCGCATGGAGATGCCCGCGCCGCCCGAGATCGCCATGGGCCCGATGCTCGGCATGGACCACTTCGAGATGTTTGGATCGCCGTGGGGCGATCTCGAGCTCGTCAGCCTCAACGCCGACCTGGGGGAATACTTCGGCACGAAGGACGGCGTCCTCGTCGTGAAGGCGCCGGCGGACTCGAGCCTGCCCCTGAAGGGCGGCGACGTGATCACGTCCATTGGCGGGCGGAAGCCCGCGAACCCGTCGCACGCGATGCGGATCCTCCGATCGTACGAGAAAGGCGAATCCGTGTCGATCGAGATCCTGCGCAAGCAGAAGCGCATGACCCTGACCTGGAAGGTTCCGGCGCGCGAAGACCGCTTCATGCGCATGCACGAGGAGCACGAAGGGCATGAGGATCAGAGCGGCCTGCGGCACCTGCAGCCCCGCCGCCGGCTGCACCTGCAGCGCGCCTGATGGACCTGCGCCGGTTGAACGAATCGGGGGCCACGGACGACGCGGCCCCCGTTGTGTTTTGGCCCGTCGACGCGACTCAGGACGCGCGCCGCGCCGGCAGCACCTGGTCGAAGGCGGCGAACTCGAACGGCTTCGGCACGCAGGGCCGGCCGGTGGAAGCGAGGAAGGTGCGCACGCTGTCGTCCACCAGCTGCCCGGTCGTGAAGATCACGCGCTCCGCATAGGATGGGTCGCGGGCCTTGAGCTCCCCGAACAGCTGCTCTCCCGACACATCCGGCATCCGCATGTCGATGATGACCGCATCGAATGCGTCCTCGCGCATGCGGGCGAGCGCCTCCCGGCCGCTCGCGGTCGTCTCCACCTCGTGGCCTTTGCCCGAGAGATAGCGCTGCAGCGCCACCCGGACTGAGGCCTCGTCGTCCACCACGAGCACGTGCAGCCGGTCCGCGACCAGATGCGAGGCCGGGGTGCTCTGGAACTCGCCCGTTGGGCGCGGGGCCACGATCGGCAGCTCGATCACGAACCGGGCGCCCCCCTGGGGGGCGTTCTCCGCCCAGATGCGCCCCTCGTGCTCGCGCACGATGCCCAGCGAAATGGAGAGCCCGAGCCCTGTGCCCGAACCCGTGGGCTTGGTGGTGAAGAACGGGTTGAAGATGCGCTCGAGCAGATTGGGCGGGATGCCGGGACCCGTGTCTTCGACCTCGATCCGGATCAGATCGCCGGTGCGGCGGGTGCGAATGGCCAGACGCTGCTGGTCCCGCTCCGCGCGCTCCATCGCCTGCTCGGCGTTGGTGATCAGGTTCAGGAACACCTGCTGCAACTGGTGCGCGTCCGCCATCGTCTCGGGGGACTGCTCATCGTAGTCCCGCTGCACGTCGATGCCGCGCACCCGCAGCTCGTAGCCGCGCAGCTCGAGGGTGTCATCGAGCACCTGGTTGACGGAGGTGGGGGTGCGCTCCGGCTTGTGCTGGCGGGCGAACGTCAGGAGGTTCTGCACGATACGCGACGCGCGCCGGGCCTCCGCGTAGATCATCTCGGCGGCCGTCCGCTGATCGGGTGGGAAGCGCTTCTCGGAGAGGAGCAGCTGCGCGAAGGCCGAAATGCCGGCTAGCGGATTGTTCAGCTCGTGCGCCACGCCCGACACGAGCTGCCCGATCGCGGACATCTTCTCCGACTGGATCAGCTGCTCCTGCAGCATCTTCTGGTCGGTCACGTCGCGGATCACGCACAGCACTTCTTCGTCGAGCCGCGGCGTCGAGTACGTCACCTGAATCGTGCGGACGTCGCCGTCCTTGCGGTAGAAGCTCGTTTCGAACAGGCCGGTCTCGCCGGAGAGCGCTTTCTGGAAGTTCGCGAGCGCCTTGGGGAGCTCATCGTCCGGCAGCATCGGGGCGAACCATTGACCCACCAGCTCTTCGCGCCGGTAGCCGGAGATGATCTCGGCGGCGTGGTTGAAGGTGGTGAAGCGGCCGTTCGCGTCGAACGTCGCGATCGCGTCCGAGGCCGACTCGAACAGGTTGCGGTAGCGCGCCTCCGACCGCGCGAGGGTGTCCTGCGCCTGCTTCTCTTCGGTGACGTCGCGCAACGTCGCCACCGTGCCAAGCAGCTCGCCCTCGACCACTAAGGGGGTAGTGGATACGGCGACGACGCGCTCGTCCCCGTTCGCGCCGACGATCTTTGTCTCGTACCGCTGCTCTTCGCCCTCGACCGCCCGGTGCTCCCGCTCGGCGACGTGCTGCCGCTCGGCGATGGCCACGAGGTCGTCGATCGGCGTTCCCGGGAGGTCCTCGAGGGGTCGACCGAACAACTCGGCCGCCGCGCGGTTCGCGGTCAGCACTTGCCGATCCACCCCGGTCACCACCACTGCGTCGGCGAGGGCGGCCACGATCTCCGACGCCACACGCAACGGGTCGAACACCCGGCGCTTGGCTGTAGCGTTCGGCGATGCCGGCGGCGGCCGCATCCCCCGTGTCGGTGAAACGCGCCTGCCCTTACTCATGAGTCGTACGACGCCACCATGGCTGCTTTCATCAGGTCGAGACTCTTCAGCGCCGACTCGGTGACGCTCTGCGGCGCCTCCCCGCGCTTGACGCAGCTCTTGATGATCTCGAGGGCATGGATCGGATGCTCGTCGTCGTACTTCGCATGCTCCTCGAGCCACCAGCGCCCCCGCGGGCCGATCTTCTCGTTCTTCGCGAGCCCGCGCAGCGCCTTCTCCGAGATCTTCTGCGCCACGCCCTCGACCGCGTAGTTGGTCGCCGACACCGCCGAGCCGAACGTGGCGCCACGGCCCATCTCGGTGAGGTAGCCGTGGAACTCCTTCACCTCGGGGATCATCGGCTCCGGAATCTGGAAGCGCTCTTTGGGGACGTTAAACCCGTCCCCCATCGCGCGCCACATGGCGTCGTGGCGCTTTTCCACGCGGATGTTGTCGCGGAAGAAGACCTTGCCGTCCTCCGGCGAACGGTCCAGCAGCACCTGCAGCCACTGCGGGAAGTCGCGGATGATCGGGTAGAAGTTCACGAGGAAGTTCTGGATTTGGCCGTCGACCAGCTGGTTCTCCGAGGCGTCCACGATCACCGGAGTGTCGAGGATGGCCTCACGGCTCGGATCCAAAACGGCATCCAGGTCGGCCACCCATTTTGGGTGGGGGGTCACCTGTACGGACATCGGGTCTCCTCCCAGGGCGCTCGAGCAATGGAAAAAGGGGTCTCGCGCGGGCTCCAAATGTAGCGCCGCAGTCCCTCTGCACAAGTTCATGCGGCCTTACAACTTGTGCGAGGGTGATCGGGATGGCTGTGAGCGTCATTACCGCGCCAAGCCCCCGACCCGTTGACGCGATATATCGTCCAGTAATATCTTCGCGTTACATCGCACACCACGGAGCAGGTATGACTCGGCATTTCGGCTGGAACGCGTTCGCCTTCGGCTTCGGTCCCCGGGGGTTCTGGGGAGGCTCACGAGGGGGGGGCCGGCGCCGCCAGTGGTTCGAATCCGGAGACATGAAGTACGTGATCCTCAAACTCGTGAAGGACAAGCCGCGCCACGGCTACGAAGTGATGAAAGAGCTGGAAGAACAGATGCACGGCTGCTATTCGCCGTCGCCGGGCACCGTGTATCCGACCCTGCAATGGCTCGAGGACGAAGGGCTCGTCGTCGCGAAGGATGTCGAGGGAAAGAAGGTCTACGAGATCACCGAGGCGGGGCGCAAGTTTCTCGATGAGCACCGCGACATGGTGGAGGACATCTTCGACCGTGTGCGCGAGGCCGTGGACCGCACGCTGGGCGGCGCGATGGGCGACGTGAACCGCTCGCTCGGTCGCCTCGTGAAGGCGGTGTATCGCACCGGATGGAAGGCGCGTGACGAGGCCACGCGGCAACGCCTGGTGGCGATCCTCGACCGGGTGGTGGGCGAGGTGGAAGGCCTGGTGAGCTGAGCGAGCCCCAGGTCGGGCGCTCACCCGCCCGTGCCGAGCTCCGCTTGGTGCTCGATGACGCGTCCGACCAGTCCGTAGCGCCGGGCTTCTTCGGCGGTGAGCCAGAAGTTGCGCCGGGTGTCTTCCTCGATCCGCTCGAGCGGCTGCCCGGTCTGCTGGGCGAAGACGCGGTTCAGCCGGTCGCGCATCTTGAGAATCTCGCGCGCCTCGATCTCGATGTCGCTGGCCGAGCCGCCGGAGCCGCCCGCCGGCTGGTGCAGTAGGAAGCGGGTGTTCGGCAGGCAGTAGCGGTCGTCGCGCGGCACCGAGACGTAGATCAGCGCCGCGATGCTCGCCACCCACCCCGTGCCGACCATCCGCACCCGCGGGCTCAGGAAGCGCACCAGGTCGTGAATCGTGTCCCCGGCTTCCACGTGGCCGCCCTGGGAGTTGATAAACACCGTGATGTCCTCGCTCGACTCGCCGGCCAGGGCGAGCAGCTGCGCCATCACGCCCGCGGCGACGCGTTGGGTGATCTCGCCGCTGATGATCACCGTGCGCGCGCGAAACAACCGCTCTGCGATGAGGTTGTACGGCGGTGCGGCGGCCGACTCCAAGGGGGGCGGGGGCAGCTCTTCCATCGGCTCTCCGGGGTTGGTGGCCATCGTGAGACTCCGACGACTTACGTTGCAGCCCCGCGGCGTTGTCGCAGCTCCTCGAGCGCCCGCGTGACGTACACCCGGGTCATTTGCTTCCGCCAGGACAGATCGAAGTCGGTGTTGTCCATCGGCTTTGCGGGACGGTAGGCGGCGTCCGCGGCGGCCGCGATGGCCTCGTCCGAGAAGTCGGTTCCCGCCAGTGCCGCGCCGGCTTCCGGAACCTCCTGCGGCCAGCTCGCCACGCCGCCGAGCACGATCCGGGCTTCCGCTACCACTCCCCGCTCGCCGCTCCCTGCTCCCTGCTCCCACTTGACCCACGCCGCGACGCCCAGCACGGGGAAGTCGAACGATCCGCGGCGCCGCAGCTTGTGATACACCGCGTCCCAGCCATCGGGTGCGGGGAGCCGTACTGCGGCGAGGACCTCGTCCGGCTGCTTCGTAAGGTAATTGATCCCGTCGTTGTGATAGAACCGCGCCGCGGGCACGACGCGCTCGCCGCCCGGGCCGACCAGCACGTAGTCCGCGCCCAAGGCCACCATCACCGGCGCCAGGTCGGACGAGCTGACGGCCCAGCAGCGGGGGGACGAGGGCGCCACCCAGCAGATGTGGCCGTCCTTCTTCATGCAGAAGTCGATCGCCTTACGCCACTCGTACGTCTGATTGTAGTAGTTGCAGCGCGTGTCGAGACAGAGATTGCCGCCCAGCGTCCCCATGTTGCGGAGTAGCGGGGTGGAGACGAGTGCGGCGGCATGGGACACAGCGGTAGTCGACTGACGGACGGGCGGACTGGTGGACAGGTCGGTGAGCGTCACGCAGGAGCCGATGGTACGTCCGTCCGCACGCCGCAGTTCCGGTATTCCCATCAGCGTGATGACGACCTTCGGTTCCTGATGCCTGCGCTTCATGTTGGGGTACAGATCAGTCCCGCCAGCGACGAACATGCCGTCCGGTCCGGCATCGGCCTTCATCACCAATGCTTCATTCAGCGTCCTCGGCTGCAGGTACGTGAACGACGGGAGTCTCAGCATCAGTCTCTTGCCGCCTTTGCCACCCTTTGCCCTTTGCCGCCCTCTGCCGCCCTCCCGTCTCCCCCCTCCCACGGCGGCGGCACCCGCGTCGGCTCAGGCCACGGAATGTCGGGGAACGCCGCCGGTCCAAACCGCGGGGCTTCGCCCTTTTCCTTTCGCCGCAGGGCCTTGAAGACCTTCTCCGGCGTAATCGGCACCTCGTCGATGCGCACGCCGACCGCGTCGTACACCGCGTTCGCGACCGCGGGCGGGACCGGCAGCAGCGGTCCCTGGCCGCACTCCTTGGCCCCGAAGGGGCCGTTCGGATCGGGGTCTTCGACCACGTAGGTCACGACGTCGCACATCTCGAGCGTGGTCGGGCTCTTGTACTCGAGCAGGCTGGGAATCTTGTGGACGACGTTACGGTTCCCGCGGTAGGCCATCTCTTCCATGAGTGCTTCGCCCAGGCCCATGTACACGGAGCCCTCGATCTGGCCCATCACGGTGGTCGCGTTGATGGCGCGCCCAACGTCGTGCGCGATCCAGATCTTTGGCACCCGGACGATCCCGGTCGCGGGATCGACGTCCACCTCTGCGACGCAGGCGCTGTAGGAGTAGGCGGGCGAGGGACCCACTCCCGCGCCGCGGTACCTTCCGGCGGACGGGGCTGGCGTGTAGGAGCCCACCGTGCCGATCGTCCCCTCCGCCGCCTCCGCGAGCTGCACCGCCTCGGCGAACGTGAGCCCGCGTTTGGGATCCTGGACGTCGAACACCCGCCCCTCGGCGAAGCTGACGCGCTCGATCGGGGTCTCGAGTTTCTTCCCGGCGTGGAGGGCAATGACGTCGCGGGCGCGCTCGGCCGCCTGGATCGCCGCGTTGCCCGTCATGAGCGTGACCCGGCTGGAGTAGCTGCCCAAGTCCACCGGCGTGAGATCGGTGTCGCCGGTGACCACGGCGACGTCGAGCGGGTGGAGGCCGAGCACCTCCGCGACGATCGTGGCGAGGATCGAGTCCGAGCCCTGCCCGATCTCGGTCGAGCCGCAGAACACCGTGACCCCGCCGCCGCGATCGCACTTGAGCTGCACGCCCGAGTGCGGCATCGCGTTCCAGTAGATCGGCAGTCCCGCGCCGGTGATGTACGACGAGCACGCGAGTCCAATCCCCTTGCCGTAGGGGAGCTGCTTGAACCTCTCCTTCCATCCCGAGCCGCGGATCACCTTCTCGATGCAGGAGCCGAGTCCCATCGAGCCGATGCGCAGCCAGTTGGCGGTCAGCGAGTTGGCAGGAACCAGATGTTTGAGACGGAGGTCGGCCGGATCCATGCCGAGCTGCTCGGCGAGCTTGTCGAGGTGCACCTCGAGCGCGAACCGCGGCTGGGGTGTCCCATGGCCGCGCTTGGGCCCACAGGGCGGCTTGTTCGTGAAGACTCTCGCGCCTTGAAACCTGTAACGTGGAACGTGATAGGTGACGGTCTGAAGCGCCCCCGTGTAGTACGTGCTCGCGACTCCGTAGGACCCGTAACCGCCGCCGTCGAGCAGCGACTTGAAGTGCATGCCGGTGATGGCGCCGTCTTTAGTGACGCCCGTCTTCACCCACATGAGCGTGGGATGGCGCCCGCGGTGGCAGTAGAACACCTCCTCGCGCGTGAGCGTGATCTTCACCGGGCGGCCGGTGAGCATCGCGAGCTTCGCCGCCACGATCTCGTGACTGAAGGGATCGCTCTTCCCGCCGAAGCCGCCCCCGTTGGGACAGGCGATCACGCGGATACGCGCCGCCGGGAGGTCCAGCACCTTGGCGAGCGCCCGGTGCACGTAGTGCGGCGTCTGGGTCGCGCTCCAGAGCGTGAGCTTGCCGTCGGGCGGGGGGGAACAGTCGGCCACCGCCGCGTGCTGCTCCATCGGCAGATGCGTGTTTCCCTCGAAGAAGAATACGTCCTCGCGTACGACGTCGGCCTGCGCCAGGCCTCGCTCGACGTCGCCGAACTCGAGATCGATCAGCTTGTGGATGTTGCCGGCGTCGGCGTAGTCGTGGATCGCCGGCTCGGGATGCTCGAGCGCGTCGAGCGCATCGGGGAAGGCACGCAGCACTTCGTATTCGACGGTGATCAGGTCCAGCGCCTGAGTCGCCGCTTCCTCGGTGGTGGCCGCGACGGCGGCCACGGGGTCGCCCACGAAGCGCACCTTATCGAGCGCCAAGGCGTGCTCGTCCTGGCTCACCGGAAGGATGCCGAACGGGATCGGAAGATCCTTTCCCGTCAGCACGGCCTTCACACCCTGCAGCTGCGCGGCCCCCGCTGTGTCGATCGAGAGGATGCGCGCGTGGGGGTGGGGGCTGCGGAGCAGCTTGGCGAAGAGCATCCGGGGCAGGAACAGGTCGTCGGCGAACCGCGTGACGCCCGTGACTTTCGCGGTCGCATCCACCTTGCGGTGGGCCTTTCCCACCACCCGGAACGGCGTCGGCCTCTTACCGGACGCCATACAGGGTCTCCGGCGCCGGCTTCGCGTCCTCGCCGCGCATGCGAGCCGCCGCCAGCTCGACGGCTTCGTAGATTTTGATGTAACCGGTGCAGCGGCAGAGGTTGCCTGAGAGCGCCTGCTTGATGTCGTCGCGTGACGGGCGCGCGGTCGAGGTGAGGAGCGCCTCGGCGGCAAGCAGGAATGCCGGTGTGCAATAGCCGCACTGCGCCGCGCCGAGCTCGGCGAATGCCTCTTGGAGCGGATGGAGCGTGCCGCGCTCCGCCATGCCTTCCACAGTTTTGACCCGGTGGCCGGCGCAGGCAAGGCCGAGCACCAGACAGGAGAGGACCGGCGTGGCGTCGACGAGCACGGTGCAGGTGCCGCATTCGCCCAGCTCGCAGCCGTGTTTCGTGCCCGTAAGCCCCAGGTCCTCGCGCAGCACCTCGAGCAGCGTCTTGTGGGGCGCGAACGCGACCTCGACGGCTTCGCCGTTCAGCTCGAGGGCGATCTTCTGTTTCGCATCGGGCATGGGTCCCGAAACGTAATATCCGGCACTTCGAATCGCCCGGTGGGGATTGATAAGGGGGCGGTGGGACGTCAGCTTTCGCCCTCCCCAAGCCGACGAGCATCACATGCGCGTGATCTGGAAGGTGGCGGTCGGGCTCGCGTTCGTACTGACCGCCCGTCCGCCTGACCGCCTGACCGCGCAGGACTACCGCGCCCGGGCCCTGCGCATCCTGGCGACGGTCCCGCTCATCGACGGCCACAACGACATCCCCGACGCGATCCGCGAGCGAGGCGGCCTGGACTCCGTGGATTTCGGCGTGCTCCAGCCGAAGCTCATGACCGACATCCCCAAGCTCACCGCCGGTGCCGTGGGCGCGCAGTACTGGGCGGCGTACGTGCCCGTCACCACGCTCCACGGGGGCGAGCATCCGGCGGTGTACGCGCTCGAGCAGATCGATCTCGTGCGCCGGTTGTGCGGCAAGTACTCACGGACCTTCGCCCTGGCGCTGACGGCCGCCGACGTCGAGCGGAATTTCAAAGCGGCACGCGGCAATGCGACCAGCTTGAACTACGAGCGGCCGCGCGCGACCGCGACGCGCGACTCAAAGATTTCGTGCCTCATCGGGATCGAGGGTGGCCACGCCATCGAGAACTCGCTCGGCGCACTGCGGATGTTCTATGAGCTGGGCGTGCGCTACATGACGCTTACCCACTGGGAGACCATCGATTGGGCGGACGCGGCCACCGACAGCGCGAAGCACGGCGGGCTCACGCCGTTCGGCGAGGAGGTGGTCCGCGAGATGAATCGGCTCGGCATGCTGGTCGATCTGTCGCACGTGTCCGATGCCACCATGGTGGACGCCATCCGCGTGTCCCGCGCCCCGGTGTTCTTCTCCCACTCGTCCGCCCGGGCGCTCGCGAACCACGTCCGCAACGTCCCCGATTCGATTCTCAAGATGGTGCGCGCCAATGGCGGCGTCGTGATGGTGAACTTCAACCCGGGCTTCGTCTCGGAGGCGGTGCGCGTGTACGAGGACAGCATGGCGAGACGGGCCCGCGCGCTGCGCGACTCGGGCGTAGTAGCCGATTCGCTCAAGGCGTGGGGCGCGCGCGCTCCGAAGGCGACGCTCGCGCAGGTGGCGGACCACATCGAGCACATCCGTGACGTGGCTGGCGTCGATGCCGTCGGGCTTGGCTCCGACTTCGACGGCATCACCGAGGTCCCCGTGGGGCTCGAGGACGTGTCGAAATTCCCCGACCTCATCGCGGAGCTCTTGAGGAGAGGGTGGAGCGACGATGATGCCAGAAAAGTCGCGGGGCTCAATGCGCTGCGCGTTCTGCGGGCGGCTGAGCGGGTGGCGGCAGAAACAGGGAAAGGCAAAAACTAGACGCACAGACGCCACAGGGGAGAACAGGGGTCAGCTTACAGGAATGCCTGTTCACTCACCCCTGTCTACCGCTGTGCGTCTGTGCGTCTGTGCGTCTAGCCGTTGACGGTTCTGTTACCTGCTTTCCTGCTGACTCAAAGCCTTTCCTGGTCATCTCTCCCCACACCTGCTTCTGCCGGAACACCAACCAGAACGCCTTGACGCGCCACCACACCGTCCGCTGCCGGTAGCCGAAGTTCTCGAGCGTCGCGAACAGCAGCAGCCGGCCCAGATCGCCGAGCCGCCGATACCGCTGGAAACTCACCTCCTCGAGCACCACGGCCCAGAGCGACAGCAACATCCCGTAGCCCCACGCGACCAGCACGAACAGCAGCGCGAAGTTGGCGTTCACGGCGCCGAGCAGTAGACCGCCCAGCGTGATCACGTACCCCACCACTTCGACGAGCGGTGCGAGCATCTCACCGAACGTGAAAAAAGGCATCGCGATCAATCCCACGCGGCCGTACCGGGGGTTGAAGAGCATCCCTTTGTACTGCCACATCGCGGCGATCAGGCCGCGGTGCCAGCGCTCCCGCTGGCGCGACAGGATCCGCCCGGACTCGGGGACCTCGGTCCACGCGACCGGGTCCGGGATGAAGGGGATTTCGTAGCGCCGCTTGTGCTGCCGCAGATAGCGGTGCAGGCGCACTACGAGATCGAGGTCCTCGACCACGCTGGTCGCGCGATACCCGCCGATCGCGTGGAGGTATTCCTTGCGAAACAGCCCGAAGGCGCCGGAAATGACCAGGCTGCCCCCCAGCCGGTTCCAGCCGAGTCGGCCGAACAGGAAAGCGCGCAGGTATTCGACCACCTGCACGCCGGGGAGGAACCGGCCGGGGACTCGGGCATCGGTCACGCGTCCGTCCTTCACGGTGCACCCGTTCGCGACGCGCACCGTGCCCCCCACGGCCGCGATCTGGCGGCCGAGCAGGAACGGCCGCGTGAGGCGCAGCAGCGCGTCGGGCTCGATCAGCGTGTCCGCGTCCACCGCGATAACCAGGGGGAACCGGCTCGCGTTGATGGCGGCGTTGAGGGAATCGGCCTTGCCGCCGTTCTCCTTGTCGATGACGAGCAGACGCGTGCGGGTACGCGAGCGGTACAGGGCCCGGAGCGGCTTGGTGGCGATCGTCTCCGGATAGGTGCGCGGCACCTCGTAAAGGTCGAACGCGTGCCGCAGCCGCTCCAGCGTGTCGTCCTTGGACCCGTCGTTCACCACGATGATCTCGAAGTTGCGGTACTCGAGCGTCAGGATGGCGGTGACGCTCGCTTCGATGGTCGCGCTCTCGTTGTGGGCGGGGACGAGGATGGTGATCGGCGGCAAGGCGTCGCTCTGCATGAGCCGCTGGAAGTCTTCGTCCTCCGCCAGCCGGGTCTGCTCCCAGATCTCGGGGATCGAGAGCACGAGCAGGAGCGCGTAGAAGGAATTCAACACCAGGAAGAAGAGCAGGATCGCGAGGTCGCCCCCGTGAATGACGGCGCTCACGCCGCGTATTCCGCCAGCGCCTGCGGGGAGAGGCCGAGCACGAGCCGCGCCATGTCACGGCTTGCCTCGTGCGCGCCGACTTCCACGGCGAGCAGGACGTTGCGCCCCGCCGCGCCGAAGCGGGTGAGGGCGAGCCCAGCCCGCAAACGCACCCACCAGTCGCCGTCGCGCAGCGCGTCCCGCACCAGGGGCAGGGTGGCCGGATCGGCGATCATGCCGAGCGAGCGGACGGCCTGGGCTCGCACGGGCCAAATGCGGTCCTGCGCCAGCAGCCGCAGCGCGGCGATCGACTCCGCGTGGGGGTACTTCCCCAGCGCGCGGGCCACCTGGCTGCGGACCTCCTGGTCGTGGTGCGTGGCGAGCGCGGTGAACGGCTCGCGCAGGTCCGGATGGTCCAGGCGCGCGGCGAACTCGACCACACGCGGGAGCCGGGGATCGTCTGGCCGCCCGAACAGCTGCTGCAGGTGGCGCACCACGGCGGGACGCGCCTTCTTGAGCGCACTCGCGTAGTACGCCTGCACCGTGGGCCCGAGCAGCGGTAGCTGATCGAGCGCCGCGGTCACAAGGACCGGACTGGTCAGGCGCTCGAGCGTGGTGGCGGCTGCGACCTGCACGGCGGGATGGTTATCGCGCAACAGGCGGAGCACCCGGCCGATGTCGTGCGGCGTTGCCGCGACAGAGAGGAAGCGCGCGCACTCGAGCCGCTTCCACCAGCGCGCCGACCGGTAGTTCGTGCGCAGCACGCGCGCCCACCACTGGTGGGCCAACAGCCGGGAC
>DATHKX010000118.1:0-2951 GCA_035488835.1 Gemmatimonadales bacterium
TCGCGCTGCCCTCCGGTTCTTCGCCGAGCGCCGGATCAAGACGCATTTCGTCGACCTGAACGAGCGTGCCGCGTCGCTCGGCGAGCTGCGGCGTTTCGCCCAGAAGTTCGGGGTGCAGGCCCTGATCGACCGCGACGCGAAGCGCTTCACCGAGCTGGGCCTCAAGTCGACGCTCTTCTCCGAGGACCGCTGGCTCGAGAAGCTCACACTCGAGCCCCTGCTCCTCCGGATGCCGCTGGTCCGCCACCAGCAGCAGCTGACCGTGGGTGCCGCGGAGGAGACTTGGCGGGCCTGGGTCGCCGCGGCGCAGGCGCCCGCATAGCTTTTTGGTCTCCCGCCAAACG
Source organism: Gemmatimonadales bacterium (assembly GCA_035488835.1). Lineage (GTDB taxonomy): Bacteria > Gemmatimonadota > Gemmatimonadetes > Gemmatimonadales > GWC2-71-9 > AG41. Next base: position 345 of record DATHKX010000118.1, read on the forward strand.
GAGCCACCGATGACCACGAAATACGAGAGTGCCGATCTACTGCTCAAGCTGTACGACCTGCGCCGCGAGCCGGTACTGCGCAAGGCGCGAGCTTGGTTCCGCGAGGAGTTCCGCCCCCGCACGGCGCAGGACGTGCTCGAGGCGTATCGAGGAAAGCGCAGCGCGTACTACCGGATGGTGACCACCTATTGGAGTATGGCGGCGTCGCTGGTGTTGCACGGTGCTATCGACGACCAGATGTTCGTCGATGTGAACGGCGAGCACATCATGGTGTTCGCGAGGCTCCGGCCGTTCCTCACCGAGCTGCGCGGACTGCTCAACAACCCAGGCTACCTCGAGAAGCTGGAGCAGGTCATCATGCGGATGCCCGACGCCCAGGCGCGGCTCGCCCGGTTCCCGGGACCCGCCAAAGGCAAGGCAAGTACGCCCAAGGGTCCACGGAGGGTCGCATGACGGCCGCGGCGATCCCGCGCCCCGAGCCGTCCGAATATGTGCCTTTCTACGAGACCTACATCTCCAAGGTCCCCAAAGGGAACCTCCTGAAGGTCCTCGAACACCAGCGGCGCGAGACGCAGGAGCTCCTCGCCGGCCTGTCCGAGGCGAAGGCGCTGCATCGCTACGCGCCGGGAAAGTGGAGCATCAAAGAGGTGGTCGGCCACCTCATGGACAGCGAGCGCGTGTTCTGCTACCGCGCGCTGGGCTTCGGGCGGGCCGACGAGAACCCCCTCCCGGGGTTCGACGAGAAGGCGTGGGTGCCGGCCGGACGGTTCGACGCGCGATCCCTCAAGGATCTCGCGGCCGAATTCGACGCGGTGCGCCGGGCGACCATTGCGCTGTTCTCAGGGTTGGACTCCGACGCGCTGGCCCGCCGGGGGACTGCCAACAACAACCCGATCACCGTGCGCGCGCTCGCCTGGATCATCGCCGGCCACGAGCGCCACCACGTCGCGATCCTGCGGGAGCGCTATCTGGCATGAGCCCGGCGATCTTCCTCCTCCTCGCGGCCGCGGCGGCCCAGGGAGACACCGGCAGCTTCGTCATCAACAACTTCAGATTCGCGAGCGGCGAGATGCTGCCTCAGCTGCGGCTGCACTACCGCACGCTCGGCCGCCCGCGGCGCGACGCCGCCGGGGTCGCGCGGAACGCGGTGCTGCTCCTCCACGGCACGGGCGGATCAGGTGGCCAGTTCCTGTCGCCGCTGTTCGCGGGCGAGCTGTACGGCGCCGGCCAGCCGCTCGATACCGCGACGCACTACCTCATCCTGCCCGATAACATCGGGCACGGCCGTTCCTCCAAGCCGAGCGACGGGCTGCGCGCGCGATTCCCGCGCTACGCGTACGAGGACATGGTGACGGCGCAGTACCGGCTCGTTACGGAGGGACTGCACCTGACTCACCTGCTGCTGGTGGTGGGCACGTCGATGGGCTGCATGCACAGCTGGCTTTGGGCGGAGCGGTATCCGGACGGCATGGACGGGGTGGTCGCCCTCGCCTGCATTCCGACGCAGATCGCGGGGCGCAACCGGATGTGGCGCAGGATGATCATCGACGACATCAGGGCCGATCCCGACTGGCAAGGCGGCGACTATACGAGCCAGCCCCGGGGCCTGCGCGCCGCGCTCCAGCTCCTGTTTACCGCCGGCAGCGCGCCCCTGGTGCAGCAGCGCCTCGGACCCAGCCGAGACTCGGCCGATGCGTACATCACTCGCTGGCTCGACACCCGCTTCGCCGAGACCGACGCGAACGACCTGATGTACCAGGTGGACGCGTCTCGGGACTACGACCCGAGTGCCGCGCTCGATCGCGTCACGGTGCCGGTGCTCGCGATCAACTCGGCCGACGACTTCATCAATCCTCCGGAGCTGGGGCTCATGGAGCGGCTGATCCCGAGAGTGAAGCGGGCACGGTACATCCTGATTGCCACGAGCGAGCGGACGCGGGGCCATGGCACGCACACCGCGGCGGCGGTATGGAAGGAGTACTTCGGGCCGTTCGTCGGGGCGCTCGACCACGCCCCGTGAAGGCCACGGTCGGCGAGCGGGCCTCCCGCAGTCTCACGCTCACGGCCGAGCACGTGAAAGCGTTCGCCCAGTTGACGGGCGACTACAATCCGCTCCACTTCGATCGCCAGTTCGTCGCCCGGACAAAGTTCGGCAAGCTGGTCGTTCAGGGAGGGCTCACGACGGGGCTGCTTCACGCCCTGGTGGCGATGGACCTCCCCGGGCCGGGCACGGTGTTCCTGAGTCAGAACTGGAAATTCACCGCGCCAGTGTACATCGGCGACACAATCACGGCCGAGGCGGAGATCGTGAGCGTGCATGAATCGAAGCCCGTGTGTCAGCTGAAGATCAGGGTGGCGCGGCAAACGGGAGAAACGGTGCTCGAGGGGGAAGCGTGGTGCTACACGTTCGAAGCGGGATCGTGATTACCCAGGCGCCAGCGAAGCCGCGTGCCACACCCAGGGCATTGAGGCGAGGGCCACGGCGTTCCAGGCGAGAAACGAGAAGCGCATCTCGCCTGGCGAGTACGGGCGATCACGCCACAACAGCATCACGTCCAACATGAACCAGGCAGCGCTCGCCGCGAGGAATGCGGCGAGCCACGGATC
>DATHKX010000119.1:0-28470 GCA_035488835.1 Gemmatimonadales bacterium
GGCGACTCGCGCCGAGTCGTAGCGGTCCCCGGGATTGACCAGCAGCGTGCCGCGGATGACTCCCGCGCGCGTGCGCGCGTGCAGCCGGTTCGCGAGCCGGGCGATGAAGCTGGGCGCGTCGGCCTCCTGGAGATCGAACACCTTGCGGTTGACGACGATGATCGTGTCGATCGTGGGAGTAGTGGATTGGCCGGCCAGACGGACGGGCGGACCGGCGGTCAGGAGTGCCGTTGCCGTTCCGACCGCCAGTCCAGCTGTCCGCCAGACCGCTCTATTTGAGCAAATCAATGCGCTGGTGCAGGGGATAGGTCACGTGGCGGGCGGCGTCGTTCCATTCCGTAAAATACAGGGTTGCGTCCACCCGGCCGGTGATCTGCCGCAGGCCGCGCGTCGCGAGTGTGAATGTGCCGCGGACGGAGTCCGGTCTCAGGGGACGGCACAGGCAGGTCACGGTCCCGTAGGCGGGGATGCGCGCAGGCGGGGGACCCAGCGCGTATGGGACGTTCTGGCGCAAGTCACGCACGTTTTCCAGGTCGAACGCGAGGGTGAGCGAGTACTCGTCTCCCTCGCCGACGGCGGGGTTGAAGTCGTATCGCGCCAGGCCCACGTCGTGGCCGCCGTGCGTCGTGTCGAGCGTCATCCGAACCAGGGTGAGCGTGGAGTCACGCTCCACGACCAGGTGGCCGTGCCATTCCCAGCGGGCGCTGCTCTGGAGGCCCAGGGTGTCGTCGGGGCGGGAGACACCATCGCAGGCGAGGCACACCAACAGCAACATCGTCAAGCAGAGGCGTCGCGCGACGACGTTGCACAAAGACGTCCAGCGGAGGCGGGAAAAGGATGCCACCGTCAGTAAGGCTCCCTCCTATCGTTCGCCATGACGCTGCGCGCCTATGCTCGTCGGCTGTGGGTACACGAAGTCGCCGTGGAGGTCTCCGTCCGGGTAGCTCGTTTGAGCAGGACGCTATCCGGACCCGGAGCCGCGACGCGTACGGACCAACTCGTCCGGGCGGCGCTCTCCGTCAGCTCAAACATAGCGGAGGCCTGTGGCCGGGGCACCGTCCCGGAATTCCGCCAGTTCCTGCAGTATGCTCGGGGGTCGGCTCAGGAAACGCTGACGCAGTTACGGGTCGCGGCGGCGCTCGACCCGGTCCATGCGCGCGCCATTCACGAGATCGAGGGTCGAGTCGCCCTCGTCATCAAGACGCTCGGGCGCTTGATCGCCCACCCGCCGCCGGACAGATGACGACGCAGGCCCGTACTTCGTCTTCGTGTTACGTCTTTGTGCTACGCCTTCGTGCTACGCCTTTAGTATTGCCCCAGATATCGATTCAACTCCCACTCACTCACCTGCCCGATGTACTCCTGCCACTCCTCCCGCTTCGCCTCGAGAAAGCGCTCGTAGATGTGCGGCCCGAGAGCGTCGCGGACGACGTCGTCCTTTTCGAGCATCTCGAGCGCCTCGTGCAGGTCGCGCGGCAGCTCGTCGATGCGGTACTTGCGCCGCTCGCGGAAGCTCATCGTGAAGATGTTCTTATTCACCGGATCGGGCGGCGTGAGCTTGCGCTCGATCCCGTCGAGCCCCGCCGCCAGCTGTACCGCGAGCGCGAGGTACGGGTTGGCCGACGGGTCGGGCATCCGGAGCTCGCAGCGCGTGCCGATCCCGCGCCGATCCGGGATCCGGACGAGCGGTGACCGGTTCCGCATCGACCACGCCACGTTGGTCGGCGCCTCGTAACCCGGAACGAGTCGCTTGTAGCTGTTCACCAGCGGATTCGTCACCGCGCAGAAGCCGCGGGCGTGCGTCAGCAGCCCCGCGACGTACTGGAACGCCGTGTCCGACAGCTCCCACTTTCCTTTGGGATCGTGGAAGGCGTTCTTCTCGCCCTTGAAGAGCGATTGGTGCGTATGCATCCCCGAGCCGTTCTGCCCGAAGATCGGTTTGGGCATGAAGGTCGCGAGAAACCCATGCCGATAGGCGACGTTGCGGACGATGAACCGGAAGGTCGCGAGGTTGTCGGCGGTCTCGAGCGCCTCGGTGTAGCGGAAGTCGATCTCGTGCTGGCCAGGTGCGACCTCGTGATGCCCCGCCTCGACCTCGAACCCCATCGAGACGAGATCCTTGATGATGAGGCGGCGGATCTCCTCCGCACGATCCACCGGCGTCTGGTCGAAGTAGCCGCCCTTGTCGTGGGTGTCCGTGGTGGGGTCGCCGCTGGCATCGAGCTGGAAGATGAAGAACTCCGCCTCCACCCCCGCCATCATCCCGTAGCCCAGTCCCTTGGCCTTGGTGATCTGCCGCTTCAGGGCCTGGCGGGTGCAGCCCGCGAACGACGAGCCGTCGGGGTTGTAGATGTCGCAGATGAGCCGCGCGACGCGCCCGCCCTCGTCGTCGTACGGAAGGACGCGAAACGTCTCCAGGTCGGGCTTCAGCACCATGTCCGACTCCTCGATCCGCACGAACCCTTCGATCGACGAGCCGTCGAACATGATGTCGCCCTCGAGCGCCTTCTCGAACTGGCTCTCGGGCACCTCCACGTTCTTGTTGATGCCCAGAATATCCGTGAACTGGAGCCGCAGGAAGCTGATCCCCTGCTTCTTGCAGACCTCGAGGAGGTCGCGCTTGGAGGCGCCGGTGGCTTTCGGGGCGGTGGCCATGGAGTCGATGATAACCCTGGGCGGCAGAAAGCGGCAAAGGCGGCAACGGGCCTTACTGCGCCCGCTACCGCCTTGCCGCCCTTTGCTGCCCTAGGTCAAACGTCGTAGTACAAGAAGAACTCGTACGGATGCGGCCGCAGCGCCACGGGATCGACTTCCTTGGCGCGCTTGTACGCGAGCCACGTCTCGATCAGGTCGGGCGTGAACACCCCGCCCTCGAGCAAGAAGGCGTGGTCCGCCTCGAGCGCCGCGAGCGACTCGTTCAGGGAGCCCGGCGTGTTCTTCACATGCTTGCGCTCCTCCGGCTCGAGGTCGTACAGGTCCACATCCATCGGCTTCGGCGGCTCGATCTTGTGCTTGATGCCGTCCAAGCCCGCCATGAGCAGCGCCGCGAACGTCAGGTACGGATTGCTCGAGGGATCGGGGGCCCGGAACTCCACGCGCTTCGCTTTGGGCGACTTGGAGTACACCGGGATGCGACAGATCGCCGAACGGTTACGCTGCGAGTAGATCAGGTTGATCGGCGCCTCGTAGCCCGGCACCAGCCGCCGGTAGCTGTTGGTCGTCGGGGCCGCGAACGCCAGCAGCGCCGCCGCGTGCTTGATCAGCCCCCCGATGTACCAGCGCGCCGTGTCCGATAGGAGCGCGTACCCCTTGGGGTCGAAGAACAGGTTCGTCCCGTCCTTCCACAGGCTCATATGCACGTGCATCCCTGACCCGTTGTCCCCGAACATCGGCTTGGGCATAAACGTCGCCGTGTAGCCGTTCTGGTGACACACGTTCTTCACGATGTACTTGTACATCATCAGCTGGTCGGCCATGCGTCCCAGCGTCCCGAACCGCATGTCGATCTCGGTCTGCCCGGCCGTACCCACCTCGTGGTGGTGCACCTCGACGTCGACACCCGACGCCATCAGCGCCAGCATGATCTTCGAGCGCAGGTCCTGCAGCCGGTCCACCGGCGGCACCGGGAAGTAGCCCTCTTTGTGCCGCGGCCGGTGCCCCAGGTTCGGACTCCCGTTCGTCCCCGAGTTCCAGATCCCCTCCTCGGAGTCGATGTGGTAATAGCCCTCGTGCGCGTTCTGGTCGAAGCGTACGGAATTGAAGATGTAAAACTCCGCCTCGGGCCCGTAGTACGCGGTCGTGGCGATCCCCGATTTGACGAGGTACTGCTCCGCCTTCTGCGCCACGTAACGCGGGTCGCGCGAGTACCGCTGGCCCGTCACCGGATCGGATACATCGCACGTGAGCGACAGCGTCGGCACCTCGAGGCACGGATCGACGAAGGCGCTCGCCGGATCGGGGAACAGCAGCATGTCGCTCTCGTTAATCGCCTGGAACCCGCGGATCGAGGAACCGTCGAACCCGATCCCCTCGGCAAACAGGTCTTCGGTCATCTCTTTCAGCGGGATCGAAAAGTGCTGCCAGGTACCGGGCAGGTCGGTGAACCTCAGGTCCACCACCTGCACGCCGGCCTCCTTCGCCTTCCGCACCACGTCTGCGGGCGACATGCCCGCCGCCGGCTTCGCCGGGGTGGATGTGGTTGGCTCCAACGTCGCGGTCATAGAATCGGTCTCCTAGAACGGTCCTTGAGCGGGGAACGCACAGACGATGCCACGAACGAAGAGGTCCCGGGCATGCGGGAAGGTACCGGCGGTGTTGCGAGGTGTCAACCGTTTCGTGTCACCGACGCAACAGACATGCTCCGAGTATGCTCCACACGGCCCGGCGCGTGCGGGAGTGCGAACGGAAACGTGCAGATCGTGCAATGTTCTCCACGCACCGCGTCAGCCATCCAGGGCCGCCACGAAGTGCCACAGCTCGACGGCCGAAAATTCCCCGAAGCGCTCCTGCACCTCACGCTCCGAGAGCTCGAGAAAGATCCAGCTCGTGGTGCGACGGCGCTCTCCGTTCACGAAGTGCACGCGCCCCCGGACGGCACCTACTTCGACGTCGGGCTGCATCTCGACGAACACCTCCCACCGCTCATCACCGCGCTTCAGCTCGCCCATGTGCTTGGCGCGGTCATGTCCCGGGAAGGTGGCGCTCATGGGGTCCGATCGTGGCTCACGCGACTACACTACGCTGCCTCTCAGATTCCTGCCAGTTAGATTCCGGCCTCAATGAACTGTCACGCGTGCGGAGCGCCTCTCGCCGCCACAGCGCGGTTTTGTCACAAGTGTGGTGCCCAGGTGGCCGGCCTGCACACGTCCGGGTGGCGGGCCGGCCTCCCCTGGGGCGTGGCCGGGGCGGCGCTGGGGGCCCTGCTTACCGTGCTGGCGCTCCGGCTTGGCGGCTCAGCGGGAAGCGGGATGCGGGATGCGGGAGGGGTGGAGAAGGAGCCGCCTCCCGCATCCCGTATTTCGCCTCCCGATATCTCGCAAATGTCCCCCGAAGAGCGCGCGACCCGGCTCTACAACCGGGTGATGATGCTGCACACGCAGGGCAAGGCGGACAGCGCGGAGTTCTTCCTGCCCATGGCGCTCCAGGCGTACGAGATGCTGCCCGCGTTGGACGTGGACGCCCGCTACCACGTCGGGGTGCTCGAACTGACCGGCGGCAACGCGGCGGCGGCGGTCGCGCAGGCGGACACCATCGGCCGGGCCGTCCCCACGCACCTCTTCGGATTCATGTTGCGGGCCCGCGGGCTCGAGCTCGAGCGGGACACCGCCGGGGCACGACGCGCGTATCGCGACTTCCTCAAGCACGAGGCGGCGGAGCGTGCGCGCCAGCGGCCCGAGTACGGCGAGCACGCGGAGAACCTCGATGCGTTCCACGGGCAGGCGACGGCGGCGACCGCCGGAAAGACGACGCGTGGGGGCTAAGGGCCCGCAGACGATCCACCTGGCGCACAGCCCGGACGCGGACGACGCGTTCATGTTCTGGGCCCTCGCCGCCGGGAGGATCGACACCGGCGACCGCCGATACGTGCATGAGCTCGGTGACATCGAGTCCTTGAACCGGCGCGCCCTCGCGGGCGAGCTGGAAGTGACGGCCGTGTCGCTGCACGCCTACGCCTATCTCGCCGATCGCTACGCGCTGCTCGCCCACGGGGCGAGCATCGGCGACCGCTATGGGCCCCGGATCGTGGCCCGCGCTGCGCGCCCCGCCGATCCGCGCGCGGCGCTCGGTGCGGGGAGCGTGCTCGTCGCGGTCCCGGGCGAGCTCACCACGGCGTTTCTGGCGCTCAAGCTGTACCAGCCGGCGGCGCGCCACGTCGTCGTACCATTCGATCAGATCGAGGAGTACGTGGCGGCGGGCCACGCGGACGCGGGGCTCCTCATCCACGAGGGGCAGCTCACCTACGCCGACCGCGGGCTGCACCTCTGGGTCGATCTCGGCGAATGGTGGCACGACGAGACGGGCCTGCCGCTGCCGCTCGGTGGCAACGTCGTGCGCCGTGACCTGGGAGACGCGCTGATGCGCGACATCGCGCGGGATCTCAAGGCCAGCATTCAGTACGGCCTCGCCCACCGCGCCGAGGCCCTCGCGCACGCGACGGCTTACGGCCGCGGCCTGGACCCATCGCGCATCGACCGGTTCGTCGGGATGTATGTAAACGCGTACACGGTGGACTATGGCCCAACCGGCCGACAGGCCGTGGCCGAGTTGCTCGCCCGCGCCCAGCGGGCGGGCTTGCTCCCGGGGCCGGTGCAGGTCACCTTCGTGGCAGGTGAGTGAAGGTTGTGGAGGTTGTGGAGGTCAGGACCGCCCCGGCCTCCATCCATAAGGAGGACCGCCGTGGCCGATGTGACGGGTCCCGTCCAGATCCTGGTCGTGGACGACGAGGAGCCGATCCGGAACGCCCTCAAGAAGTTCCTCACGCAACAGCAGTACGAGGTGTACGCGGCGGGCACCGGTGACGAAGCCCTGCAGCAGCTCCGGCGCCACCGCATCGCGCTCATGCTGTGCGACATCCGGATGCCCGGCACCAGCGGGGTCGACCTCGTGCCGCAGGCCATCGAGATCGAGCCCGAGCTCGCGATCCTCATGCTTACCGCCGTGAACGACGCGACCAGCGCCGCACTGTGCATGCAGCGGGGCGCCATGGACTACCTCACGAAGCCGATCGAGCTCGCCGATCTGGGGCGGGCGGTCCAACGGGCGCTCAAGCGGCGCGAGATGCTGCTCGAGAACCGCCAGCTGAACCAGTGGCTCAAGGAAGAGGTCAGCACGCGCACCGCCGAGCTCCAGCGCGAGCGCATGAAGCTGGAGCGGCTTTCGATCGCCACCCTCGAGGCCCTGGTGAACGCCCTGGAGGCGAAAGACCCCTATATGCGGGGGCATTCGGCCCGCGTCGCCGACCTCTCCGCCACGGTTGCCCACGAGCTCGGCATCCCGGAGGAGGACGTCGAGCACGTGCGGGTCGCGGGCCGGCTGCACGACATCGGGAAGATCGGGACACGTGAATCGGTCCTGAACAAGCAGGGTGCGCTCACCCCCGACGAATTCGAGCACGTCAAACAGCACGTCGTCATCGGGTCCCAGATCCTCGCGCCGCTCTCGCACCTTGGCGACATCATCCCGGCAGTGCGCCACCACCACGAGCGCTGGGATGGCACCGGCTACCCTGACGGGCTGCGCGGCGAGGAGATCCCGATCGGCGGCCGCATCATCGGCGCCGCCGAAGTGTTCGACGCCCTCAGCACATCGCGTGCCTATCAGGAGAAGATGAGCCCCGAAAAGGCCGTGGAGCGGGCGGCCGATTTGTCGGGCACGGTACTCGATCCCAAGGTCTTCGAAGCACTGGCCTCGGTGGTCGCGCGGCGCCGCACGCTCGTGTTCCTCGACGAGGGTGGCACAGCGTCCACCTGACCGGTTCCGTTCTCGTGCTGATCGCCGTCACCGGTGCCACCGGGTTCGTGGGACGGCACATTACCACGGTGCTGACGCGCCGAGGACATGTGGTCCGCGCGCTGGTGCGTGACCCGAGCCGATCGCGGGCCCTCGAGCGCGTCGGCATCGAGCTCGTCCCCGGCGATCTGGCTGACGCAGCGGCCCTCACGACGCTCACGCGTGGCGCGAGCGCCGTCGTGCACCTGGTCGGCATCATCGCCGAAACGAGTCGCGCCACCTTCCGCGCCGTGCACGTCGAGGGCACCCGCCGCGTGATCGAGGCCGCGCGCGGTGCCGGGGTCGAGCGGTTCGTGCACATGAGCGCCGTGCGCGCGCGCGACGAACCTGGCGCGACCCCCTACCATCGAACGAAGTGGCACGCCGAGGAGCTGGTCCGCACTTCGGGTCTGTCGCACGCCGTCTTCCGGCCGTCGATCATCAATGGCCCGGAGAGCGCCCCGATCCGCACGCTCGCCCGGCTGCACCGCTGGTCCCCTGTCGTGCCGGTGTTCGGCGACGGTCGCTTCCCCACGCAGCCCGTCTGGGTCGAGGACGTCGCCCTCGCGTTCGCGTTCGCCGTCGAACAACCCGCGCTGGTCGGCGCCTTCGAGCTGGGCGGACCAGAGGTCCTGACCTACGAGGAATTCCTGCTCGCAATCGGGCGGGCCGCCCGCCACCCCCGCCCGCTCGTGCACGTGCCGCTCGCGCTCGCGCGGGCGGCCGCCGGTGTACTCGACCTGCTCGGCGCCGCGGCGCCGCTCACGAGCGATCAGCTGCAAATGCTGGTCGAAGGCAGCGCCACGCCCGCGAATGCCATCGAGTCGGTGTTCGGCATCCGGCCGGTCCCCTTCGAGCAGGGGTTAAACCGCTATCTCGCGCCGGGTCGAGGATGAACGTCGTACGGTGCGCGCTCCTGGCAGGAGGGATCTCGCTGGGCTGTACTGCCGTGTGGGCGCAGGGTGGCGAGCCGGACTCCGTGGTCTACGTGCTGTCCGCCGCCAGCCGGTTCGAGGTCAAGACGGGCAAGGCGGGGCTGTTTGGCTTCGCGGGCCACGCGCATGTCGTCCGCGCCCGCGGGTTCGCGGGTCGGGTCGTTTACCACCCGAACGCGCCCTCCGAGTCGCGCGTGGAAATTGTCGTGCCGGCGGACAGTCTCGACGTCCTCGCGCCCCCCGACACGGCCGAAATCCGCAAGGTCACTCAAGCCATGCGGACGGACGTTCTGCATGTGGACGAGTACCCAGTGATCAGCTTCGTCTCCACGGGTGTGACCCCGACCGTCGACGGATTTCAGGTCCAGGGCAGGCTCACTCTCGCCGGGCAGACCCGTGAGGTGAGCTGTAACATCCGCGCCGAGGTCGGGACGGACACGCTGCGGGCGACTGGCGGTTTCTCTGTGAAGCAGACGGATTACGGCATCAGGCCATATCGCGGCGGACCCGCCGGCACCGTTCGCGTCGCCGATCGCGTGACCTTCAGCTTCGAGGCGGTGGGGATCCGCTCGACCGGGCCATAGAAAAACCAAACCCGGGGCTGACAACTCCCCGGGTTGGCGGTCGGGCGAAGTGGCCGTCACACTTCGGCCGCGACACTTGCGCGACGCTCTTTCCTGATACGGCTGCCTCGGCGGGATGTTTCACTTCCCCGCCCGGCCGGTTTCGGACTCCACCTCGTTTGATGCCCATCCCCCGGGATTGGTTGCATGCGCAGCTACCACCGCTTCACCCTCCCGAGGCGCGACACCGTGATGGTCGCGGCGCGCGTTCCTCGTCGCAACACGACCGTCGTATTGGATAGTCCCCATGCGAGACCGATCGGGTCGAAGACGACGATTGGGGTCGACACCTCGAGTGCGACGCCATGCCGATCCGGGCCCGGCCAGCGATGCAGGTCTTCCCACGAGTCCTCCCGCCAGCGGTCGATTCGGAGCGAGTCGGCGGCGATCACAGCCCGACTGCGGGTGCCTTGCATGACCGCCGCACTCCGAGCGACGGCGAGCGCGGTGATTACCTCCTGGGCCGCGCTGTCCACGGCGATCCAGTCCCGGAGGCCCGCCAGACGAGGCAGTGTGACGGCCGTCACCACGGCGAGAATCGCCAGCACGACCAGCAGTTCGGCGAGGGTGAGGCCCCGGCGCATGGGCCGGAAATAGGGGGAGAAGGAGCTGCTCGAGCGGCATCCGAACCATGCGGCGAAAAGCCAGAAAACGCGAAAAGTGCGGCCTAACGGAAGGAGCCCGAAAACGCTATGTTGTGAGCCGGCCGCACGTTGCGATGAGGCATGGCCCCTGCCCTAGTGTGGAGTCGCCAGCTAGCCAGCCTCACATCGGAGACATCAGGAATGCCGGTTTCGCGTCTGAAGTTCGAATCGCTGCCACACGCGATCTTCCTGCAGCGGGTGTCAGGTCCGGAATCGGCCACCACGTTGGAAGCGCGCCTGGGGCAAGGTGCGTTTCTCGCGCTGCGGCTGGTGGACCTGCTCGCACCGGACCGGGCTCCGGTTTCGAAGGACGCTTTCCATTACCAGTGGGTGGCGACCGATCGGTTCTGCCGCGAGCTCCACGCCGCGGCCACTGAAGGCGCGCACGTGCACGGGATCGCCGAGAGCGCGGCGGACTCCTACCGCCTCGGGGACATCCAGCTCATCTCGCCCGCGCTGTTCGCCTACGCGCACTTCCTCGAGGCCGAGCTGCGGCTCGAGGAAGCACTCGACGTGCTCACCACGCTGCTGGTAGTGGTGGGGAACCGGCTGTCTTCGACCGACGCGGTCGCGGCGCAGCTGCGATTCGCGCGCGTGCACCGCAAGCTGAACCAGTTCGACGAGGCGGACGCCGCCTACGCCGAGGCGGGAGAGCTGGCGACGCTGGCGGGCGACGGCTATTCGGCGCTGCTCAGCCGGATCGGTCGGGCCAACACGATGCTGGGCCGCGGCAACCTCGCGGACGCCGAGCGCCGGCTCCAGGGGGTCCTCGCGGACGCCCGCGCCGCCGGCGAGCGCGACGTCGAGGCCCGTGCAGAGCAGGGCATCGCGGCCGCGTTCTACTACATGGGACAGTCCGCCGAGGCGATTCCGCACGCATGGCATGCGTTCCAGCTGTACGAAGAGGACGATTCCCAGCTTCGCGCTCTGGGTGACGTGGGAACCATGCTCCTCAGTCTCGGCGATGCGACCGGTGCGGAACGAGCCCTGGCAGAGGTGTTCCGCCGCGGCCGCGCCCAGGAAACCGTCAGCAACGCCGTGATCGAGTTGATGCACTGCGCGTCGTATCGGCGGGATCACGTCGGGTTCGCCCGCTGGCGCGAGCGGTGCGAAGACCGGCTCGCGGACATGCCGCCCAACATCCGGGCCGACTTCTACCTGAAACAGGGAATCGGCCAGGCGCGATTCGGCCGGTACCGCCGCGCCGACGTGCTCTTGAAGGAGGCGCTCGCAATTGCGGGCGGCGCCGGGCTGCATGAATTCGAGTTCCGGATCGAGCGGATCCTGGCGGGGCTACCGGGTTGCCAGCAGGCCATTGCTCAGGAAACGCAGCTGGCGACGGAGCCAGTGGTGCAAACCGCCGAGCTACGCGAGGTTTCCGAGTCCCTCGCGCAGCTCGGTGGCTGAGATGCCTAGTGGCAGGTGTTGCTGTTGTTGATGTCGCAGCCGTGACGGGGGCCAGTAGCGTCGGCACAGGCGACGGTGGAGAGAGCGAACGCGACGACGAGTAGGGTGAACAGGGCGCGAATCCGGGACATGTGACCTCCGAAAACCGGGTGTGGAGTCGACGCAACAGGACACCACAACCTGGGTGCGGAGGCGTCCGGATTTTAGGGCGTTTTTGCGGCACGTTAGGGCGATTTTGCGACATTTAGGGGTTTTGGGGGATTCATGCTCGTATTAGCCGCCGTCCCCGACGTCCAATTTCACAAACTCCGCCGGGCTGCGGGCTCCCGGTTCATTGTCGCGCAGGTTTCAACTTGGGACGATGTGCTGACCGCCATCCGCGGTCGGCCCGTCGAGCTGGCGGTGGTAGACCCGCTCCTGTCGGGACACGCGCGGTCCCAAGAGATCGAGCGGCTGCGGGTGTTGTTCCCTTCGCTCCCCCTGATGCTGTACACCACCCTCACGCCCCGCACCGCCGGAGTGCTCCTGGCGCTGGGCCAGCGGGGCATCCAACACGCGGTGTTCGCCAATTACGACGACCACCCGAGCCGGTTGCGGGAAGTGCTGGGCCAGGAGGAAGCGCGCTCCTCGTCCCGGCAGCTCTTGGACCAGCTGGCCGACGCGCTCGCGCCGCTCCCGAGCGAGCTGCGCTGGGTGCTCGAAGAGGCCCTGCGCTCGCCCGGCGAAGTGCAGACGGTGGGACAGGTCGCGGTGCGCGCGCGGGTGGACCGGCGGACCTGCGAGCGGTGGTTCACGCGCGTGGGGCTGCCGTCGCCCCGGCACTTCCTCTCCGCGGCGCGGGTGCTGTACGCCCACCGGCTGCTGCAGGACCCCGGCTTCACAATCGAGGACGTGGCGAAGCGGCTGGGCTACGCACAGACCAAGACCCTGCAACTGCACGCGCGCGCCTATCTCGGGCTCACCGCCGGAGAAATGCGCCTGTCCCTCGACTCGAGCGAGGCGTTGGCGCGCGTGGTCCAGCGCTTCCTGACGCCCCAGCAGGCCCGGGCCTCCGCCTCGTGAACGCCGCCCCCCGCACCATCCTCGTGGTGGACGACGAGGCGCCGCTGCGCCGGGTGTTGGAGCGCTCGCTCTCGCGCCACGGCTTTCGCGTGATCGGCGCGGGCTCGGCCGAGACGGCGTACGAGCTGCTCGCAGCCGAGGAGCCCGACGCCCTGCTGCTCGACATCCACCTGCCGACGATGTCGGGGCTCGCCCTCTATCTCGCCATCGTGCATCGCTGGCCGGCATTCGAGGGCCGCATCGCGATCATGACGGGGGACGCCGACGCAGACGAGGTGCGCACCTGGCTCGAGCGGCACCAGTGCGTCGTGATTCGGAAGCCCTTCAATCTGCGCGAAGTGACGGATTGGCTGACCGCGGTGTTCCGGATCGGCGAGGAGCGCGCGCGGGGAGGAGCCCAGGCGTGACGGGAGCGTCGCACGCCGAGCCGCTGCACACGCTGCGGGAGTATCGCAACCTCGCTCCGTGGAACCTTCACGATCTCGCCGCGCTCGTGGGGGCCGTGCTCGATGCGTCCGCGATCACACCGATCAATGCGGCCGCGCGGGCGCAGCCGAGCGAGCGGACGATCCGGTTCTACGTCACCAAGGGCCTCGTAAGCCCGCCCGAAGGGCGTGGCACTGCGGCGACGTATTCCTACCGTCATTTCCTCCAACTCCTGTGGATCAAGCTGCGGCAGATGGAGGGGACGACGCTGGCGACGATCATCAAGGAGATGCAGGACCAGACCGGCGACGTGCTGGAGCGCCGGGCCGCGCAGGCCCTGGGTGCCTCGTTACCCGTGCCGGACCGGCTGGCGCTCAAGAGCAAGGGCACGCCGCCGCGCGGGAAGTCGGGACGGGCGTTGACGGCCTGGCTGGCGCGGGACGCCGGGCGGGACCCCGAGAGCCCGAGCTCCTGGCACCGCATCCCGGTGGGGCGGGGCGTAGAGCTGCACATCGAGACGGCCCACCCCCTGGCGCGCCTCGGGCCCGAGGACGCGGCGGTCGCCGAGGCGGTGCGGCAGGCGCTCGCGAAACTCCTCCCATCGGCAAACGCGTAGGGTCGACTCACTTCGGAACGGAGTTACCATGGGCTCGATCATTTTGCTGGTTGTCTTGGTGGTCGTGGCAGCGTGGCTGATCGGCGCGTATAACGGGCTCATCTCGCTCAAGAACCAGACGCTGAACGCGTTCAAGCAGATCGACGTGCAACTCAAGCGGCGCCACGATCTGATCCCCAACCTGGTCAACGCGGTCAAGGGAGCCATGGAGTTCGAGCGATCGACGCTCGAAGCCGTGATCCAGGCCCGCAACCAGGCGGTGAAGGTCAACGCGACCGGGCCCGAAGGCATCAAGCAGATCAGCCAGGCGGAGAACGCCCTGTCGTCCGCGCTGCAGCGTCTCATGGTGGTCGTGGAGCAGTACCCCCAGCTCAAGGCCACGGGCAACATCGGCCAGCTGCAGGAAGAGCTCACGTCGACGGAAAACAAGGTGGCGTTCGCACGCCAGCTCTACAACGACACGGCCACCCAGTACAACACGAAGCAGCAGCAATTCCCGACCAACATGGTCGTGGGGCTCGCCAAGGCGCAGCCCGCCGATCTGTGGGAAGTCGAGGATCAGGCCGAGAAGGCCGTGCCGCAGGTCGATCTCTCGATGAAGCCGAAAGTGTGAGCGACGACACCTCGCTCAACCTGTTTCAACAACAGGAAGCCAATCGCCGGCGCACGGTCCTGCTGGTGATTGGCTTCGTCGCATTCTTCGCATGGCTCGGGTTCGGCGGGGACTACATCTACTACCTGTCCACCCGGGACGCGCCGAGGACGGCGTACCACCACGTTTTCCCGTGGTTCGGGATCGCGCTCACGGTCATCGCTCTGCTCACGGCCTGGTACGCGTACGCGACGGGTCCCGAGAAGGTGCTCTGGTCCACCGGGGCGCGCCCCATCGTCGACCCCACCGATCCACAGGAAAAGCAGCTGGTCAACGTGGTCGAGGAGATGGCGATCGCGTCCGGCGTCCCGCGACCCCGGATCTGGATCGTGGACGATCCTGATCCCAACGCGTTCGCGACGGGCACCGATCCCCTGCACGCGCACCTCGCGGTGACCCGGGGCCTGCTCGACCTTTGCAGCCGCGAAGAGCTCCAGGCAGTCGTGGGGCACGAGCTCGGGCACGTGAAGAACCTGGACGTTCGGTTGATGACGCTGCTCGCGGCGCTGGTGGGGGCCGTCGCCCTGATGCACGACGGCGCAACCCGCGTGCTGCGTGGGGGCACCAATCTGGGCGGCGGCGGCGGGGGAGGGTCCCGCGGCGGCGGGAAAAGGGGCGGCGCGGGCCCGCTGCTCGCCGTCCTCCTCGTGGTGTGGATCCTCTCATGGATCCTCGCACCGATCATCACGCAGATCCTCGCGCTGGCGGTGAGCCGCAAGCGCGAGTACCTGGCCGATGCCATGAGCGCGCAGTTCACCCGCAACCCACTCGCGCTGGCGAGCGCGCTCCAGAAGATTGAAGGCGCGGTCGCGCCGACCGCGGCGATCAAGCGCGGGGCGGCCCACCTCTGCATCGCCGACCCGCTGGGACGGCGCCTGACGGCGCGCGAAGGTCTCTTCGCCGACGCGCTCGCGACCCATCCGCCCATGGCGAAGCGCATCGCCATCCTGCGCGGCATGGGATACGCCCAGCTCAAGAAGGAGGGAGGGGGCGTCGCGTGACCGGGTGGCTCGGACGTCGGGCCCTCCGCACCATCCACGAATTCCGCACGCGCCTGGCGCGCTACCACCTCCAGCACGCCCGAGCCGCCAAGGCGGCCCTCGCCGCCGATCCGCTCGTCGAGACGGCGGTCTTGCGCCACGCACAGGAGCACTCGCTCACACACGCCGACGTGCGCCGGCGGGTCGAGCAGTACGTCGACGAGATCGTGCCACAGCTGAACATCCTGTCCTACTACAAGATCGGCTACACCCTCGCCAAGATCGTCCTCAATCTCCTGTACCGCGTGACCGTCGACTACCAAGACGAGGCGGCGCTGGAGCGCATCCCCAAGCGGGATGTGGTCGTTTATGCCATGAACCACCGCTCCAACGTGGACTACGTCGTGGTCGCCTACGTGCTGGCCTATGGCGCGCACGTGAGCTACGCGGTGGGCGAGTGGGCACGTGTGTGGCCGCTCGAATACGTGTTCAAGTCGTTCGGGTCGTATTTCATCCGACGCGGCTTCCGGGAACCCTTGTACCACACGGTGCTCGAGCAGTACGTGCGTCTGATCACCAAGAACGGCGTGACGCAAGGCTTTTTCCCCGAAGGGCGTCTCTCGCGCGACGGCCGGCTCGGCCCGCCGAAGCTCGGACTGCTCGATTACGTCTGCCGCACCGTGCTCGACCCCGCCTTCGATCGCGACATCTGGTTCGTCCCGGTCGCCATCAACTTCGACCGGGTGCTGGAAGATCGCGCCCTCATCCGCGAGCTGGTGGACGAGCGCGACCGGCCCCGCCGCCTGGCGCAGCTCTGGACCGTGGCGACCTACGTGGGCAGCAATGCGGTGCGGCTCGTCACGGGGCGGCTCAAGCGCTACGGTCGCGCGGCGGTGAATTTCGGGACGCCGATCTCGCTGAAGCAGTGGCTCGCGAGCGCGCCTGGCGTGCTCGACCTCCCGAAGGAGCGGCGGCTACCCGAGCTCGAGAAGCT
The DNA here is from genome assembly GCA_035488835.1 of Gemmatimonadales bacterium. Classification (GTDB taxonomy): domain Bacteria; phylum Gemmatimonadota; class Gemmatimonadetes; order Gemmatimonadales; family GWC2-71-9; genus AG41. The sequence goes on from DATHKX010000119.1 coordinate 15,828, forward strand.
CGCGGCGCTCCTGATGGAGCGCATCGGCGCGATCGTCCCGGTCACGCCGGTGCCGCTCGCCGCCGCGGCGTTGTTGTCGTTCGAACAGACGGTGATCCCCAAAGCGGCCGTCCTCGAGCGGATGGAGCAGCTGCGGGACCGGCTGGGCAACGTCAACGCCAAGGTGGTGCGCGGCGGGACCCGTATCCCGGAGGTGTGGGACCGCGCCTGGCGGATGCTCCGGATGCGGCGGCTGGTGGTGGAAGAGGGAGACGGCCTGATCGTCCTCCCCCGCGGCCGGCCACTGCTCGAGTTCTACGCCAACTCGATCGCGCACCTGCTGCCGATCCGCGGCCCCCGCGTCCCGTTCCACAAGACACACGAGACCGAGACCGACCTGCCCACCCTAAAACGCGAGAAGCCGCGATAGGTGCAAAAGCGGCGTCGAGCTAAGGCGTCACGCAACGACGTCACGCGACACCGTCGACACGAGACTTGCGACGGCCCGTTCCGCCCGATTGATCTCGTCGATCACGCTGAGCAGGAGCTCTCGCACCACGAACTCGCCGGTCCCAAGCCCCGCCAGGCGGGCGGCGCACCGAGCGGCGGCGAGGGCCTGCGCCACCTCCGCGAACTCGGCTTCGCGCCGCCGCGTGGCCGCGTGCAGCATCCGGTAGGTCGGGGACACGCCGGGGAAGGTAGGCGCGCGCGCGGCAGCCGAGTCACCCTTTTCCCCCGCGCCCAGTCGCTTTTTAGGCGAGCTCCGACTCGAGCTTGAGCAGCCGCCACCCGGTCACCATTGCGCCCAGGAACAGCACCGGGAGCACCTGTAACCCCTGCAGCGCCAACCCGGCCGCGACCGCATTCTCGGGCGCCACGCCGAACGGCAACAGCCCCACGACCAGCGCCGCCTGGGTGACCCCGATGTTCGCCGGCGTGGGCCGCAGCAGCCCGCCCAGGTTCACGACGATCAGGGCCGTGAATGACGCGGCGAGCGACACCGGCACGTGCGTGGCGCGCAGCACGAGGTGATACGTGGCCCACTGGGCAGCCCAATTGTAGAGCGCGAGGGCGGTGGGCCACAGCAGCCGGCCGCCCGTTCCCATGGTTCGCAGCACGGCGAGCCGCGACCGGAGCGATGCCGGCAACCGGTCCGCGAGCGACGCCCAGCCGCGCCCCCAGGCGAGCAGCAGCACCACGACGAGCGCCAGCCCCACCCCGCTCTGTACCGCCCGCAGCCACGGCTCGAGCTGCAGCACACCTGGCGCCATCACGAGAAACAAGGCGAGGGCCAGCCCCTCCGCCACACGGGTCCACACGACCGACGCCACGGCGGCGCCGGCCGGCACGCCACCCCGCTGCACGATCAGGTGCACGCGCGCGGCCTCGCCGGCCACCGCGACCGACAGGTCGTTCACGGCCGCGCCGACCAGGTTCGCCTCCTGGGCCACCCGCCAGCTGTGGGGCGCGACGGGCTTCAGGATCAGGTGCCAGCCCCACCCCTTGGCCGCGAGTGACGAGAGGTTCACTGCGAGTGCAATGACCAGAAGCCACCGATCGGCGTCGAGCAGCGCCGCAAAGGTGACCTCCCACGGGAAGCCGGTGAAGAATTTCAGCGCCAGACCGACGCCCACCAGGGCGAGGAGCCATCCCAGCCACCGCCCGGCCCGCGATTTCACGCGACCAGGTCCCCCAGCGGGTGGAAGGTATAGCCCGCGGACCGCGCGTCCGCGACGATCCCCGGGAGCGCGGCCGCGGTGCGGCCCCGGTCGCCGTGCGGATCGTAGCCGTCTCCGTCGTGCAGCAGGATGATGGCACCCGGCCGAAGCTTACGGCGCACGCGCGCCCGGATCTCGTCCGCCGAGACGCGGGGGTCCGAGTCCCACACGCCGAACGTCCATCCGAACACCGTGTAGCCGAGACGTCGGGTGGCGACGCCGACAAAGGGGTTGCGGTAGCCGTGAGGCGCGCGGAAGCTGCGCGGGATCCGGCCCGTTGTGTCGACGATCAGCTCGTGGGCGCGCTCGAGCTCTTCGCGGATCTGGCGCGGCCCCCGAAAGTGCAATTTCTGGTGCCGAAGGGTGTGGTTCCCGACCTCGTGTCCCGCCGCGGCGACCCGTTGGGCGACCGCCGGAAACCGGCGGACATGCTCGCCCACCAGAAAGAACGCCGCGGGCACGTCCGAGGCCGCGAGGGTCTCGAGAATCGGCTCCGTGGCACCAGGGTTCGGGCCGTCATCGAAGGTGAGGTAGGCGACTCGCTCCCGGGTGGGTGCCCGGCCGACCGCGCGCCCGAACAGGAAGCTGTTGGGCTCGTAGGTGCCGTAGGCCCATGCGCCCAGGGCGGCACCGGTAGCAACGAGGGGGAGCAGCATGCGGTCATAATAAACACGAAGCCCCCGGGACGGCACGACAGGCCGCCCGGGGGCTCCGCACATCGGTTACCCGGAGCCGGGGGATTGCTCCCTCCGTTCTTCATCCTGCCGCCGCCGGTTGACTGATGCGTCGCTCGGTAGGGCGAACAGGAGCTCCGGCTTCCATCCCCAAGCAGCCTGGCCGGGCTGCAAGGTTCACCGATGTGGGTGCTGCGGGTCAGATCGGGTCGCGGACCGACCTTCCGCACTGCACGTCGAGGCACCGCGTCGACGTGGATAGGGCACGCGACTGGCCCTATCTATCCGAGCCGGAGAGCCTGCTCCCGGATCGCCGGCCGCCTGAGCCCTTGTTTGCGTCGGCGGCCTCCCCGGAATTTCCGCTCGGACCCGTCTTGAAGGCGTAGTTGAGACACCAGGTCCCGACCCTTCCCTCCAAGCCGCGTGGCATCAATATAGGGGCCTCGAAAAACCGCGCAAGTGCCGATGTTTCTTCGGGTTAGCTCACTTGCGTGTGCATCGCATGTGGACGGTAACCTAGCCCTGCGTCTACCATTGCCGCGCCCATCCACACGATGTGGAGTTGTGAATCAACACGAACGGCAGCTTTGTGGACGAGGCCTCAGCCTTCCAGGCCCACTTCGCAGTAGATGTAGGGGTCTTCGGCGTGGCGGGGTAAGAACAACACGCCAGCGCTCCCGGTGGCGAACCAGCCGGCGAGCATCTGGGTGGAGCTGGTTTCACCTGCGGGCTCGGCGAACACCGCCTGCAGCCATCGGCGGATGTGGCGCAGCTCGGGTGCGCGGCGGCCGAGCATCGAAATCACGGCGCCCAGGCCGTGGGTCGCGCGCAGGAAGTGCGCGATCGCGTGCACCCGCTGCGCGAAGATGTAGGCGCGCACGCCGGGCTCGTCGTACAGGAGCGTGCCCTCGTACGGATCGGCGGGGGGGGCGTCCATGCGGGGCCCGAAGTAGATGAAGACGCGCTGGTCCCCATCCTTGCGCTCCACTACGGCCGCGGCCGCATCAGCCCCGAGGCGGGCCGCGTGAATCAGGTCGTCCTGCGCGAGGATGCCCACCGCGCCCGTCCACTCGATCGCGGCGAGCCCCTGGTCGAGCGGGCAGCCGACCGCATCGTCGTAGGCGAGGAGGCGGGGCGCCTCGCCCGCGCGCAGGAAGAAATGCGCGAGCGCGTCGGCGCGATCCTCGAAAGTGCGGGTCTGGCGCGAGGTTGCGGGAACCATCATTGTGACATTATAACCAGGGCTTCCACAGGCTAACAGAGGATCATTTGATGCGCTGCCTCGCCGTGTTGTTCTGCATCGCCACTTCGCTCGGGGCGCAACAGCCCGAACCGCCGCCTGACTCGGCTCGCGCCGCACCGGAATCGGTGCCGCCGTCGCCACCGCCGCCCGAGACGCTGGAGCAGAAACGTTTTCTCGCCGGCCTGCGCACGGCGACGCGCGGTATCGCTCAGCTCAAGGACGGCATGAGCCGCGTCGCGCGCGCCGGGACGCGCGATTCGGTGGCGCAGCGGCGCGCCGGACGGTTTCTCGCCGGGTTGTGCGGCTCGAGCCGCGGGTTCCTCAAGCGGGGGCGCCCCCACATGACTCCCACCGTGTACGAGGACTCCGTTCAACTGAAGGCGCGGCGGCTCGTCACGCAGGTGGACTCGATGATCAAGTACACGACGACGTGCGAGGACAGCGCGGGGGCGACGCCCAACGCGACGGTGGTCGGACTGGGTAAGCGCATGAAGAGCTACGACGCGGCGCTGCGCGATTTCCGCGTGGCGATCGGGCTGCCGGTGAAAGAGGACACGTCCAAGACAGCGAAGCGACCCTAGGTGCCTTGATACTGTCGTTATGGTGACGCCAGGCTGGGTTGGCGCAACCGCCGGAGCGCCTGACATTTACTCTATTGACACGGGTGACACCCATTCCTACCTTTGGCCCCGGTTCAAGCAATACGTGGCACCGTCACCGGTTTGTCTGCGCACCGCGAGGACCACTTGTCTCGCGGTTTTTGTTTGAGCCCGTCTCTGGTCGCGGTGACCAGGGTCGAACATGTCCGGGGCAGTGCCCCTTAGTGCTGAGGTTCAAACGGTATGGCAAAGGGTAAGGTGAAGTGGTTCAACGACGCGAAGGGCTTTGGCTTTATCGCGCAGGAGTCGGGTCCCGATGTGTTCGTCCACTTCACGGCGATCCAGGCTGAGGGCTTCCGCAGTCTCGCCGAGGGCGATACGGTCGAATTCGAAGTCGCCCAGGGTCCGAAGGGCTTGCAGGCGCAGAACGTCCGCAAGGTCTGAGCGGCAGCGATGTTAACCGAAGCGGGCCCGGGTATCCGGGCCCGTTCTCGTTTCCGGCCTGTATATTGGGTGATGCGCTCGATCCGCACCGCGCTGCTGCTCACCGCGATGCTCCCGGCCACCGCGGTCCCCCAGACGCCGCCTGGCCCGGCCCGGCCCACCCTCTCGGCGCCGGTGTACCGCGGGTTCACGCCGGGCATCAGCTATCGGGCGTTCTTGGAGCGCGCTCGGACCCTCGCGGACTCAGACGTCGTGCGCTGCCAGACCTCCCCGCGCACCGCGCAGGTCATGGAGTGCGGTGTGGTGATCCGCGGTCCGAATGACGCCTCTCGGTTCTATCTGAGCGCGCATTTCGTCGAGGGAAACGCCGACGTGGTCGCGTTCTACGACTCGGCGGGCTTCGGCGACAAGCGCGGCGTTCCGCTGGTCGACCGCACCAAGAAGGAATTGACCCGCCTGTTCGGCCGGCCGCGGCCGATCGGGAAGAGCGGTTGGGAGTGGCGCTACGGCCGGCGCGCCGTGCGGTTCAACTGGCGGGGGCGGGGCACCGCCCGCTGGGTGTCCATCACGCTCATGGATAGGGACGTGATGGACCGGATCAGCGCGTACGTGAAGCCGCCCATCCGCAAAAAGACCTAGCCGGCCCGAACCAGCCGCTCGGCCAACGCGGACACACCGCGCGCGGGGCCGAGCTGATCCAGCCAGCGAGGCGGGATGCTCGCTTCGCCGTCCCGCGCACCCAGCAGTGCGCCCGCGACGGCGGCATTAGTGTCGGTGTCTCCACCGGCCTCTGCCAAAAAGATGAGTGCTTCCTCGAGGGAGGGGCGGTGCATCGCGCACCAGAAGGCGATTTCCACGCAGTGGACCACGTAGCCGGCTTCGCCACCCACACTGATCGGCAGGTCGCTTTCCTGCTCCCAGGGCACGCGCCGGATGGCCTCGACCAGTGCGCGGGGGGCGCCGCTCTGCAGGCGGTGCAGCACCTCCTCGACGAAGTGCTGATTCCCGTGTAGCAGCTCGCGCGCGGCGAGGTTCACCGCCGCGGCGCCCCAGGTGCAGCGCTGGTCGGCGTGGGTGATCGCCGCCTGCTGCGTAGAGACGCGGACCATCTTGTCCACGTTGTCGTGGTAGCGGAGCGCGACCGGGATGCACCGCATCACCGCGCCGTTGGACGCCGCTCGGGCGTTGTGGGCCAGCCGGCCGGCTTCGAACGGCTCAGTACCACCCTCGATGAGCCGTAGGGCACGCTGTGTGGTGAGACCGATGCCGCGACCGTCCCGCTGCATCCACTTCACCCAGCGCTCCGCCACATCGTTCGCGTCGAAGTCGCCCTTCTCCGCCAGCGACTCTGCGAGCAGCACCGTCATCGCCGCGTCGTCGTCCAACGGGGACTCCTTGGGCGGGGGCGCGAGATCACGCACTCCCTGGGGGAATGCCTCACGGATGGCCTTGGCGGTCCCAAGGTGCTCGGTGGGCACGGCGAGCTGGTTCCCGACCACCAGGCCGAGCAGGGCCCCGCGTGCCCGCATCAACAGCTGGGGATCGAGGGCGTCGTCCGGGACGTGAGCCGTCAAAAGGTCAGCACCACCGCCCCGCTCTGCGGGGCGACTCGACCAGCGAAGCCACGCCGGTCGGCGTGGGGTCCGATGTAAGGATGGGCGCTGTTGTAGGCGGCCACGCTGGAGTTCTGGTACAGGCGATAGTACCCGATGTGGGTGCGGACGGCACCCTTCGACACGAGGCAGTTGCACCGCACCGCCGCGGCGGTGCCGGGGTTGATCTCGAGCGTGATATCCGACGCGCTCCCATTTGTGATGAGGGGCGCGAAGTAGTGCTGGCCGTCCACGTCGGCGCTGACGTCGGCGAGCAACCGACCCCCGCCTCGTGGAAACGCCGGAAGCGGCCCCTCCAGCGGCTCTCCGATCGGCGGGCGGCCGGGGCGGACGAGGCGCCACCGCAGCCCACTGCGTTGACCGCGCGGCAGGTTGAGGCGCTCGGTGGATTCCGGCGCTACGGTATCAACCGGGACACCGTTGCTCAGGATCTCGATCGGCTCGACGAGGGCGTTGTGGAGCGACGCGACTCCCGATCCCAAATAGCCGGCGCGGCGAGCCAGCCATCCAGCCATGAGCGCGGCGCCGATCACCCCTGCCACCCACCAGCCGATCCTCGTAGAACCACGGCGGACCTGGCCGGAGCGCCGGACCTGACGCTCCAGGGTTTTGGCGCCGACCGACCGCTCGGAGCCGGACGCGCGGCCGGCGTCGAGCGCCGCCAGCACCTCATCGGCGTCCTGAAAGCGGTCCTCGGGTCGCTTCGCGAGGCACTTCACGATCACGGTGGAAAGCCAGCGTGGGATCTTGGCGTTGACGTCGCTCGCCACCGGAACCGGCTCGCTCAGGTGTTTCCCGACGATCTCGGCGCTCGAGTTGCCGTCGTAGGGGGGCGTACCGGTCACCATCTGGTACAGCATGGCGCCGAAGGCATACAGGTCGCTCCGGCCGTCGAGGTTCGATTGACCGAGGGCCTGCTCGGGACTCATGTACTGCACGGTGCCCACCGTGAAACCGGTGGCCGTTTTGGCGCCGCCCGTCTCGCCGCCGCGGGGGTCCAGCAGCTTAGCGATCCCGAAATCCAGGAGCAGGACGCGGCCGCTCTTCGCCTCGACCATCACGTTGTCGGGCTTGATGTCGCGGTGCACGAGGCCCTGCGTGTGGGCGTGGGACAGTGCCTGGAGAATCGGCTCGGCGATCTTCAGAGCGTCGTCCGCGGTGTACGGGCCGCGGCGGCGCAAGCGCTCCGCCAGCGATTCGCCCTCCACGAACGGCATCACGTAATAGACCAGGCCCTCACCATCGCCGGTGAAGTGGATCGCGAGGATGGACGGGTCCTGTAGCCGGGCCAGCGCCTTCGCCTCCTGTCGGAAGCGCGCCAGCATCCCCGGGGTCCAGGCGATCTCCGGGTGGAGTACCTTGCAGGCAAGGCGGCGATCGAGATCCTTGTCCCACAGCTCGTATACCTCGGCGAAGCCGCCGCGCCCGATCAGGCGCTTCACCTCGTACTTGGCACCGAGCGCGCGGGCGAGACGCTCGGCGGTCGGGACGGCCGGTGGGGCGCCGGCGGCGGGAGGCGTCGCGGTCGCGCGCTCGTCCGTGATCACGGTGGGAGAAGCCGAGCCGCATGCCGGGCAGAAAGCCGCGCCTCGCGGGATCTCGGCACGGCACGAAGCGCAGGTGGGCTGGGTCGTCACGGCTCTAAGTTAACTTCTTCACATGCTGGCGCTCCGCATCATCGTGGGCCTCGGGCTCGCGTACGCGCTATTGCTGCTGCTCGCTTCGCTGTTCCAGGATCGGCTCGCCTTTCCGGCGCCGCGCGCGAGCCTGCCCGATCCCAAGCGCGTGGGCGTCAAGAACGGCGAGCAGGTCGAGCTGGTCTCGAGCGACGGGACGAAGCTGGTCGGCTGGTATCTCGCGCCCAACCTCCCCCAACCTCCACCCACCTTCCCCGCCCTTCTCTGGTTCTACGGCAACGGTGAGACCGTCGCGGCGATCTGGCCCGTGGTGCGGGAGTTCCAGCCGCCGGGCACCGCCGTGCTGGTCCTCGACTACCCGGGCTATGGCGGGAGCGGAGGCCGGGCAACGGAGGCGGCCTTGTACGCCGCCGCCGACGCGGGATACGCCGCGCTCGCCGCCCGCCCCGGCGTGGACCCCCGGCGCATTTATGTCTATGGCCGCTCGCTCGGCAGCGTCGTGGCGACGTACACCGCCGCTCACCATCCCGTGGCCGGCCTGGTCCTAGAATCCCCGTTTACCAACGCCGCGGCGATGGCGAAGTACCACTACGGGCTGCTGCCCCGCTTCCTCCTCCGCCTGTCGCTCGACAACGTCGCCAACGTCAGGCGGGTCCACTGCCCGATCCTGCTGTTTCACGGCGACGCGGATCGGCTCGTGCCGACGGCGATGGGGATGGCGGTGGCGGCTGCCGCCGCGGGGCCGGTCGAGGTGGTCTTGATTCAGGGATCCGGGCACAATGACACCTACGACATCGGCGGGCGAGCGTACCGCGACAAGATGTGGGAGTTCATCGGTCGGACGGTCGGACTGTCGGACCGTAAGACCGTCCAACCCTAGATCACCACCACAGGCACGATTCGGTCCCGCGTAGCCTCGAAGCGGCGCTCCGCCTCGTCCAGGGTGCGCAGCACGGCCGCCTCGTCGCCGTCCGCGAACTTGGAGCTCGGGGCGACCCGCCCGGTCGCTCGGCGCACGACGACGAGCGCCCGAGTCACTTCGCAGCGGTCCACGTCCGGGTCGGTATGCCCGGTGACGAGCAGCTCCTCGAACAACGGCAAGCTGCAGTCCTCGCTCAGGACATAGAGCGACTCGAGGATTTTGGGGCCGAGGAACCGCCGCAGCAGCTGATCGCCGCGGATCCGTTCGAACAGGCGGGCGAGGACGTCGGCATGCCCGGGGTAGTAGCGCGCCGCTTCCACGGCGGCGGCGACAAATGCGTGGTGCGCGCCCGGCGTCAGGAGATACCGCTCGAACAGCGGCCATGCTCCCTCGGGGTGTCGTTCGGCGAGCGCGAGGAACGCGAAGTAGCGGCGCCCGAGCGGCGCCCCCGTGTCCGCGATCACGGTGCGCAAACCCGCGATGCCCCAGCGCGCGCCTACGAGGGCGGCGGCCGCGGCATGCTGCCACCGCTCGAGCTCGGGAACCCGGAAGGTGACGACGTGGGGATCGGGGAACGCACGGCAGCGCTCCAGCATCGCGAGGAGGCGGCGATCCACTTGATCGAGCGCGGGCTCGAGCGTCTCGCTGTCCGCCCGCCGCGCGCCTCCCAGCGCTTCCCACGCGAGCCGGTCGACGTCCGCCGTCTCCCACGCACGCTCGAAGGCCTCGGCATCGGGGGCGGCGAGCAGCCCCTCGAGCGCGCCCGCAAATCGGTACAGGCGTCCTGACGTTTCCACTCGCACCAAAGCTACCCCGGACCGGCACGGCGGCAATCGGGCGTTGTCCACAACGGTCTGGAAAACCCCGTGGAAATCCTGTGGGTGGGTGTGAATGTTGCACTTCCCCACGGGCACGCTTAACCTTGCCCCGCGCCCACTTGGAGGGCCTCTGCGAAGGACACTTGTCGTCGCCGCCGCTCTCGCGCTAGCGGCGTGCTCCCGCCCGACGGGGCCGATCGCCGTCGGCCTCGCGGGTCCCTTCTCCCAGCCGCGCGGCGCCTCGATGCTCCGGGCCGCCCAGCTGGCGGTGAACCAGGTGAACGCCAAACGCGGCATCCGAGGCCGCAAGCTCGAGCTGCGAGTCGTGGATGATTCGGGGAACGAGGACACTGCCGTGCGGGTGGCGGAGCAGCTGTACGCGGACCCTACAATCGTGGCGGTCGTTGGACATTTGAGCTCGGGCACGTCCCTCGCCGCGGCGCGGGTGTACGGCGGCGGCGCCACTCCCACTGCGATGATCTCGCCGTCCGCATCCAGTCCCGACCTGTCGGGGATCAGTCCCTATGTGTTCCGCGTGTGCCCGAGCGATCTGCAACACGGGCCGCAGCTCGCGCGCTTTGCCTGGCAGACGCTCGGCGCCAGGCGGGCCGGCATCATCTACATCAACAACGACTACGGCCGGGGCGTGCGCGGGACGTTCGTGGCCGAGTTTGCGCGCTTGGGGGGGACGGTGCTCGAAGCCGATCCCTACATCCCGGCCACCGCCTCGCTCGAGCCGTACCTCTCTCGCATGCGCCGGGGGGGCGCGGACGTGCTGCTGCTCGCCGCCGAGCGACCGGGGGCCGAGCTGGCGTTGCGCGAGATGCGCTCGCTCGGGCTGCGGTGGCCCGTGCTCGGCGGGGACGCGCTCACCGGGATCGAGGCGGACGGGGGACTCGCGGAGGGCATCCGGCTATCGTCCGCCTATCTCGCGGACCAGCGCGACGATCGTAACGTCGCATTCGTAGCGGACTACGCGCGCGCCTTCCCGGGACAGCGCCCGGACCATCGCGGAGCGGGCGCGTACGACAGCGTGCTGCTGCTGGCGCGCGCCATCGACCAGGCGGGCGCCGACCGACGAGCCGTTCGGGACTACCTCGCGCGCGTGGGTCGGGGCCAGCCGCCGTTCGAGGGCGTGACCGGCACGATCGCGTTCGACGGCAACGGGGACGTGGCGGGTAGGACCGTGGTCATCGGCGTGGTGCGAAACGGCCGGCTGGTGACGGAGGTCGCGCGATAGTGCCGGGCCGGTTCGACACGATCCGCGCGCGCATCCTGATGGGGCTGGCGTTGCTCCTGGCGGGCCTGATCGCCACGGCGATCGCGGGCGCCGCTACACTCCGCCAGATGCGGTACGCGGTCGAGCAGGAGCTCGACGCGCTCCGGACGTCGACCGAGGCAGGGAGCGGGCTCGTCACGAGCGTGCTGGAGGAGATCCGGGCCGCCGAGCAGTATCTGGGCGCGCCCGGGAACGACGCGCGGCGAGAGTTCCAAGCCGCCGCCGAGGAAGCGTTTCAGCACCAGCTGCGGCTGGATGCGCTGGGTGGTCTTACCGTCGAAGATCGGCTCACGGTGAATCGCGTAAAGCAGCTCCACGCGGCGATCCAGACCGAGTACTCGATCGCACATGCGCTCCGAGACCTGGGGCGCGATCAGGAGGCGATGGCGCGGGCGACGGCGGTGCGACCGCAAGCGGCGGAGCTGACGCGGCTGGTGCGCGATCTCTCCCGCCGGCAGGCTCAGAAGGCGGCGAAGGCCGCGGAGCGGTTGACCGCGGACGCGGCCGATCGAGAGCGCAAGCTCTGGGTCTTCGTCGTCGCCCTCGTGCTCGCGGGCTTCTTCCTGTCACGCTACACCGTCCAATCGGTGCACGGTCCGCTCGGCCGACTGGTGACGGCCGCCGAGCGGTTCGGCGCCGGCGACCTGCGACCGGTCACCACCGGCGAGATGCCCCGGGAGTTCCGCGTGCTGGCGGATGCCATCCAGCACATGGGCGACCGGCTCCGACAGATCGTGGGCGAGGTGATCGGCGAGTCGGACCGGATCGCCGGGGCGGCGGGGGACCTGTCGGCGGTGAGCGAGCAGCTCGCCGCCTCCTCGAGCGAGGTGTCGACGGCCATGGTCGAGATCGCGGGGGGTGCGGACCAGCAGCGCGCCGCGCTCACCTCCATGGGCACCGGTCTCGAGCTGCTTCGCACGGCGACGGGCGAGATGGCGGATGCGGCGGAGCGCGCGGCGAAGCTCGGAGGGGAGATCCGGACGGTAGCCGACCGACACCGGGGCGACGTAGCCGCCGCGGGGACGGTGCTGCTCAACGTACGGGAGGTGGTCCAGACCACCTCGAAGCAGATCAGCCAGCTCGGCGAGCTGAGCGTGTCGATCGACGACTTCGTGGAGCTCATCAAGCGTATCTCGTCGCAGACCAACCTGCTGGCATTGAACGCGGCGATCGAAGCCGCACGAGCCGGCGAGCACGGGCGTGGCTTCGCGGTGGTGGCCGAAGAGGTGCGCCAGCTGGCCGACGAGTCAGCGCGGGCGGCGGAGGAAGTGACCCGCACCACGGGCTCGATCCGGGAGCAGATGGAGGACGTCACGGCCACCATGGCCGCGGGTCAGGCGAAGGTCCGGGGGATCGAGTCCGTCGCGGAAGGCGCGGCGCACGGCCTCGCCGAGATCGCCACGGCGATCGAGCTCGTGGAGCAGGCAGCCGCGCGAGTGCGGGCCACCGCCCAGGCGAACCGCGAAACCACAGCGCAGCTGCAGGGGCAAGCGGAGCAGGTGGCGACGCGCGCCACGGCGCACGCGGCGGGCGCGGAGCAGGTCACCGCCGCGGCCGAACAACAGGGCGCGTCGACCCAGGAGATGGCGGCCTCCGCCAGCAGCCTGTTGGAGGCGGCCGAGCGGCTGCGGGCGCTGGTGCGAGGATTTCGGGTCTAGCGCGCCGCCGGACTACGGTCCGACGGTGACGCCCCCCGGTGCCACCAGCAGGCCGGGCA